>CAJJWN010000003.1 GCA_905196835.1 uncultured Prevotella sp. | reverse complement strand
CATTCCTGCTTCTGATACGGTAGTTCTTGACTTTGCAGGAGTCGATTTCCTGTCAAGGTCGTTTACAGACGAAATAATTTCACAACTGGAAGGACGGTCTTATGCACTTGAAAACACCAATGAAATAATCAAAAATATGTTCAAGGCTGTTGTGGAAGGGCGCATGAAAAGCAGGCGGCATGACGCTTCAAATGCGGACATCAAGCGTTTTGACACGCTCGTTGAGCTGTCACGGTATCTTAACATGGTCATGTGACGGCCAATAAAACAAGGCCTGGGCGCGGTTCAGTTTCAGTCTGTAACCAAATTGCCTGCCGCAATTACGGTTTTCAACTGCGGCAAAACGCAATGCAAAAGGTGGCCTTTTACCGTGTAAAAGGCCACCTTTTGTGCGCTGAAATGCCGTCTTTTACATTATGAAAAACGGCATTTCATATTGCAAGGGTGTAAGTCATGTTGTTTTGTATGCAATAAAAAAGGATGCCGCTTGCAAGCGGCATCCTTTTGTCTTATCTCTTCAGCTTGAACGAGTTTTCGATGCTTTGTACCTCGCTGCTGAACATCTTGTCTATTTTCAGTCGTGTCTCCACTTGCGAACAGCTGTGAATTACGGTGGAGTGGTCGCGTCCGCCGACGAGCTTTCCTATCCTCGAGGCAGGCATCTTGGTGTATTTCTGCGCGAGATACATCGACACTTGGCGCGCCACAACGTAGTCGCGCTTGCGGCTGCGGCTCATTACGGCCGTGGTGGTTACGTTGAAATGGTTGCAAACGGTGTCGAGGATGTCGTCCATAGTGAGCGGTTCGTTGTCTATTTTTACGGCGCGCTTTATAACCCTTTCGGCCAGACGCATGTCGATTTTGCAGTTGTACACCACGGAGAAAGCCAGCAGCGAGTTGATTACTCCTTCCAGGTCGCGCACGCTTCCGTTGGCTGTCTGCGCGATGAACTGTACCACTTCTTCGGGTATGTGCAACCCGTCACGCTTTATTTTGCTGTTGAGTATGTCGACGCAGAGCTGTACGTTGGGCTTCTCAAGCTCCGCTATGAGGCCGCAGCTGAAGCGTGTCAGCAGGCGGTCGCTCATGCCTTGCAGGTCTACGGGCGGCCGGTCGCACGCCAGTATGATGCGTTTGCCGTTGCGGAAGAGGTGGTTGAAGATGTGGAAAAACGTCTCCTGCGTCTTCGTTGCCGACACCCACTCCTGTATGTCATCGACGATGAGCATGTCGATGGTCTGGTAGAAGTTGATGAAGTCGTTTGTGCAGTTCTTCAGCACGGCGTCGGTATATTGCACCTGGAACAGCCTCGCGCTGATGTACAGCACGCGCTTCTGCGGATAAAGCTCCTTGGTGCGCACGCCGATGGCGTTGATTAGGTGCGTCTTTCCGCATCCGGACGGGCCGTAGATGAACATCGGGTTGAACTGTGTCGAGTTGGGATGCTCGGCTATTGACAGCCCGACGGAGCGTGGCAGCTTGTTGCTGTCGCCCTCTATGTAGTTGGCGAAGGTGTGGCGCGGGTCCAGCTGCGAGTCGATGTCCTGCGGTTTGGCGGCGTCGAGCACCGTCGGCGACTGGTTGATGCGTGTCGTGCGGCGTGTCGTCTTGTCTATGTCAGCTATCGGCTCAGGCTCTACTTCCTGCGTTATTTTGTGTGTCTTGTCCACCATTATGCGGTAGTTGAGCCTTATGCCTGCGCCGAAATATTTTGTCAGCACTTTGGTGAGCAGGCCTACATAGTTCTCTTCGAGGTACTCCACGAAGAAGTTGCTGGGCACTTGAAGTATGAGTGTCCTGCCTGCTTCGTGGAATGATTCGAAGGCGATTGGCCTGAACCATGCGTTGAACTGCTGTTCTGAGACATTTTCCTTTATGAGCAAAAGGCATTTGTCCCAAAGTGCCGTAGGGTTGTTTACCATTTCAGAGGAAGATTATGAACATGTCTTTCTGCGCTTTGCCTGAAAGCGTTTGCAAATTTCGTAAAAATTATTGAGACGGGCAAATAAATGTTTTTGTATGTAGGATGCCGTTTTTCGTAAATGTCAGTGTTACGGCACTTTATGGCGATTGTTGTCATCGTAATGTAATATTTGTGCTTGCATAATTGCAAGTGCTTGTAAAATAGCGATTTATGGACGGTGTGGCAGATTTCGGGCGTTGGCTTGCAGGTGTTCGCCATGTGTCCGCAAAGCTGTGTGCGAATGCACTTTCCGCGTGTATTTGTTACTTCTGCGGCCGCGCGTTCGCTATTTAGATGATTTTTAAATTAATGCTTTCGGTTGACGTTTTGATGTAGTCTGGATGGTGCCTGACGGTTTTTGCGTAGGCGGTTGCTGGCCGGCTGTTTTGTAAAATATGGCAATTTGTATTCCGAAAGGCCGTGAATTGCACGCTAAAAGGCCGTCTTTCGCAATGCAAAAGACGGCCTTTTACAACGCATTGTATGTCAATGAGTTACGGGAACGGTTGTTTATTTGTCTTTTCTTCCGAACAGGGAGAAGTGTACGTAGCGTTTCGGGTGCGCCTTGAGGTCGATTAGCAGCGAGTCGGCCGAGCGCATGGTGCTGTTCAGGTTGTTGTAAAGCGCCGGGTCGCGCATGAGCAGTCCGAGTGTGCCTTGGTTGTTGTTAAGCTGCTCGGTAAACTTCTCTACGTTGGCAAGTGTCTCGTCCACGCGTGCCACGGTGCCCGCCACGTCAATCTGGTTGAGGTTTTTCGTCAGCGTGTTGGCGTTGTGCAGTATGCTGTCGGTGCGCGTCATCATGCCCGGCACGCTGCCTTCGAGTGTTGCGAGCAGGTTGTTCAGGCGGCGTGTGGTGACGGTTAGGTTGCCCGTAACGGCCTCCACGTTTTGCAGCGACTGGGCTATTGCCGGATTGGCCAGCAGCATGTTGACGCTTGTCACGATGGAGTCTACTTTCGGCAGGATTTGCATTACCGTTGGCAACATGTTCTTCATTTGTCCGAGCGCGCCGTCGTTGATGCCTCCCTGGATGGTCTCGCCGGGGTTGACGCGCTCGCGCGGATTTGTCGCCAGCAGCAGGTTTACCTTCACGTTGCCCAGCATGTCGCTTACAATCTCGGCGCTGCTCCCTTTCGGAATGCGCAGGCGGTTGTCGATTTCGGCCTCTACCACCGTGCCGCCGGTGTTGTTGTAGTCGTAGATGATGTTCTTCACCACGCCCACTTTATATCCGTCGGCATAGATGGGGCTTGATACCGCCAGGCCGCTGATGTCCTTGAAGGATATGAGATATTTGTTGCTTGACGAGAAAAGGTTTAGCCCTTTGAGGAAGTTCATCCCGAAGAACAGGATTACCAAACCGCATATCGCCACCAAGGCTATCTTGACTTCTTTGTTAAAAAACTTCATATTGCAATGTTTTATTTTGACTTAAACTCACGTATCGCTTGGTTTACGTTCATCTTCTCGCCGTCCTTGAAGGCAATGATGAACGCCTCGGGAAACTTGTCGAGTATCGTTTTGCGCAGACGGTAAATCTCGTTGTAGTCGGCGGATGCGCCGTATGTATATTTGTACAGGCCTCCTTCTTCGTAAAAGTCAATGCCGTCAAGCCCTTTGAAGTGGCTGTTGCCTTGTGCAAGGCGCTTGCTGCTGGCGATAATCTGGATTTTGAATACGGGCTTGCCTGCGGTCTCTTGCCTGGCGTCGGCTTTTTCTTTCTTTTCCGTTGCTGCCTTGTCTGTGTCGTTCTTGTCTTCGCGTGTGTCTTCGTTACGGGTGTCCTGTATGTCCGTTTCTTCGGGAACGACGTCTGGAATGTCGGCTATGCGGCTCTTTCCGGCCTTGTATGGCACCGTAATGTCCTTGTCATATTTGTCCTTGTATTTGGCAAACGCCTCGTAAATACCCCTTGCCATCTTGTCGATGTTCGACTTGTTGTTGAGAAACTTCTCCTCGTCCGGTGTCGTTATGAAGCCAAGCTCGATGAGACAGGCCGGCATCGAGGTCTCGCGCAGCACCAGGAATACGTCTTGCTTGACGCCCTTGTTCTGCCGTTTGGCTATGGAACATACGCTGCTTTGCACATATTGGGCCAGCTCCACGCTGCGCGACATGTTCTTGTCGTGCATGAACTCGAACATGATTGTGCTTTCAGGCGAGTTCGGGTCGTACCCCTCGTAATGTTCCTTGTAGTCTTCCTCTATCATGATGACGGAGTTTTCGCGCTTTGCCGCACTCAGTTTCTCGTCCGAACGGCGCATACCCATCGTGTAAGTCTCCAGTCCGCGGGCGATGTGTCCTTTCGGAAGTGCGTTTGTATGGATTGATATGAAGACGTCGGCCTTGTTCTTGTTGGCTATCGAAGCGCGTTTGTGCAACGGCACAAACACGTCGGTCTTTCTTGTGTATACAACCTTTACGTCAGGACAATACCGCTCGACGTAACGGCCGAAGGCCAAGGCTACATTGAGGTTGATGTTTTTTTCGTAAGAGAATGCACCCTTTGCGCCTGAGTCATGGCCGCCGTGTCCGGCATCGATGACGAGCGTGAAGCGTTTGTCCGCACTGAATGCGACGGCGGAGAAAAAGACTAATGCCAGTAAAATGAGTATCGACTTTTTGCTCATGAGTGCTCTTTTACGGTTGCAAAGGTAGCTTTTTGTCTTCAAAAAACTGCCAACTGTCAAAAAGTTTTATCATTTATTAAGTGTAGCTCGACCGATGCGCTTTCGGCATCTGCGCCCATAGGAGGGTTGATTTTTTCAAGTGTTACGTCGAGGGTCTCAATCATAGGCATCTTCTCAAGAATGCTTTGGCCAATCCTGCCTGCAACATGCTCGAGCAGGCAGGACGGCGTCTGCATCTCCTTATTTATGATTTCAAACATCTCGGCGTAGTTCAGCGTGTCGTTGACATCGTCGCTTTGCAACGCTTTGTCAAACAAGTATTTGGCACGTATGCTTACAACAAACTCGCCGCCGGTTGCCCTTTCCTGCGGCAAAACTCCGTGGCGGGCATGGAAGCGCAGCTTGTTGAGGCATACGTAGCTGGATAAAAGTTTCATTGCAAACGTGTGTTTAATTAAGAATTAAGAGTTAAGAATTAAGAAAAACGCCATTGCCATTGTGTAAATAATGTGTAAAGCATGTTTTCTTAACTCTTAATTCTTCATTCTTAATTGTCTTTTTATCCGCACCTTGACGCTCCGCAGTTCTTGCAGATGAGGCATCCTTCCTGGTAAACAAGTGTCTCCTGTCCGCAGGCAGGGCATTTCTGGCCTTTTGCCTCGGTGCCGTCGGTGATATATTTCTTTAGCGCACGTTCTACGCCGTTCTTCCAAGTGTTGATGCTTTCGCTCTTAAGTTGGAGCGAGCTAACAAGCTTTATCACATGCTCGATAGGCATACGGTAGCGCAGTACGCCGGAAATTAGTTTGGCGTAGTTCCAGTATTCGGGGTTGAACTTCTCGCTAAGTCCCTCAACGGTGGTCTTGTATCCGCGCTTGTTCTCGAACTGGAAGTCGTAGCGTTTGCTTCCGTCTTCATTAGGTTGCTTGATGATTTTGCCTTTGGTGACGGTCTTCGGCAATACGATGCCCTCCTCGTCGTCCTGCAATCCAGTAAAGATTTCGTACGGATAGCCGTCCAGCAAGCCTACGAAAGCGACCCATTTCTCCTTGTTGTTCTGGAACCTTACCACGTCGCATTCAAGCTCTTTCGGCCTTACTTCGGTAACTTCGGGGTGGCGGCAGGGCGGCAGTTGCTGCTGCGTGGTTATTTCCTCGCCTCCTTTTTCCTTCTTCTTCTCGACTGAAAGCATCACTCCCGAGCGCGAGCCGTCACGGTAAACGGTGCATCCCTTGCAGCCCGACTTCCAGGCTTCTACGTACAGGCGGTTGACAAGAGCCTCGTCAACGTTGTTGGGAAGGTTGATTGTCACGCTGATGCTGTGGTCCACCCACTTCTGGATGGCGCCCTGCATACGCACCTTCATGAGCCAGTCAACATCGTTGGCGGTGGCTTTATAATAAGGTGAGCGTGCAATAAGCTGGTCTATTTCGTCCTGGGTATAACGCTTGTCTGTGTCTATGCCATTTATTTTCATCCATTCGATGAACTTTCGGTGGTAGACGATGTACTCCTCGAACGAGTCGCCCACTTCGTCAACGAAGTCCACATGCACATCTGTATCGTTGGGGTTGACCTTGCGGCGGCGTTTGTACACGGGCATGAACACGGGCTCTATGCCGCTCGTGGTCTGCGTCATGAGGCTCGTTGTGCCGGTGGGAGCGATGGTGAGGCAGGCTATGTTGCGCCTTCCATACTTCACCATGTCGGCATAAAGTTCGGGGTCGGCTTCGCGCAAACGGCTGATGAAGGGGTTGTTCTCTTCTCTCTTGGCGTCGTACACGGCGAAAGCGCCGCGCTCCTTTGCCATGGTTACAGACGAGCGGTATGCCGCGAGGGCGAGCGTCTTATGCACTTCAACGGAGAAGTCGGTAGCCTCCTGCGTACCGTAACGCAGCCCCATGGCGGCGAGCATGTCGCCTTCGGCCGTTATACCAACGCCCGTACGGCGGCCTTTTCCGCTCTTGTCCTTAATCTTTTCCCACAGGTGATACTCGGTGAATTTCACCTCGTCGCTCTGCGGGTCGGCCTTGATTTTATCCATTATGAGGTCGATTTTCTCAAGCTCCATGTCCACAATGTCGTCCATTATGCGCTGTGCCAGGCCGACGTGGCGGCGGAACAGGTCGTAGTCGAAGTACGCCTTGTCGGTGAACGGATTGACTACGTATGAATATAGGTTGATTGACAGCAGGCGGCATGAGTCGTAAGGGCAGAGCGGAATTTCGCCGCACGGGTTTGTAGATACCGTGCGGAAGCCCAAGTCGGCATAGCAGTCGGGTATGCTTTCGCGAAGAATGGTATCCCAGAAGAGCACTCCCGGCTCGGCGCTTTTCCATGCGTTGTGCACTATTTTCTCCCACAACTGTTTTGCGCTGATGTTCTTTTTTGTCAACGGCTCGTCGCTGTCAATGGGGAATTGTTGTACATATTCCTTGTCATCTATGGCCGCGCGCATGAACTCGTCGTCGATTTTCACCGACACGTTCGCGCCCGTTATCTTGCCTTCGGTCATCTTCGCGTCGATAAACGCCTCGCTGTCCGGATGCTTGATGCTTACCGACAACATCAGCGCACCGCGCCGTCCGTCTTGCGCCACCTCGCGTGTCGAGTTGCTGTACCTTTCCATAAAGGGCACAAGTCCGGTCGAAGTAAGCGCCGAGTTGTTTACCGGCGAGCCTTTGGGACGCAGGTGCGAAAGGTCATGGCCTACTCCTCCGCGGCGTTTCATCAGCTGTACCTGCTCCTCGTCTATGCGCAGTATGGCTCCGTATGAGTCAGCGTCGCCGTCAAGGCCTATGACAAAGCAGTTTGACAGCGATGCCACCTGGTAGTTGTTGCCGATGCCCGTCATGGGGCTGCCTGCCGGTACTATGTATCTGAAATGGTCGAGAACCTCAAATACTTCTTCGGCTTTCAGCGGATTGTTGTATTTGTTTTCAATCCTGGCCACTTCGTTGGCTATGCGCCAGTGCATGTCGGCCGGTGTTTTTTCAAACAGGTTGCCGTAGCTGTCTTTTAGCGCGTACTTGTTGACCCATACCCTTGCGGCCAGCTCGTCGCCGCCGAAGTAAGCCAAAGAGGCCTGGTATGCTTCCTCGTAAGAGTAAGTTTGTTTATTTTCCATGATGACAAAAGTATATTGAATGTGGTGCAAAGCTACGAACATTTTTTGATAAAAAGAAATACTTTTCGGATAATTTGCCGATAATTTTTTTGCCGAAAGTTGTCCGAAATGGAAAACTTTGTTGCACCAAATCTTGTAAATGCTTGTAAAATAAGAGTATAAATGTATGACGGCGCGAGGCCTGCGGCATGAAGCTTTGCCGCCTATGGTGGAATGGGTGTTGGCCTGACGGAGGCAGAGTGGCGCCTGCCTGTGACACATTATTATATATGCCGGCCTCTTTCCGGCCATAAATGTTTATTTTGTGTCAACCGTTTTGTATATTGCGGAATAATGTATAACTTTGCGAAGTATGAAGAAGGAACTGGGCAAATAGCTTATGGATATAGCCAAATATATGGCAACGGCAATTTTATTGTCGTCCGTATTTAATGGTATAGATGAATGGGCGTGGTATGTTTACGCCCTGCTTGTAGTGGCGGTGTTGGTTACTTTGATTGTAGGATTGTCAATGATAAAAGAAAAGGAGAAATAGTTATGGGAGCAGTTATAGCGTCAATATTGGTTATTGTGATAGCCGTTGTAGGTTATATGTACTTCAACAGGCAAGACAAAGTATTGAAAGACGAGAGGAAATGACGGCCCGTATCGGTGCCGTACCAGTCAATTCGTTGGCCGCATCCGTGATAATGGGTGCGGCCTTTTTGTTTTTCCGGGTAAGGTTTGGCGGCTTACGATTGTGCCGTTTGGCGTGGGCTTATGCCGATTTGGTGGAAATAAGAACGCCAAGTGGCTTGCTGTCAACCACTTGGCATTTCTTTCTGTGCGCCTGATAGGACTCGAACCTACACGTCGCGAGACACCAGATCCTAAGTCTGGCGCGTCTACCAATTCCGCCACAAGCGCATGTCTGTTGTGCCGCCTTTCGTGAAACGGCGGTGCAAAGGTAATATAAAATGGGGGAAATGCAAAATAAAAGCGTGAGAAACGAGCGATAATTTTCATACCGGCGGTGCTGCGTGATGTATATCATGGCAGTATATGCCGGCGTGGGTGGGCTGCTTGTGCCGTGAAGCAAGCCGTTGGGTGCATCCGTGGAAGATACTTCTTGTTAAACGTTATTTAACTTTTGCCGTTTCGTTTTTCTTTACAATGCAAATCGTCGAAATAGAAATCGACGGGCGCTTAGACGCGTGCCGCAAGGTGCTTTTTTGCTTCTGAAACAGCGTAATATTGTATGTTGGATGTATAAATATGCTGTTTTGTACCTCAGAAGGCCGCCGGAAGCTGTGCCGGAGGCGGCCTTTCGTGATGCCAAAGACCGTCTTTGGCGTCACGAAAGGCCGTCTTTGACAAGGCTGTTGAGCGTATGTGCAGTGTCTTTCGAACGTAAGTGGTTGATATAAAGCACGATACGCAGAATGCCGAAAAACGCCGTTTTTCACGCCGAACGGCGTTCTCGTGCGCGCCGTCGGCCTTCTCAGGGGCTTAACGTGATTATGGCTCACGCTTCCGTTAACATAATTTTGCGTAGCGAAAACCTTTATAGCGTTTTATTGAAATAAAACCATTCTTTTGCGTTTTTCCGCTTTTCGGGATGTATCTGAATAAGACAGGCATCATCTCGGAAATGAAAATAATCGCTCGTTTCGCCCGATTTTATTTTGCATTTTGCCCGATTTGAATTATCTTTGTACCTTGCAAAGCGGTGCGGACACGAGCCTGCGCCGCGCTTAATGCCGCCCGGCGGCATTTTCTTCACATACAACTACATCATCATGGACGACGAGATAAAGGACAACGAGAGCATCGAGGAACTTGACGGGGACGCCGTGCAGCCCGAGGATGGCGGCGCACAGGCCGGTGGCGAGGGGTACAAGCCCGTCAGCCGGTTTGACGCTTCGGCCGTGCATCACCTTAGCGGAATGTACCAGAGCTGGTTTCTCGACTATGCTTCTTACGTGATACTGGAGCGTGCCGTGCCCCACATAGAGGACGGACTGAAGCCCGTGCAGCGGCGCATACTGCACTCCATGAAGCGCATGGACGACGGCCGGTATAACAAGGTGGCGAACATCGTGGGCCACACGATGCAGTTCCACCCCCACGGCGACGCCTCCATAGGCGACGCCTTAGTGCAGCTGGGGCAGAAAGACCTGCTCGTAGACTGCCAGGGTAACTGGGGAAACATACTCACCGGCGACCGCGCGGCCGCTCCGCGATACATCGAGGCCAGGCTGTCGAAGTTCGCCCTCGACGTGGTTTTCAACCCTAAGACTACCGAGTGGCAGCTAAGCTACGACGGAAGGAACAAGGAGCCGATTACGCTTCCGGCCAAGTTCCCCCTCCTCTTGGCGCAGGGCGCGGAGGGCATAGCCGTAGGCCTGTCGTCGAAAATACTGCCCCACAACTTCAACGAAATATGCGACGCCGCCGTAAGCTACCTTCACGGCGAGCCGTTCACGCTCTATCCCGACTTCCCCACGGGCGGCAGCATCGACGTAAGCAAGTATAACGACGGCCAGCGCGGCGGCACGCTTAAGGTAAGAGCCAAGATAGAGAAGCTTGACAGCAAGACCCTTGTAATCAGGGAAATACCTTACGGCAAGACCACCAGCACCTTGATAGACTCTATATTGAAAGCTATCGAGAAGGGAAAAATCAAGGCGCGCAAGGTAGACGACAACACGGCGGCGCAGGTTGAGATACAAGTACACCTGTCGCCGGGCGTCTCGTCAGACAAGACCATCGACGCCCTGTACGCCTTTTCGGACTGCGAAATCAACATATCGCCCAACTGCTGCGTCATAGAGGACGACAAGCCGCAGTTCCTTTCAGTCAGCGACGTGCTGCGTTATTCGGTTAATCACACGATGGACTTGCTCCGCAAGGAGCTCGAAATACGCAAGCACGAGCTTCAGGAGCAGCTTCACTTCGCCTCGCTTGAAAAGATTTTCATCGAGGAACGCATATACAAGGACCGCAAGTTCGAGCAGGCTCCCGACATGGACGCAGCCTGCGCACACATCGACGAACGCCTTACGCCGTACTATCCGCAGTTCATCCGCGAGGTGACAAAGGACGACATACTCCGCCTGATGGACATAAAGATGGCGCGGATATTGAAGTTCAACAAGGACAAGGCCGACGAGCTGATGGCTAAAATCAAGGCCGAAATCGAGGAAATAGACTACAAGCTGGGCCACATGGTCGATGTAACGGCCGACTGGTTCAAGTACCTCAAGCAGAAATACGGTGCCGCCCATCCCCGTCTTACCGAAATAAAGAACTTCGACACCATCGAGGCCACCAAGGTGGTTGAGGCCAACGAGAAGCTGTACATCAACCGCAACGACGGCTTTATCGGCACTGCGCTGAAGAAAGACGAGTTCGTTTGCAACTGCTCCGACATCGACGACATCATCATTTTCTATAAGGACGGCAAGTATAAGGTAGTCAAGGTGGCCGACAAAATATTCGTCGGCAAGAACATTCTGCACGTCGCCGTGTTCAAGAAGAACGACAAGCGCACCATATACAACGTGGTCTACCGTGACGGAAAGCTCGGCAAATACTACATGAAACGCTTTAACGTCACCAGTGCGACGCGCGACCGCGAGTACGATATTACGATGGGCACGCCCGGTTCGCGCGTGGTTTACTTCACCGCCAACCCCAATGGCGAGGCCGAAATAATCAAGGTTACGCTTGACCCGGCACCCCGCCTGAAGAACATCTTTAAGGAAAAAGACTTCTCCGAGGTTGCCATTAAGGGCCGTTCGGCGCGCGGAGTGGTGATGACACGCTTCAACGTGCACCGCATTTCGCTCAAAAGCCACGGCCACAGCACGCTCGGCGGGCGCAAGGTTTGGTTCGACCCCGACGTGAAACGCCTCAACTACGACGACCACGGGCGGCTGCTCGGCGAGTTCAACGAGGGCGACAGCATCCTCGTCGTGCTTGACAACGGCGACTTCTACCTGTCAAACTTCGACGTGAACAACCACTACGAGGACAACATCAAGCTCATAGAGAAGTATGACGAGCGCAAGGTGTGGACGGCGGTGCTCTTCGATGCCGACCAGCAAGGCTATCCTTACATAAAGCGTTTCCTTATGGAAGGCTCGAAACGGAAGCAGAACTACATCGGCGAAAACAAGGACAGCCGCCTCGTTTGCCTTACAGACGAGCCTTATCCGCGCTTCCGCATCACCTTCGGAGGCAATGATGCGTTCCGCGACCCGATGGAAGTTGACGCCGAGGAGTTTATCGCCGTAAAGGGCTTTAAGGCCAAGGGTAAGCGCCTTACCACGTGGACCGTTGACAGTATAGAGCAACTTGAGCCGCTGAAGCGTGCCGGTGACGAGCCCGATGATGACGGGGCGGACGGCGACGGACAGCCCGGCGCACCCGAAAACGAGAACCTTGACCCCGATGCAGGCAAGAGCCAGCAGCAGGTTATAGACGAGATTACCGGCCAGTTGAGCCTCTTTGGTGAAGAGTAAAAGCCCCATCCATTCCCTCCCCGACGGAGAGAGAATGGGGAATAAGCCATAAGTAACCATGCCCCTCCCCGTTGGGGAGGATGGGAGGGGCTGCATTTAGACTAATGAAAGCAATACGTTCATTTCTTATATCGGCGCTTCTCGCCATGCCGTTGGCCGCATTCGGCCAGGGCGGCGACACCTTATATAGTAATAAGGTGATAACAAACGCCCAGATGCTCGGCATCGGCGCGGCCTCAATGCTTGACACTTACCTCTCGCCGGAAGAGTATTCGGGTTGGGAGTTACGCTACGTTTCCCACACGATACGCCGCCGCGAGGGCCGCCATTGGTCGCGTATGCTGGTGCATCAAGGCTCGTTTGCGTATGCCGACAACCGCGCTGGCAACGCCAACGAGATGTCGGGCATGTACACATTCACCTATGGTGTGCATTACAATTGGGACTTGCTGGGCGGCCGCCTCGACATAATGGCGGGCGGACAGGCTGATGTCGAGGTTGGTTTCCTATACAACACACGTAACGGCAACAACCCCGCGCAGGCTCGTCTTGCACTCAACATCGCCCCCAGTGCCGCCGCGGCATACCGCTTCAGGCTCGGACGTGTGCCGCTGAAGGCGCGCTACGAGGTCAGCGCACCGGTCTTAGGAGTGATGTTCAGTCCAAATTACGGCCAGTCATATTACGAGATTTTCTCCCGTGGAGACTACGACCACAACGTCGTGCCGACGACGTTTGTCAGCCGTCCGTCGCTCCGCCAGATGCTTACCCTCGACTTCACGCTTGGCCGCACCACGCTGCGCCTGGGCTATCTCGGCGATTTCCGCCAGGCCAAGGTGAACAACCTGAAGTACCATACATACTCAAACATGCTGCTGATAGGCTTTGTCCGCAGCTTCAAACTTACCAACATACTCCCATGAAAATACTTTTTTACGTTCTGTTGCCGCTCCTTTCGCTGGCCTGTATGTCGTCGTGCGTTGACGAGGAAGAGTTTAGCGACGACCCCAACGGCAACTTCGAGGCGCTTTGGAAAATAATGGACGAGCATTATTGCTTCTTCGATTACAAGGCCGAGGAGTACGGACTCGACTGGAACGAGGTGCGTGCGAGGTACAGCCGGCAGGTAGACAGTAGGATGACGGGCGACCAGCTGTTCGAGGTGTTGGGCAATATGCTCGGCGAACTGCGCGACGGTCATGTCAACCTTTACTCCCCGTTCGACAACGCGAGGTTCTGGAGCTGGAAGGAAGATTACCCTGCCAACGTAAGCGACTCGCTCCTGCGCCGCTATCTCGGCACAGATTACAGGATGGCGTCGGGCCTTGAATACCGCAAGCTCGACGACAACATAGGTTACATACGCTGTTCTTCGTTCGAGTACGGCATAGGCGACGGCAACCTTGACGAGGTGCTTTATTATCTCGCTTCGTGCACGGGGCTCATCGTTGACGTGCGTGGCAACGGCGGCGGAATGCTCACTTCGGCTGAAAAACTGGCGGCACGTTTCACCGACGAGAGCATCCACGTAGGCTACATCAGCCACAAGACGGGACCCGGACACAACGATTTCTCCCAGCCGGAGAAGCAAATCCTCAAGCCGTCCGGCGGCATACGGTGGCACAAGAAGACCGTAGTCTTGACAAACCGGGGCGTGTACAGCGCGGCCAACGAGTTCGTGAAGTACATGAAGTGCTGCCCCGGCGTCACCGTGGTGGGCGACAAGACGGGCGGCGGAGCAGGTATGCCGATGAGCAGCGAGCTGCCTAACGGCTGGGCGGTAAGGTTCAGCGCGTGCCCGATGTATGACAAAGACATGCAGTGCACGGAGTTCGGCATCGAGCCAGACTACAACGTCGGTCTCACCGACGACGACTTCCGCCGTG
Source organism: uncultured Prevotella sp. (assembly GCA_905196835.1). Lineage (GTDB taxonomy): Bacteria > Bacteroidota > Bacteroidia > Bacteroidales > Bacteroidaceae > Prevotella > Prevotella stercoripullorum. The sequence continues at coordinate 113,312 of CAJJWN010000003.1, read as the reverse complement.
GCGAGGACACGATAATCGAGTTTGCAAGGAAGGTCATTAATGGAGAATTGAGAATGGACAATTGAAAATTATGATTACCAATGCAGTCTGTAAGCACACCGTCGGCAAAGCAAATCATAATTCTCCGTTCTCCATTTTCCATTCTCAATTAAAACAATTCTCCATTTTCCATTTAATCAGATAAAAGATATTATGACTTCAGTCACCCTCTCCTCCCTCTCCATCGGCTACCGCGTAAAGGGCGGGGTGAAGACTGTTGCCGCAGGCATAGACGTCTCCCTGCGCGGCGGCGAGCTTACATGCCTTATCGGGGCGAACGGGGCGGGCAAGTCAACGCTGCTCAAGACGCTTGCCGGCTTCCTGCCGAAGCTGGGCGGCAGCATATATATAAAAGGTAAGAAAATATCGGAATACTCGCAGAAAGACATGTCGCGGACGGTAGGCGTGGTGCTTACCGCGCGCCCCGAGGCGATGAACATGACCGTGGAAGAGGTCGTCTCGCTCGGCCGTGCGCCGTACACCGGCTTCTGGGGCACTCTGTCTGACGGCGACAGGCGCATCGTCATGCAGAGCATGGAGCAGGTAGGCATAGCCCGCCTGGCGTGGCGCAACATCGCGACTTTAAGCGACGGAGAGCGGCAGAAGATGATGATTGCCAAGGCCTTGGCGCAGCAGACGCCCATAATCTTCCTCGATGAGCCTACGGCATACCTCGACTATCCCAGCAAGGTGGAGGCGATGCTCCTCCTGGCGCGGCTCGCCCACGACACGGGCAAGACCATCTTCATGTCGACCCACGACCTCGAGCTGGCCCTCCAGGCCGCCGACACGCTCTGGCTCATGTCGGGCGACGGCCGCATACACACCGGTACGCCGCGCCAGATGGCCGCCTCGGGCCGCCTTTCGGCCTTTGTAGAGCGGTCAGGAATCACCTTCGACAAGAACACTTTGCACATAACCGTAACCCCCGACGCAACCCGTTGAAAACCAACCGGTTGCATCCGCCGTTCCAAAAGGCCGTCTTTTGCCATGCAAAAGGCGGCCTTTTAGCGTGCGAAAGACGGCCTTTTGCAAGGCGATTTGCCGCATATTGGAAAACGGGCGGCGGCACATGCCTGAATTGTTTACAAACGCTAAAAATGCGGCAGGCTGTAATTTGGGTATCATTTTCGGTAAAAAATATACATTGTTTGCAAGGAAATGGTTGTATTTTTGCACCGTAAAAATGTGTGACGCCACATCCTTTGGGCTGTAAGGTATGCCGTGCAGGCCGTTGGACGCTGCGTTGCTACGCCCGTAACAGGACGCGCCGCCGACGGCAGGCGGCGCAAATGGCGGTGGCTATGCCGGGCAAGCAGGCCTTGGGAGCAAGGCTTGCGCCCCCATAGATATAGACAATCAATAACTTCTTCAATGTGTGGCGGTTCGCGGTGAGCGCGGGCCGCCACGTTTAAAGATTGCGCCACCGTGCTTTGGCGAATGCCTGACGATAGGGTGATAACATTTTTTTAATGCTTAAAATACATTATTCTTGATGAAAAAACTTATTTTTGCAGCAGCTATATTGTCGGCCTCTACGGGTGGAGCGTACGCCCAGCGCGATACCGTGAGCCACACGCTCGACGGCGTTGTGGTGACGGGTACGCGCAACGTGACCGACGTGCGCCATCTGCCGCAGACCATTTCGGTGGTTGGCAGGCAGACGCTGACCGAGAACAGACGCACCAACGTGTTGCCAACTCTTTCCGAGCAGGTGCCCGGACTGTTCGTCACCTCGCGCTCGATGATGGGCTACGCCGTGAGCGACGGCGCCGCCGGAGGCATCAGCCTGCGCGGACTTGGCAGCGGAGCGGGCCGCATGATGGTGCTCGTTGACGGTCATCCGCAGTATCAGGGCATCTTCGGCCACTCCATAAGCGACTCTTACCAGACGATGATGGTGGAGCGCGTGGAGGTGTTGCGAGGTCCGGCCTCTATGCTTTACGGCTCTAACGCCATGGGCGGAGTTGTCAACATCGTGACGCGTAAGATGCTCGAGGACGGGGCGAAGACCGACATCAGCCTCGGCGCAGGCTCTTACGGCACGTTTCAGGGCGAGTTTACCAACCGCGTGAGGCGTGGCAGGCTGTACAGCGTTGTTGCCGGACAGTACGGCCGGAGCGACAACAACCGTTCGCAGATGGGCTTCGAGCAGTATGGCGGCTACCTCAAGTTGGGTTACGACTTATCGCAGCACTGGACGGCATACGCCGACCTTGACGTGACGCATTTCAACTCGTCATACCCCGGTAGCACGCACGAGCCGCTGCAAGGGGCGCGCCAGTGGATAACGCGCGGCGTGGCTTCGGCTGTTGTCGAGAACCACTACGGCCGCACTTCGGGAGCGGTGAGCGTGTATCACAACTTCGGCCATCACCGCATAAACGACGGATACGGGTATGGAGAACAGCCGCAGGATGCCTACTTCATGTCTGACGACGTGCTGACAGGCTTCTCCGTATACCAGAGCGCGACGTTCTTTGAGGGCAACCGCGTTACCGTAGGGCTTGACTATCAGCACATTTACGGCAAGGCTTGGAATGAAGACATACTGACGGGAGCCGAGACAGGCACCATCGGCAGCCATCATGAGAACGAGATTGCAGGCTATGTAGACTTCCGCCAGGACTTGTTCCGCTGGCTTACGGTGGACGCCGGGGTACGCGTTGACCACCATTCGCAGATCGGAACGGAGTGGGTTCCGCAGGGAGGACTGGTGTTCCGCCTTGTGCGCGACGGCGAACTGAAGGCCATGGTGAGCAAAGGCTTCCGCAACCCGACCATCCGCGAGATGTACTTCTGGGGTCCGGCCAACGACGCTTTGCGCCCGGAGCGTATGGTGAACTACGAGCTTTCGTGGAAGCAAAGGCTCATGGGCGGCGACTTCTCGTATGGAGTTAACCTGTTTTACATCGACGGCGACAACATCATACAGACCGTAATGACTGACAACCGCCCGATGAACGTTAATACAGGAGCCATCGAGAACAGCGGTGTCGAGGTGGAGTTGGCATGGAAAGTCAGCCGTTACCTCCGCCTGAACGGCAATTACAGCTACCTGCACATGGCTCACAAGGTGCTTGCCGCGCCAGAACACAAGGCCTATGTGGGTGCCGATTACCGCCGCGGACGGTGGACTCTGGTAGGTGGATTGCAGTATGTTGACGGCCTGTACACACAGGTTGGCGAGGACGAGAGGCAGGAGAACTTCCTCCTTCTGAACGTTACCGCCGCATACAAAGCACTGCCGTGGCTCTCCATTTGGGCGAAAGGCGAGAACCTGCTGGCGCAGAAATACGAAATCGACTACGGCTACCCTATGCCTAAGGCGACATTCATGGGTGGCGTGAATATAAATATTTAACTGGGTTGTTGGGTCGTGCGGTTTTAAGGTTATACGGTATTCAGGATGTAATATGCCTGCTTTATACTTGTAGAACCGTAAAACCGTATAATCCGAAGACCTTAAAACAGTAAAAGAAACAATGGGAATAGGAATGCAAGAAATACTTGTCCTCGCCCTCATTATCCTTCTGCTATTCGGCGGAAAGAAAATTCCCGAGCTGATGAAAGGCTTGGGCAAGGGCGTGAAAAGCTTTAAGGACGGGATGAACGGAAAGCTTGACGACGAACAGGCGGAGCCAAAGAAGAAGGATGAATGACACGGGCCAGCTGACGTTTTGGGAACATCTTGACGTGCTCCGCGGCAGCATCATCCGCATGTTGGCGGCCGCCGTGGCGGCAGGTGTCGTGGCTTTCGTGCTCAAAGACTGGCTGTTTGGCGTGGTGCTTGCGCCTGCCGACGGTGCATTCGTCACTTACAGGCTGCTCGGTGTAGAGCCTTTTACGCTCCATCTGATTAACACCGGGCTGGCAGAACAGTTTATGATACACATGAAGGTGGCGTTTACAGCCGGAGTACTCATCGCCTCACCTTATATATTATATGTGTTGTTCCGCTTCATTTCGCCTGCGCTTTATGACAACGAGCGGCGATGTTCGGTGCGGTTGACCGTCGCCGCCTACGTGATGTTCATCGTCGGGCTGCTTGTCAACTACTTTGTCATCTTTCCGCTGACCGTCCGTTTCCTCGGCACTTACCAGGTAAGCGGCGCGGTTGACAACATGCTGACTATCAGTTCGTATGTAGACACGCTGGCGATGATGAGCATCGTGTTCGGCATTGTGTTTGAAATACCCGTCATATGTTGGCTTTTGGCACGCTTCGGACTGCTCCGGGCCGAGTGGATGAGCCGTTACCGGCGGCACGCCATAGTGGCAATCGTTGTGGTTGCGGCGGTCATCACGCCTACGTCAGACGTGTTTACGCTGCTTGTTGTGTCGCTTCCCATCTGGCTGTTGTATGAAGTCAGCGTGATGATAGTAAGACATACCTACCCCAAATTCCTCCCGAAGGGAAGGGCTTTGGAATGATTTTGTTGCAAAAATAAGGTAATTTGATAATATAATAGGTTGCCACCCTTTATAGAGTTATTGAACTCCCTCCCTTTGGGATGGGTGGGGTGGGCTTCAAAAACATTATGAATTTATGCTAAGAAGAATAAGAACAATCCTTGCGCTTGTGTTGTTCGTGCTGATAACGTTGCTGTTCTTAGACGTTACGGGCACGCTTCACAGGTACTTCGGATGGCTCGCCAGCATTCAGTTCTGGCCGGCCTTGCTCGCCCTGCACGTAGGTGTTGTTGCCCTGTTGGTGGTGCTCACCCTTGTGTTCGGGCGCATTTACTGCTCTGTTATCTGTCCTCTTGGCGTTATGCAGGACGTAATTTCGCGCTTGCATGGGATGAGACGGAAGAACAGGTTTACTTACTCTAAGGAAAAACGGTGGCTGCGTTACGGGGTGTTGGTAGTGTTCGTCGCGTTGGCTTTGGCCGGAGTTAACGCCGTTGTGTCGCTTCTTGCGCCGTACAGTTCATACGGACGCATTGCAAGCAGCCTTATGAAGCCGGTTTACGAGGCAGGAAACAACGTGTTGGCGGCCATCGCCGAGCGCTTTGACAGCTACGCTTTTTACAGTGTTGACGTATGGATGAAGAGCCTGCCGACGTTGATTGTAGCCTCGGTGACGCTCGTCGTTATAGCCGTTCTTGCCTGGCGGGGCGGCAGGACGTACTGTAATACCGTCTGTCCGGTAGGAACTATACTTAGCTTCCTTGCCCGTTTCTCGTGGTTGAAGGTACGCATTGACGGCTCGAAGTGTGTAAACTGCGGCCTGTGTACGAAGAACTGCAAGGCGTCGGCCATCGATTTCAAGAACCATAAGATAGATTACAGCCGCTGCGTTGTGTGCGGCGACTGCATAGACAAGTGCAACAAGGGCGCGATAAGCCTCTCCCATAGCCTCCCACGTCAGGACGAACAAAGGCAAGCAAGCCAAAGCTCCCCCACTGGGGGAGTTGAGGGGGCCGGCCGCCGCTCGTTCCTTCTCGGCCTGGCCGTTGCCTCTACGGCGGCTGCCTTGGCGCAAGAGAAAAAGAAGGTGGACGGCGGACTGGCCGCCATCGAGGACAAAATTGCGCCCAAGAGGCTCACTCCTCTCACGCCTCCCGGCTCTTTGTCGGCGCAGCACTTCGCCCAGCACTGCACGGCCTGCCAGCTCTGCGTTTCAACTTGTCCTAACGGCGTGCTGCGTCCGTCAACCGGTCTGTCAACGTTCATGCAGCCAACGATGTCTTACGAGCGCGGATATTGCCGCCCGGAGTGCACCAAGTGCGGCGAGGTTTGCCCTACGGGGGCAATCAAGCCAATCACACGGGCGCAGAAGTCGGCCACGCAAATAGGCCATGCGGTGTGGATTAAGAAGAACTGCGTGCCGCTGACAGACGGCGTGGAGTGCGGCAACTGTGCGCGCCATTGTCCCACTGGGGCAATCACAATGGTGCCGCTCGACCCCAACGACGAGCATTCGCTGAAAATACCGGCCGTCAACGAGGCACGCTGCATAGGTTGCGGAGCGTGCGAAAACCTGTGTCCGGCGCGTCCGTTCAGCGCGATTTACGTCGAAGGACACGAGGTGCATAGGGAGGTTTAAGTGAAGAGTGAAAAACGAAAAGTGAAAAATCCAATTGCAAATAAATTCATACTTTCGCTTTGACATGCAGTTCGCTTTGTGCAGGCATTTACTTGACGCTTTGCAAAACATGGTCTTTCGCGCTGTAAAAGGCCGTCTTTGAGGCTCTAAAACACGGTCTTTTGCAAGGCGAAAGACGGCCTTTTGGAACGCAGAATGCAAGGCGTTGACACACAATGAGTTATAAAACAACATTGAAAAGTGAGAAGATGAGGCGGCGAGAAGGTGAGACGAGAGGTGCAGAACCTTATCAGTATTGCATTTGTCTTTAACTTCTTAGCGACCGAAGGAGCTATAACTTCTCTAAATTCTTTAACTTCAAAAATAAAAAACATGGCAAAAGACATATCAAGACGCAGTTTCCTGAAGGCTCTCGGAGGCGGAGCCGTGGCGTCGTCGGCACTGCTCGCGGCGTGCAAGGACGGCCCGCAGACCGCCGCCAAGCAGCAAGAGCCGGAGAAGGGAAAGATGACATACCGCGTGAACCCCGGCACGAAAGACCGCGTTTCGCTCTTGGGCTACGGCATGATGCGCCTGCCCGACAAGAACGCGGGCAAGGACCCGTCTACCGGGACGGGCGAGATTGAGATAGACCAGGAGATGGTTAACCGCCAGGTTGACTACGCCATAGAGCACGGAGTCAACTATTTCGACACGTCACCGGCCTACTGTCAGGGCAAGTCGGAGCGCGCCACGGGCATAGCCTTGAGCCGGCACAAGCGGTCGGAATACTTTATCGCCACGAAGATGTCAAACTTCTCGCCCGACACGTGGAAGCGCGAGGCCTCGATAGAGATGTTCGAGAATTCGCTCAAAGAGCTTCAGGTAGACTATATCGACTACCTGCTGCTGCACGCAATAGGGCAGGGCAGCGACGCCCTCGGCATGTTCAACAGCCGCTATATGGACAACGGCATACTCGACTGGCTCGTGGAACAGAAGCGCAAGGGACGCATACGCAACCTCGGCTTCTCGTATCACGGCGACGTGAAAATATACGACATGCTGTTGAAATGGCACGACGAGGGTCGCTACCACTGGGACTTCGTGCAAATAGAGCTTAACTATCTCGACTGGAACTATGCCAACGAAATCAACGACCGCAACACCGATGCCGTCTATCTGTACGGCGAACTGAAGAAGCGCGGCATCCCGGCGGTAATCATGGAGCCGCTGCTCGGCGGCCGCCTGGCCAACGTCCCTGACAACATCGTAGCCAAGATGAAGCAGCGCGAGCCCGAGCAGAGCGTGGCGTCGTGGGCATTCCGCTTCGCCGGAACGCCCGACGGGGTGCTCACCGTGCTGTCGGGCATGACCTACATGGAGCATCTTCGCGAGAACCTTTGCACATACTCACCCCTCAAGCCGCTTACCGATGACGAGCAGAAGTTCCTCATGGAAATAGCCGGAGACATCTACAACCTGAAGACTATACCCTGCAACGACTGCAAATACTGTATGCCCTGCCCCTACGGCATCGACATTCCGGGCGTGCTCCTGCATTATAACCGCTGCATAAAGGAGGGCAACATGCCCAACAAAGGCAATCAAGACCCTGATTACCGGCGTGCGCGCCGCGCCTTCCTCATAGGCTATGACCGCAGCGTTCCGCGTCTGCGCCAGGCCAGCCACTGCATAGGTTGCGGCCAGTGCGTAGACCATTGTCCGCAGGGAATACGTATTCCGAGGGAAATGCAGCGCATAGACAAGTTTGTGGAGGAGCTGAAGCAGGGATAGGCAAGCCCCCACCCGGCCAAGAGGAAGCCCCCACCCGGCCTCCCCGAGGGGAGGGGGAAAGGATGCCGTTAATGGCTGATAGATGTTTTTTAAGAAAGAAATTATGGAAGAAATAACCGATAAGCAGGGCGCATTTGGTACTTCCTCTTGGAAGGAGTTTGGCACAAGTATCAGCTTTGACGACGCCTGCCGCGGCATTGTCCGCTCTGTTTCGGGCGAAATACGCAGGTTCGAGCGTCGCGGCGTGGCCGACCTTTTCAGCCTTGTAACCGACGAGCCGGACTTCCTTCGGGGCGCATCCGTTGCCGACAAGGTAATCGGGCGCGGTGCGGCCCTGCTCCTTGTGAAGGGCGGCGTGCGTGAGGTCTACGCCCGGGTAATCAGTTCCGGCGCGCTCGGCGTGCTTCGCCGGGCAGGCATTGAGGTGTCTTTCGGCGAGGAAGTGGCTAACATCATCAACCGCACAGGCACCGACATCTGCCCCGTGGAGAAGCTTACGGCCTGTACGGAGTCGCCAGACGAGGCGTATCTGATGATAAAAGAGTTTCTGAAAGGTAAAAAAGTAAAAGGGTAAAAAGGTAAAACCGTGGAGGATACTGCACAGAGGCATATCTCCTTACTTCTTCTCTCCTTTACTCCTTACTTCTTCTCTCCTTTACTCCTTACTCCTATATAAGAACTACAATTTAAATCAATAACAACAATGAAAACAACATCTGTATCGGCGGTTTGCTCGTTGAGCTACCGCGACAGCCGTGCCTACATGATGGCCGCGCTGTTCGTTGTGGGCAACATCGTGCTGCCCCAGTTGTGCCACTTGGTGCCGCAGGGCGGCTTGGTGTGGCTCCCCATCTATTTCTTCACGCTCGTAGCGGCCTATAAGTTCGGCCTTACGGCAGGTCTCTTGACGGCCATTGCTTCGCCGGTAGTCAATAGCCTGCTCTTCGGAATGCCGGCCGCAGCGTCGCTGCCTATCATCCTCATCAAGTCGGTATTGCTCGCCGTGGCCGCCGCTTTCATAGCTTCGCGCGTGCGCGGCGTGGCCCTTTGGGCTGTCGCTTTGGCCGTAGTGGCCTACCAAGGGATAGGAATGCTGGCCGAGTGGGGCATGACCGGCTCGCTTGTCGCCGCCCTTCAGGACGTCCGCCTGGGCTGGCCGGGCATCCTCGTGCAGGCCTTTGGCGGCTACGCAGTAATGAAGTATGTTCGCGTGAAGATGTAAGCAAGGCGGCACGTAGCCGTTGTTTTAATTCTATAAAGCGGTCTTTGGTTATGTCAAAGACCGCTTTTCTTTTTGCAGTTAGCCGTTGTTCTTCAAGCTGTTTACAACTTACTGATAGTCAATATGTTACGTTTGCTGTTCCCAAAGGCCGTCTTTTAGCTTGCGAAAGACGGCCTTTTAGCGTCTGAAAGACGGTCTTTTGCAGGGCGAAAGGCCGTCTTTGGGGAAACGGTTGGTTTCATGCGCCGTGGCCGACGGCTGCAAATTAGCCTGCGTATGCTTGCCATATATTGTGTAAAATGCGTATTTTTGCATTATGAAACGACTATTGCTGTTTGCCTTTGCGTTGCTGCTCGTCATGGTTTCGTGCGACAGGTATGCCAAGTACGAGCCCATGTTTTACCCCATCGACAGCGTTTCCCGTACACATCCAGACAGTGCCCTGCGCCTGCTTGAGGCGTTGAGGCCGCGCATCAAGTCGGCTCCCGAGCGCGTGAGGGTGTATTACGATATGATGAAAACCAGGTATATGCTCGGCTCCGGGGCGCGTTTCACGTCGGACAGCGTAATCCGTGCCGTAGCCGATTATTACGACCGGCACGGCGACGACAACCACCGGATGCTTTCAAAGTTGCTGCTTGGGTGCGTGAACAGCAGCATGGGCGACAACACCGAGGCCATGCTCAACCTCGAGGCGGCTGCCGCCAGCGCCGACACTACGTCGGACGACTGCCTGTACGTGGTGCTCGGCCAAGTGTACGCCCATCTTTCGCAGGTTTATCTTGACGAGTACATGCCGCGTAACGTCATCCGCGCCTCGCACCTTTGCTACCGATATTCAATGCGTGCGGGCGATACGCTCACGGCGTTGAGCGGCCTTGACCATATATCCAACGCCTACATCTTCATGGGACAGCCCGATTCCGCCCTCGCGGTAACCCTCCGTTCGTCGCGCCTTTTCCGCGAGAGCGGCTATGTTGAGGCTTCGGCCATATCGCAGGCGAAGCTCATCGAGATATATCTTGACCGCGGCGACACGGCCAACGCGGCTCGCTGCATGGCTGTGTTCGACCGCGACTCGCGCGTAATCGGCGTCGACGGTAACGCAAAACCCGACTATCAGGGCATTTATTACGTAAAAGCCATCTATTCGGTATGTACCAACCGTCTCGACTCCGCGGCCTATTGGCTTAGCAAGATACGGCAAATAGACAATCCGTCGCTCAACATACGCGAGGCCGAGGCTTACGCTGCGTGGCAGATGTACGAGAAAATGGGTGCCAAGGACTCTGCTCTGAAATACGCAGACATCAGCAGTGAGCGCTCTGACAGCCTTACAAAGGAGCTTATGAAGAACACATGTTCGGTGGTGCAGGCGCAGTATGAGCGCACTAATCTTGGCCGCCAGGTGGCCGACAAGGCTCTCGAGGCCGAGCGCATGAAGACCACCGTACTGGCCTTGGCTCTTATTCTGCTTACCGTCTTGTCGGTCTTTACATATATAATAAGGAAAAGGCGCGCCGATATGCGCAACCGCGAATTGCGGCATAGGCAAGACATCGATACGCTGACACGTACCCAGACCGAACTGCAACAGCTGCTCACGCTGACCGAGGAGGAGCGTGACACCCTCGTGAAGGAGAAGCGTGAGGCCATTGAACGCCTGCAAAGCATGGAGACTTTGCGGCGTCACATTGACGAGGCGACCGTAGAAGAACGTCTTGCAAACTCTGACATAGCCCGACGTTTCAGGCAGGTGGCAGGCAATCCGCTCAGCCAACCATCCGCCGAGGACTGGCAGGCGTTGCGCTCGATGATAAACTCCGAGGTGCCCGGTTTTTACTCTACGCTTAACAACGGGCATGTATTGCGCCCCGACGAATACGACCTTTGCATACTTCTCCGTCTGCATTTCAAGCCGTTGGAAATCAGCAACCTTACCGGCATTTCACAAAAGAGCGTGTCCGCAATACGCCGCCGCTTGTTGCAAAAGGTGCTCGGACATGACGGCAAACCGCAGGAGTTTGACGACTTCATCATGCGGATTGTGAAGTAGGCGGCTGCTTCCGTAACATCGTGAGACGCCCTGTTTACGGGCATTGTAGAATATTGTAGAAAATGGCGGACGCTTTTATGCACGGCGTTTTACCGCGTTTTGATACCTTTGTCGGCGTAAATCAAAATCCATACGACGATGAAGAAAATACTCTTTTTATTCCTCTTGTCAGCCGTCTGTTTGCCGGTGGCGGCGCAGACTGCGGCCGACGACTCGCTAAGGCTTGACAGCTTGGTGCGCACGTTGCCCGAAGTGATGGTCAGCGGAGAGCGTCCCGTGGTTAAAGTCAGGGGCGCGGCGTTGGTGTACGACGTCAACCGGCTTCCCGGAAACGCGGCAACGGATAACGCATACGACGCCCTCAAGGCCCTGCCCGGTGTGGTAGAGACCGGCGGAAGCCTGACTCTTGGCGGCCGGGAGGTGACCGTCATTATGGATGGACAGGTGGCAAACATCAGTCAGGAGCAGCTGACGGAGTTGCTCAAGAGTGTGCCCAAGGACAGGGTGGGCGACGTTGAGGTGATGTATAACGCGCCGGCGAAATACCAAGTAAAGGGTGCTTGCATCAACATCAACTTCAAACACGAGACTTCCGAGCGGCAGATGCTCACGGGAGAGGTGTTCGGTTCTTGCGACCAAAGCCACCACGCGGCCTTCCAAGAGCGTGCAAGCGTAGTGTATTCGGGCAAGAAACTAAGCGCAGACCTTATGTATTCGCACGACCATGGAGACAATTTCAACGCGCGTGAAGTCGCCACCCATCATGCCCTTGACGACGGAACGCAGCACGGCATACGGTCATTCGAGCGCACGCTCGCCACCGGGCACAGCCACAAGCTGCGCTTTTCGGCCGGTTACGACTTCTCCGACAAGCACCGTTTGAGCCTAAGTTACTACGGCAGTTATGCAAACACGGACAGCCGCCAGCGCATAAGCGGCTCGATAACAGGCAAGAACGACCTTGACTCGAAGCCGTGGCTGCACGACGTTTCGCTGGATTACAAACTGCCATTCGGCCTTAACGTCGGCGCGGAATACACCTATTACAACAGTCCGCAGACGCAAAGGCTAAGCAGTGTACTGACCGACCGCGAGTTGAATTACGTCGTCAATAACAGCCAACGGCTTGACATCTGGCGCGTGTATGCCAAGCAGGAGCACACGTTGAATGGCGGCTGGGGGCTCAACTACGGCGCATCGTACATCCGTAGCACCGACAACAGCCGTCAGGCTTATGATGAATCGGCAAGCGGACAAGGCGGTTTGCCCGTCAGCCAAAGCATAAAAAAGCGCGAGAATACGGCCAACCTGTATGCCGGTTTCAGCAAGAACTTCGGCAACAAGGTAATCATCGACGCATCGCTTGCAGCCGAGTATTACAACAGCACGGCGTGGAACGAGTGGAACTTTCTGCCCACTCTGAACCTAACTTACCTGCCTGCGGAGGGCCATGTGCTGCAACTTGGCGTGAGCAGCACCACTGCTTACCCGGAGTATTGGGCCGTGCAGGACTTCATAACGTACAGCAACGGCGGATATGACGAAATCGTTGGCAACCCGGCATTGAAGCCGTCGCACGAGTATCAGGCCAGTCTTACATACGTGTTTAAGAACAAGTACGTCGTCACTGGCTGGTTTTCGTACACTGACGACCACTTCATGCAGACCCTTTACCAGCGCGGCGACGAGCTTACGGAGACGTTCCGCTGGGTGAACTTGGATTTCCAGCAACAGGCCGGGCTGATGGCAGCCGTGCCGCTGAAGCTCGGCGGATGGTACAGCGGCAACCTTACGGCAACGGGTGTATGGATGAGGCATAAGGACTCCGACTTCTACGACATACCATTCGACCGCTCCAGGCTGCTCGGCGTATTCTCGCTTAGAAACGATTTCCATATCTCACGCAGTCCTGAAATAACGCTCTCGCTCAACGGTCAGGTGCAGACCAAGGCCATACAGGGCAACTACGACTTGCCGGCGGCTGGCCGTGTGGACGCGGCTGTGCAGCTGAAATTCCTCAAAGACAGGCGCGCCACGCTGAAAGTGTACTGCTACGACATGTTCGAGACGTCGCACATTGACCCCTACATACGCTTCCGTGGGCAGAATTTCAGCATGAAGATGTCGAGCTTCCGCCACGTCGGAGTGACCTTCAGCTACGCTTTCGGCGGATATAAGGAGAAGAAGCATAAGGAAGTTGACACCTCGCGGTTCATGAAGTAAGCACCGTTATCAGCTGCGTTTGTATCTTATTGATAATCAGTAATATACGGAACGTGTTTCAAAAGGCCGTCTTTTGGCTTGTGAAAGACGGCCTTTTAGCGTCTGAAAGACGGTCTTTTGCAGGGCGAAAGGCCACCTTTTGAATTACAACCGAAATGATGCCTGTGTGCAGTTTGCATTGTTTCGTTTTGTATTTAGTGTAATTTTTACTACTTTTGCAGGCGATAATCAAATACCTTAAACCTTATGATGTTATGAATTGCAGGAAACTTTTGCTTTTCTCCGCACTATGTCTGCTCTCCTTGCAGGCTATGGCGCAGATGCCGGTGGTGCAGACCAAGTACACGGCTGACCCCGCCCCGATGGTTTACAACGACACCGTCTATCTCTACACAACGCACGACGAGGACGACGCCGACGGCTTCAAGATGTACGACTGGCTGCTGTACACGTCTACCGACATGGTTAACTGGACCGACCACGGCGTAGTAGCGTCGCTCAAAGACTTTGCTTGGCGCAAGCGTGACAACGGTGCTTGGGCCGAGCATGTGGTCGAGCGCGGCGGCAAGTTCTACATGTACTGCCCGCTACACGGCAACGGCATCGGTGTGCTCGTGGCCGATTCGCCTTACGGTCCGTTCAAAGACCCGCTGGGAAAGCCGCTCGTATGGCAGCAGGAACACTGGGAAGACATAGACCCCTCGGTGTTCATCGACGACGACGGGCAGGCCTACATGTACTGGGGCAACCCCAACCTGTACTACGTAAAGCTGAACGAGGACATGATTTCCACATCCGGCGACATCGTGAAAGTGGGCAAGCTGAAGCATTATCAGGAAGGGCCGTGGTTCTATAAGCGCGGCGGACGCTACTATCTCGCATTCGCCTCGACATGCTGTCCCGAAGGAATTGGCTACGCGATGAGCGACAGTCCTACCGGCCCTTGGCAGGTTAAGGGGCACATAATGAAACCTACCGAACGCTCGCGCGGCAACCATCCCGGCATCATAGACTATAAGGGAAAGAGCTATGTGTTCGGACTCAACTACGACATACTGCGCCTTGAGACGCCTGAGCACCACGAGCGGCGCTCCGTGTCGGTGGCCGAGATGCACTATAATGCCGACGGGACAATACGGGAAGTGCCTTACTGGAAGGACACCCGCCTGGTGCAGATTGAGCCGCTGTGCCCTTACCGCCGCGTAGAGGCCGAGACTATGGCGTGGGGCTACGGCCTGAAGACGGCCAGGAGGAGCGACGGCGCAATCTATGTGACCGCCATCGACGATGCCGACACGCTCGTAGTGCGTGGCGTTGACTTCGGCAAGGGTGCCAAGATGTTTGAAGCCTCGGTGGCGTCGGCTGACGGCGGTTGCGTAATCGAGGTGCGCCTCGACAGCTCCGGCGGCCGTCTTGTAGGCATGTTGGACGTAAAGCCCACCGGAGGCAGCGACGTTTACAAGACCTTCTCATGCCCCATAGAGGGCGCGGAGGGCGTACACGACCTTGTGTTCCGCTTCAAAGGCAATGGCCGTAAAGACCTGATGAACTGGGATTATTGGAGATTCACTGAATAAGGACGAATGCTTATGTTGCGTAGTTTGATGTTGTTACCGTTGCTTGCGGCCTCGATTCAGGCGGCGGCACAGAACCCGATAGTACAGACAATGTACACCGCCGACCCCGCGCCGATGGTGCATGGCGGCCGCCTGTACCTGTACACGAGCCATGACGAGGACCAGTCAACGTGGTTTACGATGAACGACTGGAAGCTGTATTCTACCGAAGACATGGTTAACTGGACCGACCACGGGGCGGTGCTTTCATACAAAACGTTCAGCTGGGCGAGGGGAGACGCGTGGGCGATGCAGTGCGTAGAGCGCGGCGGAAAGTTCTATGCTTACGTCCCCGTGACGCTGAAGACCGGCGGCGGAGCCATCGGCGTGGCCGTGGCCGACTCGCCTTACGGCCCGTTCTACGACCCTCTGGGCAAGCCGTTGGTGTCGAGCGGCAAGGGCGACATCGACCCTACGGTGATGATTGACGGCGACGGACAGGCCTATCTGTACTGGGGCAACCCCTTCTGTTACTACGTCAAGCTGAACGAAGACATGATTTCATACTCGGGAGACATCGTAAAAGTGCCCATGACTGTCGAGGCTTTTGGTCGCCGTGAGGGCAATGTGGCCGAACGGCCGACGCTCTACGAGGAAGGCCCTTGGCTCTACAAGCGCGGCGACTGGTACTATCTGCTGTGGGCGGGAGGCCCCATACCCGAGCATCTTGGCTACTCCATGAGCAAGAGCGCGACGGGTCCCTGGCGTTACGCCGGCACGCTGATGCCCACCGAGGGGCGCAGCTTCACCAACCATCCCGGCATAGTTGACTACAAGGGCGGCACTTACCTGTTCTATCACAACGGCGCGCTGCCAGGCGGTTCGGGCTTTACGCGCTCGGTGTGCGTTGACAAGGTGGCGTTCAACGAGGACGGGACAATCCGCCCGATGACGATGACCGAGGGAATAAAAGACGGTCTGGCCGTACTTGACCCGTACCGCAAGACCGAGGCGGAGACGATGGCTTTCTCCGAGGGAATGAAGACGCGGCAGAACAAGGAGGTAGGAGTGTTCGTCAATGCGATGAGCGACGGAGCTTATATCAAGGTCAAGGGCGTTGACTTCCGCCGGGAAGGAGTGTCGCGGATGACCGCCCGTGTGGGCACCACTCACAACGGAGGGGTAATCATGGAGGTGCGCCTGGACGGACGGCAAGGCCGCCTGCTGGCTACAATCAACGTCCCCATGACCGGCGGCGACGACCGCTGGGCGCTCGTTACGGCTGATGTTGCCAATGTAACGGGCGTTCACGACCTGTATTTCGTATGCCGTGGCGACAAGCCGGGACGGCTGATGTACTTCGACTACTGGATGTTCCATAAGTAGATGATATGCCGGATGCTGGCTCGCAGCCAGCCTGCCGTTTTGCAATATGCGGCCTTTTGCAATGCGAAAGGCCGCATATTGCGTTGTAAAAGGCCGTCTTTTAGCGTCTAAAAGACGGCCTTTTGGTAACCCGTTGAATATCAATGCGTTGCAAGGATGCCAAGTAGAAGCCTGTAGTAAGCCTCGATTTGCTTTATACTTGCATGTGACATGCGGCGTAACTGAAATGAAAATAAAAGGTTGTTTAACACGCTTTTATTTTGCATTTCACTCGATTTGCACTATCTTTGGATAAGATAGGCTGCATCTCGGAAATGAAAATAAAAGGTTGTTTAACACGCTTTTATTTTGCATTTCACTCGATTTGCACTATCTTTGCACGCAAAATGATGCGGAAATGCCGCATTTTGCAACAAGCGTCGATGCGCTTGTACATTTATATTAAGGTAAACATATTTATTCAATGGCACAGGAAGATGTTTTTAAGAAAATAGTGTCCCACTGCAAGGAGTACGGCTTCGTGTTCCCGAGCAGCGACATTTACGACGGTCTTGCGGCCGTTTACGACTACGGACAGAACGGTGTAGAACTGAAAAACAATATCAAGGAATACTGGTGGAAGAGCATGGTGCTGCTTCACGAGAACATCGTCGGCATCGACTCGGCCATCTTCATGCACCCTACAATATGGAAGGCCAGCGGCCACGTTGACGCTTTCAACGACCCGCTCATAGACAACCGCGACTCGAAGAAGCGTTACCGCGCCGACGTTCTTATAGAAGACCAGATAGCGAAGTACGAGGAGAAAATAGCGAAAGAGGTGGAGAAGGCGCGCAAGAAGTTTGGCGACGCGTTCGACGAGGCCAAGTTCCGCGAGACCAATCCCCGCGTACTCGACCACCAGCAGAAGCGCGATGCCCTGCACGAGCGTTACACCAAGGCCATGCAAGGCCCTGACCTGGAGGAGCTGAAGCAAATCATCGTGGACGAAGGCATCGTTGACCCCATCAGCGGAACTAAGAACTGGACCGACGTGCGCCAGTTCAACCTGATGTTCTCTACCGAGATGGGCTCTGCCGCCGATGCCACAAACAAAATCTACCTGCGCCCCGAGACGGCACAGGGCATCTTCGTCAACTACCTGAACGTGCAGAAGACGGGACGCATGAAAATACCCTTCGGCATCGCACAAATAGGAAAGGCGTTCCGTAACGAAATCGTTGCGCGCCAGTTTATCTTCCGTATGCGCGAGTTCGAGCAGATGGAGATGCAGTTCTTCGTCAAGCCCGGCACAGAAATAG
This sequence comes from uncultured Prevotella sp., assembly GCA_905196835.1. Taxonomy (GTDB): domain Bacteria; phylum Bacteroidota; class Bacteroidia; order Bacteroidales; family Bacteroidaceae; genus Prevotella; species Prevotella stercoripullorum. Next base: position 95,701 of record CAJJWN010000003.1, on the reverse strand, counting down.
AGTGGTTCCAGAAGTGGAAGGAGCTGCGCATGAAGTGGCACCAGGCACTCGGCTTCGGCGCGGAAAACTACCGTTTCCACGACCACGAGAAGCTGGCCCACTACGCAAACGCCGCCACCGACATAGAGTTCCGTATGCCGTTCGGCTTCAAGGAGGTGGAAGGCATCCACAGCCGCACCGACTTCGACCTGTCGCAGCACGAGAAGTTTTCGGGCAAGTCGATTAAATACTTCGACCCGCAGACCAACGAAAGCTATACTCCTTACGACATCGAGACATCTATCGGAGTAGACCGCATGTTCCTCTCCGTCATGTGCCACTCTTACTGCGAGGAACAGTTGGAGAACGGCGAGACGCGAGTTGTGCTCAAACTGCCGGCCGCCCTCGCCCCGGTAAAGCTCTGCGTGATGCCTTTGTTGAAGAAAGACGGACTGCCTGAGAAGGCCCGCGAGATAATCAACGACTTGAAGTTCCACTTCAACTGCCAGTATGACGAAAAGGATTCTATCGGCAAGCGTTACCGCCGTCAGGACGCGATAGGCACTCCTTACTGCGTAACCGTAGACCACGACACGCTCGAGAACAACACCGTTACCCTGCGCTTCCGCGACACTATGGAGCAGGAGAGGGTCAACATAGCCGACCTCCGCGGCATCATCGAGGATAAGGTAAGCATTACGAGCCTGCTTAAAAAATTGCAATAAATGAAAAAATACAGTCTTATATTGATGCTTTTTGCGTTGCTGTCGCCGCTGGTGCTGGCATCGTGCAGCGAGGACGACAACACCGTTGAGGAGTTTCCAGACTGGCGCAACCGCAACGAGGCTTACTTCTCCGACATCCTTTCTACGGCAAAGGCCAACACCGACGGCTCTTGGAAGGTGTTTCTAAGCTACGCTTTGGAGGACACCATACCTACCACCGACAACGACTACATAGCCGTGAAGGTGTTAAGGGAAGGGCCAAGTGCAGCCGATGATGTTAACTACGAGCATTGTCCCATGTTCACTGACTCCGTGAAGATAAACTACCGCGGGCGGCTCGTCCCCTCGACGTCGTACGCCGAGGGCTACGTGTTCGACCAGTCGTACGTAAGCGACGAGCCTGGCAAAACTTCGTTGCCGGTAAAATTCCGTGTGGGCGACCTTGTTACGGGCTTTACTACGGCCTTGCAGTACATGCACATAGGCGACTATTGGCGTGTGTACATACCTTACTGGCTGGGCTACGGCTCGACAGGCTCAACGTCAATACCGGCTTACAGCACGTTGATATTCGACATAGAGCTTAAGGCTTACTACCGCGCCGGGACGGAAGTGCCCGATACCCGTGCGTCCGTAGGCGAATGGATTACCGAGTAGTGCTTATATATAATAAGGTATAAGGCGCGGAACAGCATTCCTGTTCCGCGCCTTTTTTGTTGCCACAGGCCTTGTTCCGCAATGTCGCCGCAGGTCATACGTATTGCAGAGAGCAAATAAATGTTTGTCGGCAGATTATTTTGATTTAGGTCAAAAAGAAACCGTTTTTATTCAAAATATGCTCGTTTTTCTTTGCTGTGTGCGCAAACAGCCGTATCTTTGCATCGTCAAAACAAAACAATAGGTGTTAGTTTGTTAGGTATTAAGTTATAAGTTAAGGTAAAGATTGTAAGAAAACAGGATGACAAAGACGCCGTGAGGCGCAGCAAAAAGTTTTCAATAGGTTTAGGTAAGAAGATTGATTTAGGTAACAAGATGTACAACCCTGTTTGCTGTATATCACAGCAACAGGTTTCGGGGGCGAGGGAAAGCAGATAAAGACACGGCCTCCGATTTTACAAAAGAAAAAGTTTCATGGTTAATGTTGATAAGAAAGGTGGGAGCTTTGAGTAAAAGTTCTCGCCGTTTTTTTTTGCCTTCGGCCAACCGCTTGATAGTCAGGCAGTTGGCCGAAGGCCGTTTCTTGTCGTGCAAAAGGCCGTCTTTTACACGCTAAAAGACGGCCTTTTGCACGGCGATTGACCGTCTTTTACAATGCGAAAGGCCGCCTTTTGCATACACGTCTGCCACGTGCCGTTTTGTCGCAGACCGTTTCCAATGTGTCGCATGGCCGTTGTCAGAGATGAGTTTTTTGCTGTCAGGCGTGTTGGTGTTTGCTTGAAAAGTAGTAATTTTGCACTATGTTTTCAAGCAGTAAGGATAATGCGTTGCTGGCGATGATACGCAACGGACAGGAGATGAGCGGCAGCCAGAAGCTCAACTTGATAGTGCAGCTCAGCGTTCCGTCCATCCTCGCCCAGCTTACTACAATCATGATGTTCTACATCGACGCGTCGATGGTAGGCTCGCTCGGCGCAAAGGCGTCAGCGTCAATAGGCATAGTGGAGTCTACAACGTGGCTGTTCGGCGGCCTAACGTCGGCCGCCGCGCTCGGCTTTTCGGTGCAGGCTGCCCACTTTATCGGGGCAAACGACTTTGAGAAGGCGCGCCAGGTGTTCCGCCAGGGATTGATGGCTACGGCCTTGTTCACCGTCATCCTCACGTCAATATGCGTAGCCATAGCCGGGCCTTTGCCGCGCTGGCTCGGCGGAGGGGCCGACATTTGCGGCGACGCCACGGCTTATTTCACCATATATTGCCTATCGCTGCCCGTTTATCAGATAGGCATCTTGTCGTCGAGTATGCTCAAATGCTCGGGCAACATGCGCGTCCCGAGCGTCATGAGCATACTGATGTGCCTGCTCGACGTGGTTTTCAACTTCTTCCTTATCTACGAGACGCGTCCCGCCACGGTGCTGGGCGTTGACATGACAATACCCGGAGCGGGCATGGGAGTGCCCGGCGCGGCCTTGGGTACAGCCTTGGCATACGTCGTTACGGGCTGTATGCTGATATGGTTCGCCACGGTAAAGTCGCCCGAACTGTCGTTGAAGAATGAGAAATGGTCGTTCGCGCCCATGTGGAATTACCTGCGCAACGCGGCCAAGGTGAGCCTCCCGATGGGCGCGCAGTACATGATGATGAGCGGAGCGCAAATAGTAAGCACCATGATTGTCGCCCCGCTGGGCAACATTGCCATAGCCGCCAACACGCTGGCAATCACCGCCGAGAGCCTGTGTTACATGCCCGGATACGGCATCGGCGACGCCGCCACCACGCTGGTAGGCCAGAGCATCGGTGCCGGACGACGCCGCCTGGCGCGCAGCTTCGCCTACCGCACGGTTTTCTTGGGCATTGGTGTCATGGCGTTCATGGGCATGGTGATGTACATCTTTGCGCCGGAGATGATTGGCGTGATGACCCCTGACGCCGACGTACGCCTGCTCGGCTCGCAGTCTTTGCGCATAGAAGCATTTGCAGAACCCATGTTCGCCGCCGCAATAGTTACTTACAGCGTGTGCCTCGGGGCAGGAGACACCCTCATACCGGCCACCATGAACCTTGCCTCAATGTGGCTTGTGCGCCTTACGCTTGCCGCCCATCTTGCCCCAACATACGGCCTGCGCGGTGTCTGGATGGCGATGGCCGTCGAGCTTACGTTGCGCGGTACAATCTTCCTTATCCGCCTTTTCAGCGGCAAGTGGCTGAAAAAGGGGTTTAAGTAGTACCCATTCAGGCAAATCAAACACCCGACCACAAGCAAACCAACACCCAATCACAAGCAACCCGACACCCACCCCACCCCTCCCAAAGGGAGGGAGTTTGATATGCTTTGACGGCTGGTGTGTGTTATAAAAACAATAAACCGACGAGTGCATCTCGTCGGTTTATTTTGTTTTAATTAGCTCAAACATATTAAGCTCCCTCCCTTTGGGAGGGGTGGGGTGGGTGTCGGGTTGCTTGTGATTGGGTATTGGTTTGCTTGTGGTTTGGTGTTTCTTATCTTATTCCATCATGTTTTCTTTTGCCTTTTCAAACCCTTCTACCAACTCTTTCATCACTTCGGACACGGGTTTGACGCTCTTTATGGCCGATGCCACTTGCCCTATTTCAAGCTCTCCGCCGTCGATGTCGCCCTCGAAGATGCCGCGCTTTGACGCCGCCTGCCCCAAGATGGCGCGCAGTTCGTCGGCAGACGCTCCGCCGTCCTCGGCCTCTTTTACCTTATTATATAGCGAGTTCTTTATTAACCGGGTAGGGGCGAGCTTCTTAAGGCACAGCATCGTGTCGCCCTCTTCCGTCGAAACGCAACGCTGTTTGAACGCGTCGGCGGCCGAACTCTCCTCCGTCAGGGCGAAGAGAGTGCCTATCTGCACACCTTCCGCACCGAGAACCATCGATGCGAGCATGGCTTCGCCCGACGCTATTCCGCCTGCGGCGATGAGCGGCAGGCTTGTTGCGCGGCGCACTTGGGGTATGAGCGTCATCGTGGTAGTCTCCTCGCGGCCGTTGTGTCCGCCTGCCTCAAAGCCCTCGGCCACCACCGCGTCTACCCCGGCTTCCTCGCACTTGCGTGCGAACTTGCTGCTCGAAACCACGTGGGCAACGGTAATGCCGGCCTCGTGGAGCATCGGGGTGAACTTCTTTGGGCTGCCTGCCGAGGTGAAAACTATTTTTACGCCGCTGTCGATGATGAGCTTCATCAGCCTGTCTATTTCCGGGTACATCAGCGGAACGTTCACACCCCAGGGCTTGTCTGTGGCTTCTTTCATCTTGGCGATGTGCTCCTCCAGAGTCTCCGGGTGCATCGAGCCAGCCCCGAGCAGGCCCAGTCCGCCGGCGTTGCTTACCGCAGAGGCCAGCCTCCAGCCGCTGCACCACACCATTCCGCCCTGCACTATGGGGTATTGTATGCCGAAAAGGCTTGTTATTCTGTTCTGTTTCATAGTAGGATGTTTATTTGATGTAATGTTAATTTAACTGCAAAAATAGTGTAAGTATCGCTTATTTCAAAATAAAAAGAAAGGAAACGGCCTTTTATTTCGCATCCGGTGGCGGTACAGCCAACGGTCAGTACGCACACTACCGGCCGTTGGTACGCACCGTATCGGCCGTCCAAACGGTACGTAAGAGCCGTCCAAACTATATGTTTGAGCCGTCCAAACGACCCGTTTGGACGGCTCAAACCAGTGCCATTCATGGCTGTTGCGTAACTTGTTGATAGTCAGACGGTTTGCAAAAGGCCGTCTTTTAGTGTGCAAAAGGCCATGTTTTACAACGCGAAAGGCCGCCTTTTGGACTTCAAAAGGCGGCCTTTCGCAAAATGGTTGGCTTGTGGCGTCAGTCTGTAAGGATGACGGTTACGCCGCGCGCGGCCTGCGCCCCCATGACGAGGGCCTGCGCTATGTCGGCCGTTTTGGACGGGCCGGAGATGAAACAGCCGTACCCGTAGCCGGTCATGCGCACTCGGCTGTATGCCTGGTGCATGTTGCTTACAATGCTGTTGCGGCTAAGCAGGATGACAAGATATTCGGAGATGAAGCATACGGCGCGCTCCTTCATGGTCTGCGGCACCCACACGCAGCCGTTCTCCGCCACGCCTATTTCGCCCTGCACGATGCCTACGTCGGTGCCGTTCAGCTCCTGCGCAGAGGCCACGGTGTCGGGATTGCGCTGCGCTATGGTTATTCCCGGCACGTTGCTGGCGAAGACCTTTGCCGCAGGGTACGCCTTCCTTATTGCTTCGTTTACGTCCGCGCCCGGCTCAAGCGTCACCACGTCGCCGCCCACGGCCTTGCTCATGGCGATGAACTGGGCTACAGGGTCGGCGTATTTTACGCCCTTCAGCGCGTCAAGGTCGGGCATGTCGTACTGCTCCTTGACGTTCATGTTGCGCCTGTATGTTGACAGTATTTCTTCCTTTGTGCTCATTTCTTCTCCTTTCTACTGTTGTTTTTCAGCATGTCTTTTGCTATCTCATGGAACGGCTGCTTGCTGAACACGGGCATTTCGTGGCCGTAGCCCCAGCCGTTCAGCTTGTTGTACATCAGCGCGCGCGGCATGTGGTTGGCCAACGGGGCGAACTTCAGCGCGGTGTTGTACATCAGAGGATGGTTGAACAGGTACTTCATGCCCACCGACATGGCCTTCTTCACGGGGTCGGCCTTGCCTATTGAGTCAAGCCCTTGCCGCCAACGGTATATTTGTTCGGAAAGGTTTACCTTGACGGGGCACACGTTGTCGCACGAGCAACACAGTGTGCAGGCACTCACGTTGTCGGCATAGCGCACCTTGTCTTTCAGCATTCCGAGGTTTATTCCGATAGGTCCGGGTATGAAATAAGTGTACGAGTAGCCTCCGCTTCGGCGGTAAACGGGGCACGTGTTCATGCACGAGCCGCAGCGTATGCACTTTAGCGTCTCCCAGTGTTCGGGCTGGCTGATGATGCTTGTGCGGCCGTTGTCCACGAGCACGATGTGCATCTCGGCTCCAGGCCGCGCCTTGCGGAAGTGCGACGTGAACGATGTAGTAGGCTGACCCGTGGCCGCCCGGCACAGCAGACGCTGGAACACGGCCAGCGAACGGTAGTCGGGCACCACCTTCTCCAAGCCCATCGCCACGATGTGAAGCCGCGGCATGGAGGTTGACATGTCGGCGTTTCCCTCGTTGGTACATACCACAACGTCGCCCGTCTCGGCAACTCCGAAGTTGGCACCGGTCATGCCCGCGCCGGCCGTCATGAACTCGTTGCGCAGGCTGAGGCGTGCCTGGTAGGTAAGATAGGTAGGGTCATAGTTGCCCTTCTCGCTCCCCAGCTTCTCCTCGAAGAGGCGACCAACCTCCTCCTGCTTGATGTGTACCGCAGGCACTACTATGTGGCATGGCTGCTTGTGCATCAGTTGCAGTATGCGTTCGCCGAGGTCTGTCTCCACCACGTCTATGCCGTGGCTTTCAAGGTAAGGGTTCATGCCGCACTCTTCGGTCAGCATCGACTTGCTCTTTACCATCTTCTTTACGCCGTGCTCTTGGAGTATTGACAGCACGGTGGAGTTGAACTCCGCCGCGTCTTTCGCCCAATGCACGTGTACGCCGTTGCGTTCGGCGTTGTCGGCAAACTGCTCCAGGTAGCGGTCAAGATGCGTTACGGTGTGCCGCTTGATGGCGCTGGCCGCGTCGCGCAGCTGCTCCCACTCGTCAAGTCCGTGCGCCATGTCGTCGCGCTTGGCGCGGAGCGACCAGAAAGTGTCGTCGTGCCAGCGTGCGTCCTTGTTGGTTTCCTGAAAGCGTTGCGCCGCTTTTGAATGTAGTGTGCTCATAGTCCTGCCGCTAATATTTGTACAACGTGGATGAATTTTATGTCTTTCTTCTGCCTGCGAGCCACACCTTCGAGGTGCATCAGGCACGAGCTGTCAGGCCCGGTGACGTATTCCGCGCCCGTGGCGATGTGCCTTTCCAGCTTGTCGATGCCCATTCGTGTTGACACGGCAGGCTCTTCGATTGAGAACATGCCGCCGAAGCCGCAGCATTCGTCAACGCGTTCAGGCTCGACGACGGTTACGCCTTCGACGAGAGAGAGCAAGTCCTTGATTTTGTTGAACTTGGGTATGTTGCGTTCCGACGGCGACGAGAGGCCGAGCTCGCGCACACCGTGGCACGAGTTGTGCAGGCTCACCTTGTGGGGGAACTTGCCCGGCAGCGACGTTACGCGCAGCACGTCGTGCAGGAACTCGCATATGTCCATGGTCTTCTCGGCCGTTTCGCACCGCCGCTTGCCCTTCATCAGGCGCGGATAGTTGAGCCTTATGAAGGCGGCGCAGCTGGCCGAAGGAGCCACTACGTAGTCGAACGCCTTGAACATGTCGTCGTAACGCTCGGCCAGGGGCACGGCTTTCCGCTCGAAACCGGCGTTTGCCATGGGCTGACCGCAGCACGTCTGGTTCATTGGGTAGGTCACGTCTACCTGCAAATGCTTGAGAAGCTTGTATGCCGCGACGCCCACTTCGGGGTAAAGGGCATCGACGTAGCATGGTATGAAAAGTCCTATCTTCATCTTGTTCACAATGTATTGTACGCCGACAACCGGCGTTTTACCATTCGCAAAAGTACAAAAAAACGCAAAAAGGCAACGCCTTTCCGCGTGAAATATTGGTGTTTTTTCTGTCATACGATTGCCGACGGCGTAACCGCCTGTCATCCAGCGCATTATAAAAGGCCGTCTTTTAGCGTGTAAAAGACGGCCTTTTAGGGGACGAAAGACGGCCTTTCGCAATGCGAAAGATGGCCTTTGGCGATTTACTTGCTCGCCGCTTCGCGGTATTTCTGCAAGAGCCAGGCTTTTTGCTCTTCAATAGTCATGTTGCTGTTGTCCAGCTCCAGCGCGTCGTCGGCGCGCCGCAGAGGGTCAACGGCGCGGTGGGAGTCGATGTAGTCGCGCTCCTGCACGTTCTTCAGTATGCTGTCAAAGTCGGCCTCCATGCCCTTGGCCTTCAGCTCGTCGTAACGCCTTTGGGCGCGCACTTCAGCCGATGCGGTGACAAACACTTTGAGTTCGGCGTCGGGGAATACGGCCGTTCCGATGTCTCTACCGTCCATCACGATGCCTTTCTCGCGCCCCATGGCCTGCTGCTGCGCCACGAGAGCGCGCCTTACGAACGGCAGGGCGGCCACCGGGCTGACGTGGGCGGACACCTCCATCGAGCGTATTTCCTGCTCCACACATTCCCCGTTGAGGTACGTGTCGGGGCGGCCCGTTTCGGGGTTGAGCCTGAACGATATGCCGATATTGCCCATGCAGGCCTCCAGTTCGGCCTCCTTTATTGTGCCGTCGGGGCGGAACAAGCCGCCGCGCAGGGCGTAGAGCGTCACCGCGCGGTACATTGCGCCGGTGTCAACGTAGATGTATCCGATTTCGCGTGCAAGGTCTTTGGCCATCGTGCTCTTGCCGCACGACGAGTAACCGTCTATGGCCACTATGATTTTCTTCATTCTTTTATATTTGAAAATAAGGTTTCTTACAGGCTGTAAGTAGCGTTGATGATGATTGAGTTGGACGATACGTGGTACTTGCCGTAGGCCAGTTGCAGCTTGAAACGCTCAAGCTGGAGGCCCGCTCCGAGCGAAAGTCCGGCCATGTGCGAGCTCTCCTCGTCGGTGCCTTTCAGCGTTTTCATCTCGTCGGCGCGGCGGAAATTGTAGCCTGCGGCCACGTATATCTGTTGCGAAAATAATATATCGATGCCTGCTACAAGGTGGTTGATGAAGCCGTAGTCCCAGTGGTTCAGGTCAACCAGCGTCGCCGAGAGGCGGAAAGGCAGGGCTGCAAACCGCTTGCTTGCGCCGAGCTGCACGTCGAGCGGCATCTTCTCATACTTGTTGTCGTAGGCTTTCAGCTGGCCGCCGAGGTTTTTCGCCACGAGCGAAAGCGACCATTCGCGTTCCGGGTCATAGTAGTTAAGGCCGAGGTCTACGCCCATCGCCCACGACGAATAGCTGCCGATGTAAGAGTTGATGACCTTGGCCGTTATGCCTCCGGCAATCCTTTCGCTCAACATATAGCTGAAAACGCCGCTCAGGGCGATGTCCTTTGCCGAAAATTCGCCCGTCTGCACGTTGTTCATGTCTACTTCCTTCATCGTTCCGTAGTCCATGTACTGCGCCATGACGGCCACCGACGCCTTGTCTTTCAGCACCTTGGTGAACGACGCGCTGGCCGTTTTCGCCCCGGCCATGTACGTCATGAAGTTTAGGTTTATGCTCTTGTCGCTGACCGACGAGAGCAGTGCCGGGTTGGCGAACATGAGCGTCGGGTCGTCTTCTATTATGGTTATGTTGTCTCCGCCGAGGGCTGCGGCGTGCGCGCTGACGGGCAGACGCAGGAAGTTATACGCCGTCTGGCTGTCCTGTGCGTAAGCCACGGCGGCGAGAAACGCCAGCAAAAGCGTGAAAAAAGTTTTTTTCATCCAAATCAGTTAATTTTGGCGCAAAGTTACATCTTTTTCAAATACAAGAGTTACTTTTGCATAATGAAAACATGATGCCTTGCGCACGGAGTTACCATAATAACGCAAAAAATGACTTATTAGTATAAATCCGGCGTGCCAAGGCGGCAAAATCTCGTTGTTGTTGGTGGACGTAAAGAAGACATATCGCGCCGATTTGGACAACCGCAGGGTGTCAGGCTTTCTCTTGGGGCTTGTGGTTGCGCTGTCGTTGTTTCTCGTCGCGCTTGAGTTTACGACGCGGGGCGGTATGCCGGAGGCCGACGAAGACGTGCTCGACGATGTTTCGCAAGACATCGAGATGATGCCCGCCGTACATCATGACGACATGATAGCCGCCGCTCCGAGCGGCAGGCAGGCCGCCGTTTCTGATAAAATCAATGTGGTTGACAAGCCCGTAAAGGAAGAGAAGGCGGGCAATCTGCTTTCAGACAAGGCTGCGTTAAAGAAGCTGCTCGGCGTAGGTTTCGGCGACATTGCCGCCGTTTCGGATGTCACCTTGCAGCCTACAGCTGTCAACGGGGACGCAGACAACCCGCTGAACTTCCAAGTGGTAGAGCGTCTGCCGGAGTTTCCCGGCGGCATGTCGGCCTTCGTCCAGTGGCTTACAAAGCACCTGAAATATCCTTTGGCGGCGCAGCGCGCCAAGCGGCAGGGCACGGTTCTGGTGTCGTTCATAGTCAATAAGGACGGCACAATAGCCGACCGCAAGGTTGTAAAGTCGGCCAGTCCCGAGCTTGACCGCGAGGCTTTGCGCGTGCTTAGGCTGATGCCGAAGTGGAAACCGGGCGAAGACCACGGGCAGCCTTGCCGCACTTATGTCTGCATCCCGGTAGTTTTCAAACTATAATAGAAGTATAACCAGCATTTGCATAAACCTTAATTACTATGTTGACAGCTGACGAAATCCTTGAAAAATTCAACGAATATCTTGACGGCCTGCCGTATGACCGCGAGCCGAAGGGCCTTTACGAGCCGGTGAAATACGTTTTGTCGATGGGCGGCAAGCGCATTCGCCCGTCGCTGATGCTCATGGCTTACAATATGTATAAGGACGACCCGGAGAGCATCTTGCCGTCGGCGTGCGCCATAGAGACGTACCATAACTATACGTTATTGCACGATGACCTGATGGACAATGCCAGAATGAGGCGCGGAAAGCAGACCGTCCACGTGAAGTGGAACGCCAATACGGCCATCCTTTCGGGCGACAGTATGCTTGTATTGGCGTACCGTCATTTTCTGGAATGCCGTCCGGACAAGTTGAAACCAGTGCTCGACCTTTTCACGGAGACGGCTCTTGAAATAGGCGAAGGCCAGCAGTATGACATGGATTTCGAGACACGTACAGACGTGACGGAATCCGAATACATAGAAATGATACGCCTCAAGACGAGCGTTTTGCTTGCATGTGCGTTGAAAATAGGCGCGCTCTTGGCCGACGCTCCTGCCGAGGATGCCGACAATCTGTATAAGTTTGGCGAGCAGATGGGGCTTGCTTTCCAGTTGCAGGACGACTGCCTCGACGTTTACGGAGACCCTTCGGTGTTCGGAAAGGCCGTGGGTGGCGACATACTTTGCAACAAAAAAACGTACATGCTCATCAATGCTTTCAACCGTGCGGACGACGCGCAGCGCGCCGAACTGACGCGGTGGGTGACGGCAAAGGACTTCGACCCGAAGGAGAAAATAGCCGCAGTGACCGCCATTTACGATAAAGTAGGGATAAGGAAAGTGGCCGAAGAGAAAATAGAATACTACTTCGCGCAGAGCCGCAAGTATCTTGCAAAGGTCAATCTGCCTGACGAACGCAAGGCCGTGCTTGCCGCTTATACCGATAAGATGATGACACGTGAAAATTAAGAATTAAGAGTTAAGAATTAAGAAAACATGCTTTGCAGCCGTTTTTCAGAAGTATCTTTCTTAATTCTTAACTCTTAATTCTTAACTTTTAATTTAAAACAAATGCCTTACCGTAGACTTCCAAAGACTGACGCGGCGCGTCTCCGCGCGCTGAAAACGGTGCTCGACAGCAACGAGTTGTACACCGTGCGCAACCGTTTTGTAGACTGGCAGACCATAAACCGTGCCCAGCCGGCATACGACAGGCTGCTGACCGCCGCCGAGCAGTACCGCCTTACGTACTCGGCGCAGCTTCGCGGCGTGGGAAAAATCGACAAGTTGCAGCGCAACGCCACGATATACGTAAGCCATTTCCTGCAAGTATTGATGATGGCCGTTGAGCGTGGGGAAATCAAGAGGCCGTTGCTTAAACTCTACGGTCTGGACGAAGACTCTACGACATTGCCCAATATAAAGAGCGCAAGCGCGTTAATCCGCTGGGGAAGGCAGGCCGTCGAGGGCGAGAAAGCCCGCGTGAAGCAGGGCGGAAGGCCGATTTACAACCCCACGGTAGGCATGGTTAGCACGCATGTTGACATTTTCAACGACTGCTACCAGCAGCAGAAACGCCTGAAGGACAACACCTCGCGCGCCCTTGAAAGCCTGAAACGCATACGCCCGGAGGTTGACGAAGTGATACTGGAGCTGTGGAACCAAATCGAGGCTCACTTCAAGGACGAGCCTGCGGAGACGCGTTTCGACATGTGCAGGAAGTTCGGCGTGGTGTATTATTACCGTAAGAATGAAGTTAAAGTAGTAAAGGAGAAAGGAGGGAAGGAGTAAGTATATATGCACAATAACATTGATGCGGCTATTTTCAAAACATATCTACTTACTCCTTCTCTCCTTACTCCTTCTCTCCAAAAAGTCAAACAATGAATTTCATCGACACACATACACACCTTGACGGCGAGGAGTTTGCCCTTGACCGTGACGAAGTTGTGGCCCGCGCGAAGGCCGCAGGTGTAAGCAAAATGTTCATTCCGGCAATCAACCTGCCGTTGGTTGACACCGTGTTGGCTGCGTGCGCCCGTTATCCGGGCGTCGCCTATCCAATGCTCGGCCTCCATCCGGAGGACGTAAAGGCTGACTGGCGCGACGTTTTGTCGCAAATGAAGGCGCGGCTCGACGCGCCGGAGCATCCGTTCATAGCCATTGGCGAGGTAGGTTTGGACTATTATTGGAGCCGTGAGTTCGAGAAAGAGCAGCTTGAAGCGTTAGAGGAGCAGGTGCGCTGGTCGGTGGAGACACGCCTGCCGCTGATGCTCCATTGCCGCAAGGCGCAGAACGAGATGGTCGGTCTGCTGCGGAAATACAAGAAAGACCTGCCCGGCGGCGTGTTCCATTGCTTCACTGGAAACGATAAAGAGGCCGCCGAGCTGTTACAGTTCGACAACTTCGTGCTCGGCATCGGCGGCGTGCTAACGTTCAAGAAGTCGCACCTGCCCGAGGTGCTGCCTGCCGCCGTGCCGCTCGAACGCATCGTCATCGAGACCGACTCGCCCTACATGGCACCCGTGCCGATGCGCGGCAAGCGCAACGAGAGTGCCTTCGCGCTGTACGTGTTGAAGCGTCTTGCCGAGTGTTACGGTGTGAGCGAGGACGAGGTGGCCGCTACGACCAACGCCAACGTCGTCCGTGTGTTCGGCATAGAGGCGTAGCTTTGTAACTTATTGATAATCAGTTATGTTGTAAAAGGCCGTTTTTTAGCGTCTAAAAGACGGCCTTTTAGCGTGCAATTCATGGCCTTTTGCTATGCCGTTTGCCGTGTATTGTAAAGATAGTCAGCTCTTGTCATTGCATGGATGCCTGTTTGACAGGTTGCATTCTTGGTGGTATCAAAATTTGGAATACATCGTTTTCCCATGTAACCTTATATCCATGTTGATTGATAAAGCGGTTTATCAATTTGATTTTAGCATTCTTGTGCAAGTATGTTTCTTCCGCATTGTCGTTGTTCCAATCATCGTAAGGCTCGTACCAACGGGGTAGCATTGATTTGTCTCGCACAATTACCGGCAGTCGGTCATGTTCTTTCATAGCCAAGTCAAATTTCTTTTCCATGTTAGTCGGGTCATAAGTCCACACCCATGGATTATAAAGATAAGGCCGTGTCTTTGTAAGAAAGTTTACTGTAGGAATGTTCTGGAAACATAGCAGGTAGTCGTCTTCCTTTACATATTTTGTAAGTTCGCGCAACAACGGGTCAAGCATTTCACAGTTTTTCTTTGTCGTATAAGTCGTAGCCAACGGTGAATTAATCCTGTAAATCTTGTTCCACCTATACCCTTCATCGAAATAACATTGGCTGGCAATGTTCACCAAACCCCGTTTTAAAACGAACAACATGAATATAGATATGCACATCAGCACCATGTATGCTGCATGTTTGTCTGTCAGCAATTTGCCGCGTGCGTTCCAGAACATGCCTAATGCAAACGGCCCCGACATGTAAACGCAGTATTCTCCCATGTTGCCTATGCCTCCGTCGCTGCCCAGCGGCAAGGCATACATGTTGATGAGAATTATCAATGATAGGCATTTCAATTCGTAAGGTACGCCATTGCGTATTAACAACGTTATGCAAACAACAGTAGAAACTGCGTAAAGCGTAAACGTATTTGTGGATGTGAATGATATTAAAACCACATATATAAAGCCTGTAACGACGAACAAAGGCCAAGCGTTATGCCTCGGTATCCGTCTTCGGAACATCCATGTCAAAACGGGAACGGTAAAAATCAAGATAGCGTCTAATGCCACTTGTTTGTAATTGCGCCCATAAGTGACAAACATGTCAGATAAATTATGGGTGCTCTTTTTATCATTTGCAGCTGAAAAACCGTCCTGAATAGCTGTGAGGAAGATGTCTAAATGTCCTGATGCCGACATCAGGGCAAATATGATGGTGCCACCAACGGCAAATCCAATGATTGCATAAGACAACATTTTGAATGTTTTTTTTGCATTATGATTATGCCTATAATAAAGTATCAGAACGAAGATTAGTGATACCAGAGACAGATTAGGAAGTCGGGAAAATACATTGACAGCTATGATAAAGCCACTTAGTGCTATCAAAATCGGTTTATCTTTAGTCAATGATATGAACAGTGCATAAGATGCGCCAGCAGCAAGTAGTGCAGTAAAATAGTCATGATAAAACACCATAATGCCATATCCTGCACACAAGAAAGCCCAAAATACACCTGCCAGTATATTCCATTTTGGCATATATTTCATCATCATCCGATATACAATGTATGTTGTGCCTACAATTGTGAGCATAGCCAATAACCGAAATCCGAATATTCCACAATCGTCAAATAACTTATACCATAAGCCGCCGACATATTCTGACAAATAATATAAAAATAGGTATTGTACGGATTTCGGGTCATTAAATATCTGTTGAAAACCCGAAAGTACCCAACCCTCGTCACACATGTCAAATCCTTGTATGCCAAGAATAGTGTAAAATAAGGCAATGGATAGAATATAAGTCAGCAAGAAGCTGTTGTTTTCTTTCTTGTTAGGCGTTTTTGTATTCATTGGTTCCAGTTTGAAAAAAGTTATATTTACATAGACAAAAATTCTGTGTCTGATATTGTTGCAAATGTACTTAATTAAAGACTTTTGTGAAACAAAAGGGCGCAATAAATGACATTTTGTGTGCGGAATAAGCCGTGTATCGTTTATAAACAAGCATTTATTGAATTTGTATTTTTTGTGTAATATGTTATAACAAAAGGTGGAAATGTACGTTAATAAGGTATGAAAGTATCAGAAACAAAGATTGTTGATATAAAGAAAATAGTGGATGTACGCGGCAACTTGTCTGTTGTTGAAGGACTTTCAGACATACCTTTCGATATCAAACGTGTTTATTGGGTATATGATGTCCCGGCAGGCGAGTGTCGCGGAGGACACGCCCACAAACGTTTAAAGCAGTTTCTTATAGCTTTGAGTGGAAGTTTTACGGTTACGCTGGACGACGGAACGGACAAAAGGACATTCCTGCTCAACCACCCATACCAGGGACTTGAGATAGAGACTGGCATATGGCGAACGCTTGACGACTTCTCTTCCGGGGCCGTGTGCCTTGTGCTTGCGTCCGAGCTTTACGACGAGGGCGACTACATACGCGATTACGACGAGTTTTTGGAGTACGTGAAATGTTCGAAATAATAAGATATTCAAGCGATAGGAAGGCGGAGTGGGACGCTTTTATTGGCGGCTCTAAGAACGGCACTTTCCTGTTCCGTCGCAGCTACATGGACTACCACAGCGACCGCTTCAGCGACCATTCGCTCATGTTCTACCTAAAAGGCAGGCTCTATGCGGTGCTGCCTGCCAATATCGATGGCGGCACGTTGTACTCCCATCAAGGGCTTACCTATGGCGGACTTGTCATGGGTGACGATGCGAAAGCTGCCGAGGTGTGCACGCTTTTCGGTGAATTGAACGATTATCTGCGTGCGCATGGCATAAGGAAAGTAGTCTACAAGGCCGTGCCTTGGATTTATTCGCGCTACGCTTCAGAAGAAGACCTATACGCCATAGTCAACGTCTGTGGCGCAAGGCTTGTCTCACGTGACATCTCTTCCACAATTTTTCTCGACCGTCGGCTGAAGTTCAGCGAGCTGCGCCGCCGCTGCATGAAGAAGGCTTTGCGTGCAGGCGTAACGGTAAGACAGAGTGATGATGTTGCTGCATTTTGGCAAATACTTGATAACAACCTTGAAAGCAAGTACGGAGTAGCCCCTGTGCATACGCTTGAAGAGCTGCAACTGCTTATGGGGCGCTTTCCCGACAATATACGTCTTTACATGTCTTACCTCGGGGGCGAGCCTTTGGGCGGCACCGTCGTTTACATTAACGGCGGCACAGTGCATACGCAATACATATCGGCTTCACCCGAAGGCAAGCGCTTCGGGGCGTTGGACGCTATCTTCGGCGAGCTTATTTGCAACGTGTATAGCGGTTACAGGTATTTCGACTTCGGGCGTTCCACCGAGCGTGGGGGCGCATATCTCAACGAAGCCCTTATCTTCCAGAAGGAAGGTTTTGGCGGACGCGGCGTGTGCTACGATACGTATGAGTGGGCGATATAAGTTGATTGGGGAGTTAAAGAATTTAGAGAAGTTATAGAGGTTAAAGCCATTACCATAATAAATCGGCTTTACTGACATGCTTTCCGAATATTTTTGACTTCTTGATAAAACATAAAACAGCATTTGGCTTTAACTTTTATAACTTCTCTAAATTCTTTAACTTCTACCATAACAATGATAAATTATCTTGAGCTACGCAAGGTTACGGCGATGCACTCCGCCGAAATCAGCGACGCGGTAAGGCGCGTCGTGGAGGGCGGATGGTATCTGCAAGGCGAGGAGACACGCCTCTTCGAGCAGGAATACGCCGCATACATAGGGACGAAATGCTGTGTAGGCTGCGGCAACGGGCTTGATGCGCTAACGCTGATATTGAGGGCTTATATTGAGATGGGCGTGATGCGGCCGGGCGACGAGGTAATCGTGCCTGCCAATACGTACATTGCCAGCATACTCGCCATTACCGAAAACGGCCTGCGCCCAGTGCTGGTAGAACCTCGCCTTGACACCTTCCAGATAGACGACAGTCTTGTAGAGCAGGCTGTAACGCCGCGTACTAAGGCTGTAATGATAGTCCATCTGTATGGCCGATGCGCATATACGGAGAAGCTTGGGGACATATGCAGGCGGCACGGGCTGAAGCTAATCGAGGACAATGCGCAGGCTCATGGGTGCACGTTCGGCACGAAGCGCACCGGCAGCCTTGGCGACGCGGCCGGCCACAGCTTTTATCCGGGCAAGAACCTCGGCGCGCTCGGCGACGCCGGAGCCGTGACTACGGACGACGAGGAGCTGGCGAAGACGGTGCGCTCGCTGGGCAACTACGGGTCGAGCCGCAAGTATGTGTTCGACATGAAGGGACGCAACAGCCGCCTTGACGAGTTGCAGGCCGCCGTGCTGCGCGTCAAGCTGAAGTATCTTGACGGTGACAACGCCGCGCGTAGGCGCATCGCCATGCGTTATATAAGCGAAATACGCAACTCTGAACTGCTGTTGCCAAGCCCCGACTTCTGCGCCAACAGCGTGCACCACATCTTCCCCGTGCTTTGCAAAAGGCGCGACGAACTGCAACGTTATTTGGCCGACGGTGGTGTAATGACTATGATACATTACCCGATACCGCCTCACAGGCAGCTCTGTTATGCAGAGCTTGGCGGCCTTAGCCTGCCTGTCACCGAGCGCATACACCGCGAGGAATTGAGCATCCCGTTGAACCAGGCCATGCAGGAAGAAGAGGTTGACAGGGTGATAAGCTTGCTTAACGATTTCAATTGACGGCCTTTCGCCCTGCAAAAGGCCATGAATTGCAATGCAAAAGGCCGCCTTTCACGCTGTGAAAGGCGGCCTTTTATAATGTGGTTGATAATCAGGCGGTTACGCGCTGGCGTGCAACCGGGCTGAAAACATTAAAGTATCCTGCCGCAAAGGCGGAAGTTGATGACCGGATAAACGGTGATTTTGCTGAGCGTTTTCATGAGTCCGCCGTCCTCGCCGTCGAAGTCGTCCTCTGTAAGGCGGTCGCCGTTACAATACAGTTTGGGCGAGCCCCAGAACTGTACGCCGGCCTCGAACATGAAGCCGATGCGCTTCTTGGGCACCGCGCGGCCTATGCCGAGGCCGATGTATGGCTTGAACGATGCGGTCTTTATCTCGGCCTTGATGTTACCGTTGTCGTCAGGCGTGAGCAGATAGTCGCCCAGTTCGTAACCTATTTCCTGCCCAGGATGCGTTGCATTATAGTCGGCAATGTCTTGAAGCAGTCCGTCTTCCTTGTTGTAAGCCTTGATTATGGCCGACGAACCGAAGTAAGCACCTGCCGTGATGTGGAACGAACTGCTTTTGAACGGGAACACGTCAAACAGCAGCTTGCCGTTGGTGAAGCCCACCTTGGCCTCAACCTCGACCGTCTCGGGATATTGACCTGTAAAATCGGAAGGTATCTCTACAACGTCAAGGTCAGTGCCGAACTTGATTGACGGCATGAAAGCCACACCGGCGCGAACCTGCACATAGTTGCCGATAGGCGCCGCAACGTCGAAGCCTATACCGGGAGTTCCGGCGGTAACACCTACCGAAAGGTGGTTGAACATGTTTTTGTCTTCTTCCTGCGCGCTTGCTGTCAGCACGCCGCAGAATATTGCCAATGGCAATACGAGATGCTTTAAACTCATGATGTGATTGTTGTTTTGTTAATAATATGATGGTTTATGATAATCCGATAATGCTAAATAATGTAAACGAAACGGCGACATTGTTGTCTAAAACGGATAAAATTCGGCTTATTTTTCTGCAAAGTTAAGTTAATAAGGTTAATCATACAACATTTTGTATAAAAACTTTAAAATAATTAGTAACTTTGCGCTTGCTTGCGTTATCTTTGTAAACCAAGCATTTACACATTCCTTATATGACGCTGCCGGAAGACTTTATCATGCAGACGAAGGCCGCCCTTGGCGATGAATTGTGGCAAACCCTGGAGCAGGGGCTTGCCGCCGAGCCGCCCGTGAGCATAAGACTGAACCCTTGGAAATGCCAAGGCGGAGGCTGGCAGGTGGCCGGGAGCACGGGCGTTGTGCCTTGGTGCAAGGGCGGCTTGTATCTTGACGCGCGGCCAAACTTTACGTTCGACCCGTTGCTTCACGCCGGGATGTATTACGTGCAGGAGGCTTCGTCGATGTTTCTCGACCGCGTGCTGCGCCAGTATGCCGCCGGCGGGCCTGTGAGGATGCTCGACCTGTGCGCCGCTCCGGGAGGAAAGTCTACCGTGGCGCGCGCCGCCCTGGCTGAAGGCAGCCTGCTTGTGAGCAACGAGCCGGTGCGCCAGCGTGCGCAGGTGCTGGCCGAAAATGTGCAGAAGCAGGGCCATCCTGACACTATTGTGACAAACAATTATCCGCAGGACTTCCGCCGCAGCGGCCTCCAGTTCGACGTTGTGCTGGCCGACGTGCCGTGTTCTGGCGAGGGAATGTTCCGCAAGGATCCGGCCGCCATAGGCGAGTGGAGCTTGCTGAACGTGGAGAAGTGCTGGCGGTTGCAGCGCGAAATAGTGGCCGACGCATGGCAATGTCTGCGCCCGGGCGGGCTGTTCGTCTATTCTACGTGTACCTTCAACACCAAGGAAGACGAGGAGAACGTGGCCTACATGTGCGAAGAGCTGGGCGCAGAGGTGCTCGCCGTTGACACGGACGGGCGTTGGGGCATCACCGGCTCGGTGCTTCCGGGCTTCGACAAGCCCGTGTACCGCTTCCTGCCTGGACGCACACGGGGTGAAGGTTTGTTCATGGCCGTGATGCGTAAGACGGGCGACGAGCCTGCCGGTGACGGCCGCGTGAAGGGCAGGAAGGCCGCGAAGGAGCGCAGGCAAGGGGGCGGCAGTGCTGTTGGTGATGCCTGCAAGAAGTGGCTAAGGCAGCCTGACGGTTTTGAGATAGTCGTTGACGGCAATACTGTCACGGCCATACCACGTCCGTGGAAACCGTTTTATGATGCGGCGCGGAAAAGTCTCAATGTCCTGTCTGTCGGCGTACCGCTCGGCGATGTTAAGGGAAAAGACGTCATTCCGTCGCAAGCTCTTGCCTTGTCCGTATGCCTTGACGCGTCGGCTTTCCCCAGTGTGGAGCTTGACTACGGACAGGCTCTTTGCTATCTGCGCAAGGAGGCCGTGCCGTTGCCCTCTGATACGCCGCGCGGCCATGTCCTCATGACGTATAGGGGCGTGCCGCTCGGTTTCGAGAAGAACATCGGCAACCGCGCTAACAACCTTTATCCGGCTGAATGGAAAATAAAAAGCTCGCACACGCCGGAGGGATGCAACGAAGTGTTAAGTTAAGAATTAAGAGTTAAGAATTAAGAAAATATGCCATGCCTCTATTGGCTTATTCGGCCAATCGGGCTTATCCGGCTTATTCTCCAAATAAATAATGGAATAATGAAACAATATCTCGACTTGCTCGACCGCATAATGACGGAAGGCGTTAAGAAGCACGACCGCACGGGAACGGGCACTATCAGCATCTTCGGAAACCAGATGCGCTTCAACCTTGAGGACGGTTTCCCGCTGCTTACGACGAAGAAACTGCATCTGAAATCAATCATCTACGAGCTGCTTTGGTTCTTGCGTGGCGACACTAACGTGAAGTATCTGCAAGAGCATGGCGTAAGCATTTGGGACGAATGGGCCGGGCCTGACGGCGAACTCGGCCCCGTTTACGGTCACCAGTGGCGTTCGTGGCCCGATTATGACGGCGGACACATCGACCAAATCAGGAACGTCATAGAGCAGATACGTCACAATCCCGACTCGCGCCGCATGATAGTGAGCGCGTGGAACGTGGCCGAAATCAACCAGATGCACCTGCCGCCGTGCCACTGTCTGTTCCAGTTCTACGTGGCTGACGGCCGCCTTAGCCTGCAGCTTTACCAGCGCAGCGCCGACACTTTCCTCGGAGTGCCGTTCAACATAGCGTCTTACGCTTTGCTGCTGCTGATGATGGCGCAGGTAACAGGGCTGAAGCCGGGCGACTTCATACATACAACCGGCGACACGCACTTGTACCTCAACCACTTGGAACAGGTCAAGTTGCAGCTTACGCGCGAGCCTCGTCCGCTGCCTACGATGACGCTCAACCCTGACGTAAAGGACATTTTCGACTTCAAATACGAAGACTTTAAGCTTGAGAACTACAACCCTTGGCCGCACATCAAGGCCGAGGTGAGCGTGTAAACACCCACCCCAACCCTCCCCAAGGGAGGGAGCTTGATATGCAAAAGTGGCTTGATGGCATTTGAAATAACGACAAATATTTATTAAAGGGTAATCAAACTCCCTCCCTTTGGGAGGGTTGGGGTGGGTTTGAAAACAATAGAACCGAATTATGCGTATATCTATCATCGCCGCAGTGGCGCGCAACCGCGCCATCGGCAAGGACAACAAGCTGTTGTACTGGTTGCCAGACGACCTCAAACGCTTCAAGGCTTTGACTACGGGACACACCATAATTATGGGGCGGAGGACTTTCGAGTCGCTGCCGAAGGGCGCGCTTCCCAACCGCAGGAACATCGTATTGAGCCGCACCGTGCACGAGTTTCCCGGTTGTGATGCGTACACTTCACTCGACGAAGCACTGAAACACTGCTCCGACGAGGAAGACATTTATATAATAGGTGGCGCAAATGTCTATGCGCAGGCTATCGGCCGAGCCGACCGTCTCTGCCTTACCGAAATAGACGACGTGCCCGACGGGGCCGACGCTTTCTTCCCGGAATACGGCGGTTGGCGCGAGACGTGGCGCGAAGGGCACGCCGTTGACGAGAAGCACGCTTACCGCTTCGCCTTCGTTGACTATGTAAGGAAATGACAAAAGGCCAAATACCGGCAAACGCCTGGTCTTTGGCCTTTTTTGTTTTTATGCTTGTCAGGGGCTTTTTATATTGCCTTTTCAAGCTTGACTTTTATGTCCTTATTCTCTGACAGGGTCGTCATCGTCTACCGGCATGTCAACAATCGGCAGCTGGCGGCTGAACGCCGAGTTGAACGAAATGATGGTTTCGCTGCGCGAAAGGCCGAGAGGTTGCAGGCGGTCGTGGATGATGTTGAGCAGATGATGGTTGTTTACGGCGTATATCTTGATGAACATATCATAATCGCCGGTGGTGTAATGGCATTCCACCACTTCCGGGATTTTCTTTAGTTCGTCAACAACCTCGTCAAACTTTTCCGGGTTTTTAAGGTTCAAACCCATGTAGGCGCACGTTTCATAGCCGATTTTTTCCGGGTCGATGATAAACTTTGACCCCTTCAACACGCCCATGTTGTTTAGCTTTTGTATGCGTTGATGTATGGCTGCACCGCTTACATTGCATGAACGAGCCACCTCCAAGAACGGTATCCTTGCGTCTTCGGCTATCAGCTTAAGGATTTTCTTGTCTAATGAATCTAAATTGTGATGTGCCATTTGTAGTGGATTTTTTACTTTGATGTTAATTTAGAACAAACCGTTAAATGGCTTTACGCCAAATACATATTGCTTATTGTACGGCACAAAGATACTATAAAATAATCGTTTTTGCAACAAATTGTAAGTAAAATTTCAATCTTATACTATAGATTAAAACTTTGTTTGGCTGACAAACATTATTTTTTGCCCTTTTGTGTGGCCGAATAGTTAACCCTTAATGCTCCTGCCCGGCGTAACGCCTGGCGTACATCCGACATTACGCCCATCTCCGTTTGGCGGTCGGCTTTTATTGAGACGCTCATCGCCTTGGCGTCTTCGGGCGACATGCGGCGGCGTTCCTCCGCCACGTAGTCGGTCACGTCGTCAACGTCGGCATACTTGTCGTTCAGCTGTATGCGCGTGCCTTCGCCCACGGCGCGGCGCATGTCGTCGGCAGGACGGCCTATATAAATATATGTAACGGCCGACTTCTTGACGAGGCGGGTAAGCTCTGTGCCTTCAGGTACGCGGTATTTCACTTTCAGGGTGACCTTCCTCATGTGCGTTACGGTGATGAAGAAGAAGAGCACGGTGAAAATCAGGTCGGGCAGGGCTGCCGTGTTAAGCATCGGCACCTCGCGCCTTTGGCGGCGGAAGAAGCTCATCTGCCACCTCCTTCCTCCGTTGCGGCTGGCGTTTCGGTGATGCGTTGCGGATAATAAGCTCTCACTGCGGCGCGCTGTTCGGGCGTACATACGGCGTAGGCACGGCCATATCGTTTTATCGCATAGCCGTTCCGCAACTCGTTGTAAGCCGCTACTATCTCGTTTTGCACATTGAAATAAACTTCATACGACGCCTTCCGGTCAATGTCCAAGGCGATGACATGGTTGCGCCGGTCGGCCGAGTGGCTAACGAACGACATTACACGGCGGCGTACATCGCCCTTGTCTATTGGCTTGCCGTCGGCCATCAGGCGGTTGTCTTCCGTAATGGTGAGCGACAATACGTTGCTACGCTCCACGTCGGTAGCCTCCTGCTGCGTCTCGTCAGCCATAGGCGGAAGCATACGTTGCAGTCCCTTGTCAGCGTCCATTGACGTCATGATAAGGAAGAACACCAGCAAGATGAACGATATGTCGGCCGTTGACGTGGTGTTGAGTTGCGGCACTGTGCGCCTGTCGCGATGCAAAATCATTTTCTAATTCCCATCTTCCTGCAATATCCCGAAAGGCCGAAGGCTACACCGCAGACGGCTACCAGGAGCAGCACCAGCGACGTATTGATGAACATGTCGGTAGCTTTCAGCCAGAACACGTCGGTATATGCAACGCCGTTTACCTGTACAGGCTCTGCCGAACCAAGCAGGAACGTTGCCAGAAGGCTTGCTACGAGCAGACCCGCCGTGCCCCATGCGATTTTTGCAGCCGGTATGTTGTTGGCCTTTCCCTGCGCCTTGTCCCTCGCCTTGAGGCTTATTGCTATGGCTGTGACGGCGAATATTGCGGCAAGGAGCACAAGCACGTATATGAACACGAGCACAAGGTCGGTAAGCCGGGGCGCGTTGAACTCGGGGTTGTCCTCGAACGGCACGTCGTAACCAATCAGGAAGAACGCGCCGAAGACAACAACCGCCAGCACAACGAGCGCGACGAGCACGCGCGTAGACACCTGTTCGGCCGTCAGTCCGCTTAGTATGTTATGCCGTGTGCCTGTCATCGTGTAAGTTTGTATTTCATTATTATGTCAAGAAGCGTGATGGCCGACTCCTCCATCTGGCTCGTAATGTGCTCTATTTTGGACAGGATGTAGTTGTAGAACACCTGGAGAATGAGCGCGGCAATCAGTCCGAAGATGGTCGTTATGAGAGCCACCTTCATGCCGGCGGCCACGATTGTAGGACTTATGTCGCCTGCCTGCTGTATTTGCTCGAAAGCCATAACCATGCCGATTACCGTGCCGAGGAAACCCAGCGACGGTGCCATGGCGATGAACAGCGTTATCCATGAGCAGCCCTTCTCAAGGTTGGCGGCCTGCACCGCGCCGTAAGACGTTATGCTGCGCTCGATGTCTTCCATCGACTCGTCTATGCGCGTAAGCCCCTGGTAGCAGATAGACGCCACCGGGCCGCGCGTCTCGCGGCACACCGTCTTCGCCCCCTCGACGTCGCCCTGCATTATTTGCGTCTCCAGGTCGGCCATCAGCCGCTTGGCGTTTATTTCCGAAAGGGTGAGGTATATGATGCGCTCTATGCAGAAAGCCAGGCCGAGCACCAGCGCCAAGGCAACGAAAGACATGAAGCCCGCACTGCCCTCGATGTACTTGGTCTTCAGCATCTTGTGGAAGCCAACCGTCTCCACGGGAGCCATAACCGAGTCAGGAGCTTCGGCATAGTCCAGTCCCAGCGTGTCGCCAGCCAGTCCGCTTGCCGCCGAGTCGGCCTCCGCCGTCATTGCGCTGTCAGCCACCGACGCGGCCACAGGCTTTTGCTGTCCGCCATTTTGGGCGCTGGCGTAATGGCATTGGGAAAAAACAAGGAGTGTGATTATCGCAATCTTTGCAATCAGATTGTCCATACCTAAAGGATTAAAAACATTCGCGGAGAGAGGGGGATTCGAACCCCCGTGGCGCTTTTGGCGCCTACACGCTTTCCAGGCGTGCCTCTTAAGCCACTCGAGCACCTCTCCTTGAGCCTCTTGGCGGAGGCTTGGCTTACGGCTTGCAAAATTATCTTATTTCCCGTTATTTAACGAATAAAATAGCATCTTTTTTGCTTTCGCGCGTCATTTTTCCGTTTTTTCACACTCTGTTGGCGGCCTTCCGCAGCCCGTCAGGCGTGGCTGCGGCGGTAGTCTGACGGCGAAAGGCCGGTGTGCTTCTGCACGTAGCGGCTGAAATAGGACAGCGACGAGAAGTTCATCCGCGCCGCGATGTCGGCCAGGGGGACGTTCTTGTCGAGCAGCAGGCGCGTCACTTCGTTCACCGTGAAGCGGTCGAGCCAGTAGGAGGCAGGCCTGCCGCTGGCCTTGCGGCATATTTCCGAGAGGTAGTGGGGCGTAACGCAGAGGCGCGAGGCGTAGTAGGCGAGGTCGCGGTGGGCGATGTATTCGCCGCCGTAGAGCATCCCGATAAACCGCCGCAGCAGGCTCTGCGCCCGCTCGGGCACGTCGTCCCAACGCCTGTTGCGTGCGTGTATGTCGTACAGGTCGAGCACGTGGGCCATGAGCAGATGGCCCAGCATCTCGTCGCGGAACAGGTGGGCCGCGCTCCCGGCCATGCGCCGCCGCAGGGTCTCCATAGCCTCGCGGCATGTGCGGAAGTCGTCCTCCGTGAGGCGCATTACGGGGTTTTGCAGCAGCGAGAGGTGCCCTATTATTCCGTAATTGCTGCGCAGGGCCAGCGAGGCGACAAAACTCTCGCTTAGGCTCATCACTATTGCCTCAGCGTCGGGCGACTCGGTGAAGGCCGTGGCGAGTGCGGCGTCGGGCAGGATAACGTAGTCTCTCGCGGCGATGTTATACTTTACGTCGTGCAGCATGAAGCTCATGCCGCCGCCGAGGCACAGTATGTGGAGCACGCGCCCCGGCTCGTAAGCTTGTGTAAAGCCCTTAACCCTGTCGGCGAAGACTATTCCCGTCGTTGCGTCTTCTCCTTTTTTGTAAAATGAGTTCTGCTTGTCTGTCATGCTTTTTCGGTTGAAATAAATGCCAGTTTGGCGCGCTTTGTCAGGTGTAATGTAACTTATTGGTAATCAGTGTATTATGGTTGGCTTTGCAAAAGGCCGCCAATAAGGCCGCCAAATGCCGTCTTTGACCGTGCTAAAGACGGCCTTTGGCACGGCTGAAGACCGTCTTTGGCAATCCGTTTTGCCGCAAACGGCATGGCCGACGGACATAAACGGCTGCGCAAACGGCCTTCTCTACTGCGCAAAGATACTGAAAAATCCACGAAAAGTGAAAATCATTCCACGTTTTTCATAACATCTTTTGCGCTGGTATGGCTTAACTTTGCATCCGAAACAAATAACCAAGCAATATGAAAGAAGTAAGACTCAACAACGGCGTTATGATGCCGGCCGTGGGCTTCGGGGTGTACCAAATACCTGTGGAGGAGACCGAGCGTTGCGTAAGCGACGCATTGGAGGTGGGCTATCGCATGATTGACACCGCCTCGTCGTATTTCAACGAGCGGCAGGTGGGCGACGCCCTGCGCCGCAGCGGACTGCGGCGCGAGCAGGTGTTTGTCACCACCAAGCTGTGGGTGCAGGACTATGAGTATGACGACGCGCTGCGCGCCTTCGACCTGTCGATGAAGAACCTCGGCCTTGATTACCTCGACCTGTACCTGCTACACAAGCCTTACGGCAACTACTACGCCGCGTGGCGTGCCGTGGAGAGGCTTTACAAGGAGGGGCGCATCAGGGCAATAGGCGTAACGAGCTTCTCAAACGAACGCCTGCAAGACCTCTTCCTGCACAACGAGGTGAAGCCGATGGTCAACCAAATAGAGACCAACCCGCTCTTCCAACAGCGCGAGGCCAACGCCTTCATGCGGCAGGAGGGCATACAGCACGAGGCATGGGCGCCCTTCGCCGAGGGCAAGCGCGACATCTTCAACAACCCTACCGTCAAGGCGATAGCCGGCCGCCACGGCAAGACCACGGCGCAGGTAATGCTCCGCTGGCTCAACCAGCGCGGCGTTGTAGTCATCCCCAAGAGCGTAAGCAAGGCGCGCATGGCCGAGAACCTGGACATCTTCGACTTCACGCTTGACGACGAGGAGATGCGCCGCATGGCCGTTCTCGACACGGGGAAGAGCCCCATATACGACGACCAAGACCTGCCTACGGTGCGCGGAATAGGGCTGCACAAGATACATTAGTTGCGGTTTTGGGGTTTTACGGTTATGGGGTTATGCGGTTGTTGGTAGCGTTGCAAAGTCAAAACCAATATTAATAAGGCTGTAAAACAAACCGTATAACCTTATAACCGCGAAACCCCATGACCGTAAGAAATACCGTAAAACCTTATAACCGTATGACTTTATAATCGAAAAGATATGGAATATACAACATTAAGCAACGGCGTAAAGATGCCGTTATTGGGCTACGGAGTATTCCTTGTTAGCCCGGAAGAGTGTGAACGTTGCGTGCTCGACGCGATAAGTACGGGTTACCGCCTCATAGATACCGCCCAGGCATACTTCAACGAAGAAGGAGTTGGCGCGGCGATAGCGAAGTGCGGCGTGACGCGCGACGAGCTTTTTATCGTTACGAAAGTGTGGATTACCAACGCCGGAGAGGAGAAAGCCGCGCACAGCATCGACGAGTCGCTGCGCAAGTTGCGTACAGACTACATCGACCTGCTGCTCATCCACCAGCCTTACGGCGACGTGTACGGCTCGTGGCGGGCAATGGAGAAGGCTTACAAGGATGGCAAAGTGAGGGCCATAGGCGTGTCAAACTTCCAGAAGGGACGCTTCTACGACTTTGCATATCATGCCGACGTGAAGCCAATGGTTAACCAGTTGCAGTGCAACGCCGTGATGCAGCAGGACGGAATACAGCCTTACTTGGCTGAATTTGGCACGAAGATGATGGCCTGGGAACCGCTCGGCGGACAAGGCTCTGACGCCATATTCGGCAACGAAACGCTGAAACAAATCGGCGGAAAGTATGGCAAGACGGCCTCGCAGGTGGCCTTGCGCTGGCTTACGCAGCGCGGCATAGTTGCCATTCCGAAGAGTACGCACCGTGAAAGAATGGCCGAAAACCTTGACATTTTCGGCTTCCGCCTTACCGACGGCGACATGTCGTCCATTGCCAAGCTGAACATGCACGACGAAGGAGCGGTGAACTTCAACGACCCGGCGTTCATCAAGATGCTAATCGATACGTATAAGTAAAATCAAAAGGTAAAAGGGTAAAAAGGTAAAAAAGTAAAACGGCTGCGCATGAAAGGTTTTACCTTTTTACTTTTTTACCATTTTACCTTTACAATACGGTTGCAGCCAACCTCTTGGCCTTATCCCTCAAGGCTGTTGTGTCGGCGTCGGTGTCGCCGTAACAGAGCACAACGCCCATGCGGCGGCCTACGTGTTGCTGTTGTTTTCCGAATATGCGCAGTCGGGTGTAGTCCTCTTTCAGCACGTCGAGCATGTTGTATTGCGGCTCGTGGTCGGCCTCTTCCTTGGCCAGTACGACTGCGCTCGCCCCGGCGTGTTCAAGGTGTATGGCCGGGATAGGCAGCCCCATGACGGCGCGGAAGTGCAGTTCGAACTCGTTGAGGTTGAGCGTATGGCCGAGCGTTACCATGCCAGTGTCGTGGGGACGGGGTGAAAGTTCGGAGAAAATCACGCCTTTGTCATTGCTTAAAAAGAACTCTACGCCCCATATTCCCGCGCCGGTCAGCGCGCCGGTCACGGCCTCCGCCATGCGCTCGGCTTCTTTCAGGTCGGCCTCGGGAATGGCATACGGCTGCCAGCTCTCGCGGTAGTCGCCGCCTTTCTGTACGTGTCCGATGGGCGGACAGAACAGGGTGGGGCCGTTCTTCTGCGTCACCGTGAGCAGGGTAAACTCGCTGTCGAAGTGGATAAACTCCTCTATTATTATCTCTTTAACGTCGCCCCGGCTGCCTTCCATCGCCGCATTGAACGCCGTTTCGAGTTCGTTGGCGCTCTTTACGACGCTCTGGCCGTGCCCTGATGACGACATGAGAGGCTTTATTACGCATGGGAAACCGATTTCCTTGGAGTGCTCTTTCAGTTCGTCAAGCGTCTTTGTGTAGAAGTATTTGGCGGTTTTCAGGCCGAGTTCCTTGGCTGCCAGGTCGCGTATAGCCTTGCGGTTCATCGTGAAGTTGACCGCCCTCGCGCTTGGAACAATCTGTATTCCCTGCTCTTCGAAGCCGAACAGGCGTTCCGTTCGGATGGCTTCTATCTCCGGGACGATGATGTCCGGCTGGTGTTTCTCAACCACTTTGTCGAGCGCGTCGCCATCAAGCATGTTGAAAACTTCGCACTCGTCGGCCACCTGCATTGCCGGAGCGTTGGCGTAACGGTCGCAGGCTACAACGTATTGGCCGGCCCTTTTGGCGGCGATTACAAACTCTTTGCCCAGTTCTCCCGAGCCTAACAATAGTATTTTCTTCATCTTTTATCTGTCGATTAATTGTTTCACCATCTGCCATTCGGGCGAAACCGCCATCTTACGGAGGTTGGCTTCGATTATTTTCAGCATTGTCTCGTTGCTTACGTGGCGTTCCCTTGCAATGTCTTCAAGCGGCTTCACGTCGTTGCCGAACAGCCCGTAATACTGCTGCAGCATGTCTTCGTCGTCGGCGTAGACAAGGTGCATGATGTGCTTTATGTAGTGTTCCACCTTCTCGCTTACGCACTGCGGCTCCTTGCCGAGGCGTATGAGGAAGTCTTGGAGTTCTTCGGATAGTGCGTCCATGGTTGTTTGCGGTTATACGGTTTTACGGTTATGAGGTTTTAAGGTGGTTAGAAACATAAAACCGTATAACCTTAAAACCTCATAACCTTACAACCGTATAAATTATCTGTTGCCGTACATCTGCTCGTAATACTTCTGGTAATCACCGCTGGTTACCTCGTTCACCCAGTCCTGATGCTCCAAGTTCCAGCGTATTGTCTTTACAATGCCGTCGGCGAACATGGTTTCCGGCTGCCAGCCCAGTTCGTTCTTTATTTTTGTCGGGTCGATGGCGTAACGCTGGTCGTGGCCGAGGCGGTCGGTGACGAACGTGATGAGGCTGTCGTTAATCCAGCTTATGTCGATGTCGCCGTTGGCGTCTTTCACCTGTTTTTTCAGTATGTTGCGCAGGCTCTTGTCGTCGGCCATCATGTCGTGGATTGTCTTTATTGTGAGCTTTACAATGTCGATGTTCTTCATCTCGTTGTGTCCGCCTACGTTGTACACCTCTCCGTCGCGTCCTTCACGCACCACAAGGTCTATTGCCTTGCAGTGGTCTTCCACATAAAGCCAGTCCCTTACGTTGTCGCCTTTGCCGTAAACGGGCAGTTGTTTGCCTTCGAGTATGTTGTTTATAATCAGCGGAATAAGTTTCTCCGGGAAGTGATACGGGCCGTAGTTGTTGGAGCAACGCGTGATGGTAACGGGCATGTGGTAAGTGTCGTGGTATGCCTTTACAATGAGGTCGGCACTTGTTTTCGATGCGCTGTACGGGCTGTGGGGGCATACCGGGGTGTCTTCGGTGAAGTAACCTTCCGCTCCGAGCGAGCCATATACTTCGTCTGTGCTTACCTGGTGGAAGCGTTTGCCCTCCTTCCAGGCCGGGTATCCCGTAGCGTCTTTGCCTGTAACCCACGCCCGGCGGGCAGCGTCGAGCAGGTTTTGAGTGCCCAATATGTTTGTCTCAAGGAACAGCTGAGGGGTTTCTATGCTGCGGTCTACGTGGCTTTCGGCTGCAAAGTTCACCACATAGTCTATGTCGTTCTCGGCAAAAAGGCGGTCGGCCAGTTCGCGGTCGCGTATGTCTCCGTGTACGAATACACACCTCTTGCCGTCTACATCGTCCTTTATTGTACCGTAGTTGCCTGCATACGTCAGGAGGTCGAGCACAATTACCTTGATGTCTTCATCCTTATACTTCTTGTAAAGAAGGTATTTGATGAAATTGGAGCCGATAAATCCGGCGGCGCCTGTTACTAAATAAGTCTTCATTTTGTTGGCTGTTTTGTTGGGTTTTACGGTTTTCGGTTTTTATGGTTATGCGGTTTGGGGCTTTACGGTTGTGTTGTTTATGGTGCGATATGCGGCATAACCGCACAACCTTACAACCTCATAACCGTATTACCGTATATATATAACTCTGTTTTTGTCAAAAAATTGTGTCGCCGCAGCGTCTCGGGTCGTTGAGCGTAACTACTTCAAGGTCTTTGAAGTCGTTGCCGTCCACGGTCAGGCGGACGATGGTCCGCTCCCTGTGCCATCCTTGCAGGCCGGCCGCTCCGGGGTTGATGTGGAGCAGGTTGAGCGTCTTGTCGTACTTCACTTTCAGTATGTGCGAGTGTCCGGAGATGAAAAGCCGGGGCGGACTGGCGTATATTGAGGCGCGTATGCTGGCGTCGTAGTTGCCGGGATAGCCACCGATGTGCTTCATCAGCACGTCGGCATCCTCGCATTTCCACCTTAGTTTTTCGGGGAACATGCGCCGCAGGTCGCCTCCGTCGCAGTTTCCGCAGACGGCACGGAACATGCGAAACTCCGCCAGACGCTCCGCAACCTCCATTGAGCCGATGTCTCCGGCGTGCCAAATCTCGTCGCACGGCTCGAAGTAATGCAGGTATTTGTCGTCCCAGTAGGAGTGGGTGTCGCTGATGATGCCGATTTTCTTCATGTCGGTATGCGGTTTTACGTTCGTGAGGTCATACGGTTTTACGGTAAGGAAGCAAGTTCCACTCCATGTCGGTATGCGGTTTTACGTTCGTGAGGTCATACGGTTTTACGGTATTGCGACCGTATAACCGCATGACCTTAAAACCTTATAACCTCACATTAAGTTTTCTCTTTATAAACTCCTTGACAAACTCTTCCGTGCCTTCCATACCCAGGATGCTGGAGTTTATGCAAAGGTCGTAAGACTTGCTGTGCCCCCATTCCTTGCCGGTATAGTAGTTGTAGTAAGACGAACGGGTGGATTCCTTGTTCTCGATGATTTTCTTTGCCTCGTCCTCCGTGCAGTTGTGGCGTTTGCATACGCGGCTGATGCGCTCGTCCATGTCGGCCGTAATGAATACGCTTACGGTGTTCTTGAAGTCGCGCAGCACGTAGTCGGCGCAACGGCCCACGAACACGCACGAGTGTTCCGACGCCGCCTTGCGTATGGCGTCGCTCTGGAATTGGAACAGGCTTTCCTGCGAAAGCTTGTTGTTATAGAAGTTGTTGTCAGACACGAAGGGTGCGTGCATGTGGAACAACGAGCGGAAAAAGCCTTTCTTCTCGTCGTTCTGTTCAAAGAACTTCTCGCTGAAGCCGCTTTCCTTGGCGGCGAGATTAAGCAGTTCGCGGTCGTAGAAGTTGCACCCGAAGTCCTTGGCCAGCATCTTGGCAATGATTAGTCCGCCGCTGCCCAGCTGCCTTCCTACGTTGATTATTATTTTTTTGTCGTCCATAACGGTTTGTTTTTACGGTTTTACGGTTGAGCGGTTATAAGGTCTTACGGTATTTGTCTGCAACCGTATGACCTTATAACCATATAACCTTATGCCCCCATATTCATTTGCCTTTTAAACTTCCTCATGTACTTCGCCATCATGTAGAAGGCCACAATGGCTGCTACTGCGTCGGAAACCGGCATCGCCGTCCACACGCCGTCAACCTTCATGATGGGCGGAAGCACAACGAGCAGCGGCAGCAGGAACAGCATCTGGCGCGAGAGCGACAGGAAAATGCTGATTTTGGCCTTGCCGATGCACTGGAAGAAGTTGGTGATAACCATCTGGCAACCCACGATTGGGAAGGCCAGCATGTGTATTCTTATACCCTCGACGGCCAGCCCGATGAGAGTGTCATCGGTCGTGAAGAGGCGTGCGCACTGGTAAGGAAAGAACTCGGCGATGACGAAGCCCGTGGTGGTGATTGCCGTGGCGGTTATCATCGCGAGCTTCAACACGCGCATGAGGCGGTCGAACCGCTGCGCGCCGTAGTTGTAGCCGGCTATCGGGAGCATTCCCTGGTTGAGGCCGATTGTCACCATTACGAAGATGAACGACACCTTGCTGGCTATGCCGTAGGCGCCAACGGCAAGGTCGCCGCCGTAATGTGACAGCCCGGCGTTGATGAAGATTACCACAACGCAGGCGCACACGTTCATCGCGAAGGGCGACATGCCTATGCTCGTGATGTTCTTCACAATACTGCTTTTCAGCTTGTATATGCCCCGTTGGAAGTGTAGGATTTCCTGTTGGTTGCTGAACAGCTTGATTTGCCACAGCAGGGCTACGAGCTGCGAGAGGATGGTTGCCAGCGCGGCACCCATGATGCCCATGCCCAGCGGCCATATGAAGATGGGCGCGAGCACTATGTTGAGTATGACGGTGAGTATTGTCGCCGCCATGGCCTGCTTGGGTTTGCTGGCCGCGCGCAGCACGGCGTTCATGCCGAGGAATGTCTGCGACACCACGTTGCCCGCCAGGATTACGAGCATGTAGTCGCGTGCGTAAGGTATGGTGTTCTCGCTTGCGCCGAAGAAATACAGGATGGGGTCGAGGAAAAGCAGCGTGATGATGCCGAAGGCCACGCCCACCACAAGGTTGAGCGTGAAGCTGTTGCCGAATATGTGTTCGGCCATTTTGTAGTCTTTCTGCCCTAATTTCACCGAGATGCACGTTGAAGAGCCGATGCCGACGGCGGCTCCGAAGGCCGCCGATAAGTTCATAAGCGGGAACGTTATTGCCAAGCCCGATATGGCTAGCGCGCCTACGCCTTGTCCGATGAAGATGCTGTCAATCATGTTGTACAGCGAGGAGGCCGTCATCGCTATGATGGCCGGCAGGGCATACTGGGCCAGCAGCTTGCCTACCGGCTTCGTCCCGAGTTCAAGTGTTGCCTGTCTGTTATCCATAAAAGTCTTTCTTTATCGTGTGCAAAGGTACTGCAAAATTTCGGTTAAGCGAAGTAAAAGGGAAACACTTTTCATTTTTATGAGCGTAAGAAATTTATTTAAACCGAGCGGATTGCAAAATAAAAGGATGTGAAACGGACTTTTATTTTCATTCCTGAGGTGCAGCCTATATTATCAAAAGGTACTGCAAAAAGTTGATACGGTGAAGTGAAAAACTGAAAAAACATTGTAACAGGCTTTCTTGTATTCTTCAATGCTTTTTTAATTGACGGCGAATTGTATTGCAAAAGGCCATCAATTGCAACGTAAAAGGCCGTCTTTTGCAGGCTAAAAGACGGCCTTTGCAAAGTGCTTGATAGCCAGGCTGTTACAAGGTGCGCACCGATGCCGGTGCGTATGGCCGCCTGCCATGCCTTTGATGTATGCCGCGCATGGTGCCGGCGGCAGCTTATAAACGGAACCGGTGCGCCCTTTACGGGGCGCACCGGTTATTATATACATGCCGCGTGACGGCTCGATGTTGTTACTTGCGGTTGCGCTTCGGCATGAAGAAGTCGCGCACGCGCAGCTTCTTTTGTCCGGCCTGCATGGCTTTTGTCATCTTTGCGGCTGGCGTAACCTCGTCGTCGTTAGCGGAGTAAGTCTTGTAAGAGTATTCGTAACGGTAGCCGTTAAGCATCTCCCAGTCTATGGTGCCGTCGGCGTTGAGGCCGTACTCGGCATAAGTCTGTTCGTTATAGCTGCCGTCGTCGCCATATATAGTCTTGCATTCTATTAATTCAGGAAGGTGTGCCGGGCCTTTGCCGAACATTCCCACGAGGGCGAGTAGGTACTGGTCGTCACCGAAAATATCGGTAAACGCCATTGGGAACTGCCCTGTTTTGTTGTTGAGTGTATTGTCGTATGTCACCTTGTATTCCTCTGTTTCGGTGTCTGTCTTGCCGTCTTCAGTCTCGGTGTACTCATAGCGCGCGCTGACAAAGTCGCCACCCTTCCATGTGCAGGTCACCTTTCCGCTTCCTGTATATGAAGACTTTTCGCCATCATAGCTGTAGCTTTCCTTCGACGTGCCCGTCTGTGCGGTCAAGTGGCCGTCGCTGTCATACTTGAACGTCACCGTTCCGCTGCCTCTTTCGTATCCGCTGCCGTCAGAATAGTTCCATGACCCGTATATTTTTGTGATGTAGCCTTTGTTGTTGAATACGACGTGCATGTAGTCCTCTTCGTCGTCAGTGCTTATGATGAGCTTCTTGTAGTCTATGTTCACAACGTCGTAGCCGTATGAAGATGATATGTTGTAGCAGCGTCCATTGTCGTCATAATAGAAGTTGTAGCTACCTACCTGCGTAGGCAGTTTGCCGTTGTACGTCGCCACAGGGCCTTTGGGTGCCGCCCCCTCGTCGTCGTCGCTGCACGATGTGAATGCTACCGAGCACAATGCCATGGCCAGGCACGGTACGAGATACTTCCAACTGTTCTTGTTCATCATTGTAATGTTTTTTGTTTTGCGCCTGCGTAGGTCGCAGGCAAGTTGTTAGACAATCAACGGGGCTTCTTTGTTTTATGTTTTTAACATCCTCCAAGGCTGCCCCTTTCCGCCTCGTAAGGTGTGCGTTCTGTGTTGCTGTAATGTTTACATTGCCTGTTGTAGGACATTTCACGGCTTTTACGCCGCGACTGGTTTTATTGCAAATTTATGGTTTTTAGATTTACATTCTTTAATAATTAAATATTATTTAACGTAAAACGCATAATTTTAACACGACCCGTAAACGCTTGGTTTACACCTTTTGTGAAAACCGTGTGCGGTTGCATGTTTTGTATCTTGAAGCCAGCTGTTTTGTAAAAGGTGGCCTTTCGCCTTGCAAAAGGCCATGAATTGCCATGCAAAAGGCCGCCTTTTAGCGTCTAAAAGGCGGCCTTTTGCATGGCGTTTTGTAAATTGCTGGCTGTCAATGGGTTGGCAGTGGCTTGTCGCTTGGCATTATTTGGCTTGTTGGCCTGATGTGACTTGTTGGCCTGATAAGGTCGATAAGCCGCTGCTGATACGTCTTTTTAACGTAAGTCCGGCATAAGAAATCTGCGGTAATCATCCTACTTCAAGCGGCCGGCGGGTAACTGTCATTCCGCGCTCCGACGCGGAATCCAGTAAAAAAACATGGTAAAAACAAGGTTGTTCACACTGGATTCCGCGTCGGAGCGCGGAATGACAGTTACCAACCGACCACTTGAGGAGAAAGAAAAGGCAAGTTCTTCTCTATCAGTAAAATTGTTCCTTATATCGAATTCACGTCTTTTTACAATGGCAAAAGCTAATCAAGCCCCTCCTTTCGGGAGGGTTGGGGGTGTGTATTTACTCGAAGTCGAAGTAAAAACCGTCGTCGTCCGTGCTTTCGCTTTCGGCCTTTTGTTGTTGCGGAGGGTTCTTAAGGTTGCCCTTCTCGTCGTACATGCCGTATGTGATGCGCAGCACTATGAACTCCGTGCGGCGGTTCAGCTGGTTGCATATTTCCTGTTTCTCGGGGTCAAGCTTCTTTATGAAGTCCTCGGTCAGCACGTCTCCCTCTTTCAGCCACGGGTACTTCTCGGTCAGCTTCTTGCGTATTGTCTTAGGCTTTTCCTTGCCGTAGCCCACGGGCGACAGCCTGTCACGGGCTATTCCGTGCTCCGTCAGGTAGTTTACTACGGCTTCCGCCCTGCGTTGCGACAGCGTCTTGTTATACTCCGCGCTGCCTTTGTAGTCGCAGTGCGCGCTCAGTTCGATGGTTACGTTGGGGTTCTCGTTGAGCAGTTTCACGAGTTCGTCGAGCGCGGCGGTCGATTCCGGGCGCAACGAATACTTGTCGAAGTCGTAGAATATGTTGTCAATCAATACGGGAACGCGGATTGACGCCAAGGGGAATTGCAGCACGTATTCCTTTGATTCCTGCACAGGCTCTACGCGAAGTTCCTCCTTGTGGTTGAGGAAACCTTTGCATGTAGCCAGCATGATGTAGTCAACGCCGGGCTGTATTACCTGCGTAAACGAGCCGTCCATCTTGACGCTAAGCTTCAGGTTGGTGCCGTCGCTGCCCACCATGTACACCAAGGCTTCGGGCAGTTCGTAGCCTTCCATCTCGTAGACCCAGCCCTTTACGGTCTGTATTATCTCGGGTTTCTCGAAGCTGTAGATGTGGTCGTAGCCGCGTGCGTCGCCCCGGTTGGATGAGAAGAAGCCGCGGTTGTGAGGTCCTTCAAACGTCATTCCGAAGTCGTCTCCCTGCGAATTGAGCGGATAGCCGGGGTGTTCCAGCTTGACGCGTCCCGTCTTCGGGTCGGCCTTGGCTATGTATATGTCAAGTCCGCCGAGGCCTTTGTGCCCGTCGGATGAGAAGTACATGTCGCCGTTCGGGCGGAAAGTGGGAAACATCTCGTCGCCTTCCGTGTTGATAGGCTCGCCCAAATTCTCCACGCCTCCAAGCCCGGCGGAGGTCAGGCGGACGCGCCAGATGTCGAGACCGCCCTTGCCTCCGGGCATGTCTGACGTAAAGTAGAGCCACTGCCCGTCGGGAGATATTGCCGGGTGGGCGTAGCTCGACAGCGTGTCGCGCGTCAGTTCGAGCGGCTTTGGCTTGCCCCATGCCGCGTCGGCGCGGCTCGACGTCACTATGGTTGCATACCGCGGATAGCTCGGGTCGGTGACACATTGTGTGAGATACATTTCCCTTTGGTCGGGCGTAAAGCAGCAGGCACCCTCGTCATATTCGGAGTTCAGGCCGCTCTCGATGGTCTCCGGCCGTTGCCATTTGCCTTTTTCGTCCTTTTGCGAATAAAATATGTCGCCGTTCTTCGTTCCCGTTATGCCGCTAAGTTCGTCTCCCTGCGCCTCGTTTCGGGTTGAAGTGAAGTAGAGCTGGTCGTACTCGTCGCCGAAGAGCATCGGCGAATAGTCGGCCCGGCGCGAGTTGAATATGTCCATCTTCTTGACTATGTAGCGCGAGCCTGCTTCCTTTTCGGCTTGCGCTGTCTGTGCCGCGAGCAGGCCGGTCTTGGCAAGTTCATTGCCGGGAAGGGTGTCAAGTACGAGCTGGTACTCCTTTGCCGCCTCCTTGTAGCTGGCCGCCTTCATCAGCAGTCGTGCCAGTTTGAGGTGCGTATCGATGCTGTCCTGCTTGTATCTTATAACGTTTCGGTATGCTGCTATGGCTTTTGCGTTGGAGTTTATGCGGTCGTAACAGTAGGCAAGTTTGGCCGCGCGCTGTCCGCGCTTTGCCCTTTCCTTTGACGGAGTTTTGTTGTATGCCACCTTAAAGTATTCCGCCGCGTCAAAATATTCGCCTACGGCGAGAGCCTTCTCGCCCTTTTTCATGTAGTGGTCGGCACCGCACGAGGAGGCGAGCAGTGCCATTACACCTATTATTATATATGTGATGGGTTTCATGTTTGTTGCCTAAGAAAAAGCCCCTCCCGGCCTCCACGGTGGGGAGGGGCGTGTATGTATGTCAAGTTATGCGCCTTCTTTCTGCAATATATGCCGGTTGGGGCTTCTTATATAATAACTTGTTTTTCCTTGTTTTATTATTTTTATTGCTGTCTGCTGCGCATGTTCAGGTGTTTTGCTGGTACATGGCGGCTGTCAGTTTCCCTCCCTTTGGGGAGGGTTGGGGTGGGGCTTAAACGGCAGGCGAAATGTGCAGCCCTCGCGCCAGCAATCGCATCCGTAGGCCGTTTTGCCCTTTATTATGTGGCCTTTGCCGCATACGGGGCAGGTGCGGCCTATGATTGAGTCGTCGGCAGGCAGCGTCTGCGCCTCCTGT
Source organism: uncultured Prevotella sp. (assembly GCA_905196835.1). Lineage (GTDB taxonomy): Bacteria > Bacteroidota > Bacteroidia > Bacteroidales > Bacteroidaceae > Prevotella > Prevotella stercoripullorum. The sequence goes on along the minus strand of CAJJWN010000003.1, from coordinate 56,488 downwards.
TTGGGCTTTGCCTTGTCGGGTTTTGCTGTGCCTTGTGCCTTGGGACGTGGCGTTGCGGCCTTCTTCTTGGCCTTTTTCTTCAGGTCGTCGTCGGTAGTTACGGTTACGTGGCGGTTGCTGTTGTCGGCCAGCACGTCGTTCACAATGGTGGTGATTTGCTGCTTCAGCTCGTCGATGAACTGCCCGGCATCGTATTTCTTGTGCTCTATGTCGCGCAGCTTCTTCTCCCAAATGCCCGTCAGTTCGCAGCTTTTAAGCAACTCTTCCTTGATTATTCCGATGAGTTCGATGCCCGTAGGCGTAGCCACTATGCGCTTGCGTTCGCGCCTGATGTAGTGTCTTTTGAACAGGGTCTCGATGATGTTCGCCCTCGACGACGGCCTTCCGATGCCGTTCTCCTTTAATGCGGCGCGCAGCTCCTCGTCATCTACGAACTTTCCGGCCGTCTCCATCGCGCGCAGCAGCGTCGCTTCGGTGTAGTACGGGGGCGGAGTGGTCCACTTCTCGGTAAGCGTAGGCTTGTGGGGGCCGCTCTCTCCCTTGGCGAAGGCAGGCAGAGTGCGCTCCTCGTCTTGGCGGTTGGCGTTGTCGGTGTCGTCCTGCGGCGTGTCTTTCGCGTACAACACGCGCCATCCCGGGTCAAGTATTTGCTTGCCGGAGACTTTAAATTCCACGTCGTCCACACGTCCCGTGGCGGTTGTTGTTGAGAACTTGCAGTCAGGATAGAACACGCTGATGAAGCGGCGGGCGATGAGGTCGTAGACGTTTCGCTCCAGGTCGGTAAGGTTTTGGGCGGGAACGCCGGTGGGGATGATGGCGTGGTGGTCGGTCACTTTCGACGTGTCGAACACCTTTTTGCTCTTTGGCAGGGGCTTGCCTGCCAGCGGTTGTGTGAACGCCTCGTACCCGCGCAGCCCACGGAGGGTGGCGGCGCACTTGGGATAGATGTCGTCGCTAAGGTACTGCGTGTCCACACGGGGGTATGTAGTCAGCTTTTTTTCGTAAAGGGATTGGATTACATTGAGCGTGGTTTCCGCGCTCATGGAGAACTTCTTGTTGCAGTCCACCTGAAGCGAGGTCAGGTCGTAGAGGTGTGGCGGCGCTTCCCGTCCGGCTTTCTTCTGAACGTCGGTCACGGTGAAAGGTTTTCCTTCGATTTTGGCGAACGACTGTTCGCCCTCCTCTTTGCTTGTAAACTTGCCCTTGGTGGCGGTGAACAGCGTGTCGCGGTACACCGTGGAGAGCACCCAGTAAGGCTCAGGCTTGAAGTTGTCTATCTCCTTCTGGCGGTTCACTATGAGCGCGAGGGTAGGCGTCTGCACGCGTCCAACGGAGAGCACCTGGCGGTTTTGCCCGTACTTCAGCGTGTACAGGCGCGTGGCGTTCATGCCGAGGAGCCAGTCGCCTATGGCCCGGCTAAGCCCGGCAAGGTACAGGGGCTTGTATTCCTCCTGGTCTTTCAGCGTGTTGAAGCCGTCGCGTATGGCCTCGTCGGTCATCGACGAAATCCACAAACGCTTCACGGGGCACTTGGCCTGCGCCTTCTGCATCACCCAACGCTGGATGAGTTCACCCTCCTGTCCGGCATCGCCGCAGTTTATTATGCCGTCGGCGGCCTGCATCAGGCGTTCTATTACGGCAAACTGTTCGGCCACTCCTTTGTCCTCTATTAGCTTTATGCCGAAGCGTTGGGGTATCATCGGCAGCGAGCCGAGCGACCACCGCTTCCACATAGGTGTGTAGTCGTCAGGCTCCTTGAGCGTGCACAGGTGACCGAAAGTCCATGTCACCTGGTAGCCGTTGCCCTCGATGTAGCCCTTGTGTGTGGCCGTTGCGCCCAGTATTCGCGCTATGTCGCGCGCCACGCTTGGTTTCTCGGCGATGCAGACAATCACTGGTTATTTAAGAATTAAGAGTTAAGAATTAAGAAAAAATGACTTGTTGGAATTAATGGTTATGGATTTGGAGCTTCTGTTTAATTAAGAGTTAAGAGTTAAGAATTAAGAAAATATGACTTATCGGTAATTTTCTTAATTCTTAACTCTTAACTCTTAATTTCCTAATACCCCAAGTCTTCGCCCACCAGCACCACTGTGTGTCGGCCTGCCGGGTGAGAGTTGCGCATGAAGTGGATGTAGTTGCAGATGCTCTCTGGCGAGTTGCAGTTGTGGCATACGCCGTCAACCTGGCACGGGGTCTTGATGTCGAAGCGCGCCGCGTTTATTGGGCTGGCCGTCGAGCGGGCGCGTGCCAGGGCTGCGTTTACGTCCTGCGCCACCTTGTTAAGCCCCACAACGAGGATTACCTTCTTAGGCCCGAAGGTGATGGCGGCCACGCGGTTGCCGTTGCCGTCGATGTTCACCACAACGCCGTCCTCGCTTATTGCGTTGGCGCTCGTCAGGTAGAAGTCGGCTGAAAACGCCTCGCGGTATATGCGCTGCGCCTCGTCGCGGTCGGCGGCAAGGTCGCGGTCGAGCAGCCGCAGGTCGCGCTTGTGCAGTGCTTCGGTAAGGCCCATGTCGCGTATCGTCATTGAGCCGCCCCATGATACTGTGCTGCCGTCGGGTATCATTGCCGACACTCGCTCCACGGCTTCGGCCGCCGTGGGGCAGTATATGGCCTCGAAGTTGCGCCTTTTCAGGTTTTTGAGCATCTTCTCGGCGAGCCGTTGGTTGCGTATTTCCTTTGGAGTCATAATGTGTTTTGTATTTGTTTTCTTGACTAATATGAGTGCAAAGTTACTTATTTTTTCGTCATTTCGAGTGTGTTGCGTGATAAATGTAGCCATGTTTAACGTTACAGGGTTTTGCAAAAGGTGGCCTTTCGCCTTCCAAAAGGCCGTCTTTCGCACGCTGAAAGGCCACCTTTTGCAGGCCGAAAGACGGCATATTGGAAAGGCGTTGGCAATCAGACACTTACAAGCCTGCCGCCGACGCGTCTTGAAAGAGCCGTCAAAACGCCCCTTTTCAGCCGTCCGGACGTGTCGTTCACGCCGTTGAAACGTCTTGTCTGGACGGCCTTTCCGTAACCGTGTTTTTATGTTTGGATGAAAATAAAATCTCGTTTCGTCCACATTTATTTTGCATTTCGCCTCGCAATCATTATCTTTGGATAAGATAAGCTGCGTTTCGGCAATAAAAATAAATCCTCGTTTCTCTCGGTTTTATTTTGTATTGCACTCAACTTGCATTATCTTTGCAGGTTAAAAAGAAATCGTGACGTTAGTGAAGCCGTTATTGTCAACGTTGTTGTTTTTCGTCTTCGCCGCCGCCGTCGGCGCGCGGACGGGCGAGAATGCGCTCAAGGTGAAATACCCGGGAGGCAGGACATACATGTTCCGCGTCGAACTGAAAGACAAGCGCGGCACGCCTTACAGCCTCTCGCGGCCTGGCGACTTCCTTTCGACAAAGGCCTTGGAGAGACGCAACCGCCAGCACCTGAGGCTCGACTCGACCGACCTGCCCGTCAATCCTGCTTATGTGAACGAAATCCGTTCCATGGGAGTTGATGTGGTGAGCAGCAGCAAATGGAACAACACCGTGCTCGTGCGCAGCCGCCATCTGTCTAAACTGAAGAGCGTCGCGCTGCTCGGCTGCGTCAAGTCGGTGCGCAAGGTGTGGACGTCTCCCGACTCCATCGACTCCGCTCCGCCCCGTGCGAGGTATCACACGGAGTTCAACAGTTGGGACACCGTGGAGCAAAGCCCTTACGGGGTGACGCTCGGACAGACCGAAATGGTTGGAGGAGAGCAGTTGCACAACCGCGGCTACCGTGGCCGTGGCATGACGATAGCCGTGCTCGACGGCGGCTTTATGAACGCCGACCGCATACCGTGCTTGAAGGAAGCGCGCGTAGTGGGCACGGCAGACTTCGTGGTGCCGCGCTCGGAGAGCGTATTCAAGGAGATGGACCACGGCACAAAGGTGCTCTCGGTGATGGCCGTCAACGTGCCGGGCAAGTTTGTAGGGGCGGCCCCGGAGGCGTCATACTGGTTGTTGCGCTGCGAGGACGGATATACCGAAAGCCTTGCCGAGGAGGACTACTGGGCCGCCGCGGCCGAGTTTGCCGACAGCGTAGGCGTTGACATAATAAGCAGTTCGCTGGGCTTCCATTCGTTCGACAACCCGGCAGACAACTACACATACCGCCAGCTCGACGGCCATACCGCCCTAATATCGCGCTCCGCGTCGATGCTTGCCGCCAAGGGCATACTGCTCGTCAACAGCGCGGGCAACGACGGCATGGCGTCATGGAAGAAAATAAACGTGCCTGCCGACGCTGACAACATAATAACTGTGGGCGCCGTTACGCCCGACCGACGCAACGCTTCGTTCAGCAGCATAGGCCCTACGGCCGACGGACGCGTGAAGCCCGACGTCATGGCGCAGGGCAGTCCTACGGCCGTCATCACCGGGCGTGGCACTATAATAAAAGATGTGGGCACGTCGTTCTCCACGCCGCTCGTTGCCGGACTGGCCGCATGTCTTTGGCAGGCGTTGCCCGGCAAGACAGCCTCTGACATGGTAAGGCTTATCCGAAAGTGTGCCGACAACACCGCCGCGCCCGACAATATCTACGGTTACGGCATACCTGATTTCTGGAAAGCGTATGAAATGGGGAAGGAATGAGAAAATTAAAGCCCCACCCCGGCCCTCCCGCGGGGAGGGAGTTCTGATTATAATGTTGTCTTTTTGCCTTCCCTTTTTCTGGTATTCGTCAATAATTTCTTGCAAGATGAAATATCAAGATACTGTTTTTACACCCAATCAAGCTAATCAAGAGCCCTCCCATCGGGAGGGGTGGGGTGGGGCTCTCTCTCTTTTTGAGCTTAACTCCCTCGTCCGCGAGGCCGTCGAACTGACCCTGCCCGGCGACTATTGGGTGGAGGCGGAGCTGTCGGAGGTGCGCGAGCGTGGCGGACATTGCTACATGGAGCTTGTGCAGAAAGACCCTGACGGCGTAACGCCTGTGGCGCGAGCATCGGCTAAGTGCTGGCGTTCGGCGTGGATGTTGGTGCGTCCCCACTTCGAGCGCGTCACCGGGCAGTGCATAAGTGCGGGCATGAAGGTGCTGCTGAAGGTGCACGCACAGTTCCATGAAAACTACGGTTTTTCGTGGATAGTGACAGACATTGACCCTACGTTCACCCTCGGCGACATGGCGCGCCGCCGCCAGGAAGTAATCTGCCGGCTGAAAGAGGAAGGCGTGTTCGACCTCAACAAGCAGCTCGCCCTGTCGCCATTCGCGCAGAGCATAGCCGTAATCTCCAGCGAGACGGCGGCCGGTTACGGCGACTTCTGCAACCAGCTTGACACCAATCGGTTCGGTTTTGCGTTCACGGTTACGCTCTTCCCTGCCGTAATGCAGGGCGAACGCACGGCGCGGAGCATAATCGATGCCCTCAACGCGGTGAACGCTGATGCCGCGAAGTATGACTGCGTGGTGATAATCCGCGGCGGAGGAGCAACGAGCGACCTGTCCGCCTTCGACTCGCTTGAGCTTGCGGAGAACGTGGCAAACTTTCCTTTGCCCGTAATAACCGGCATCGGCCACGAACGCGACGAGAGCGTAGTTGACATGGTTGCGCATACGCGGGCCAAGACGCCGACGGCGGCCGCCGCCCTGCTCATAGACAACCTGAAGCATACTTCGGAACGTATCGACCGCGCCCGTGACGCCATTGTGGCCGCCGTAAGCCGCCGCATGGACTTCGAGCGGCTGCGCATCGCCCGCGTGGCGGAGCGCATACCGGTGTCGTTCTCTTTGGTCTGTACACGTCAGCGTGCGTTGGTTGACGGTCTGTCGGCAAGGCTCGGCATGGCCGTAAGGCGCGCCGTGATGTCACAAGGGGCGCGTCTCGACCGCCTGTCCGCCTCCATTCCTCCTGCCATAAGCCGCAGACTGGCCGCCGAGGCGCACCGCCTTGAGTTGCTGTCACAGCGTGCGGAGGCGCAAAATCCCGCCCATTTGCTTAAGCGCGGCTACTCGATAACGTTGCATAATGGCCGCGCCGTGCGTTCTTCGGCGGCATTAAGTGACGGCGATGTCATTGAAACACTGCTCGGACGGGGACGTGTAAAGTCTACGGTAACCAAGAAATAGCACCCATGAATTGCCCTCTACCATCCCTTTAATCCCATAGTTACCAGTTCTCCCAGAACACCCAAAAATCCCGAAAACATGAAAGAAACCACCTACGAAGCGGCAATCAAGCAGCTTGAAGACATCGTAAGCAAGATGGAAAACGACGAACTCGACATCGATAGCCTGTCGCAGCAACTGAAAACGGCACAGCGCCTAATCAAGCTTTGCAAGGACAAGCTTGCCAAGACCGACGAGGAAATAACGAAGATACTCGGCAATTAGCAATTCATAATCTACAATTCATAATTCATAATCCCCTTCTCGGGCACCAGCCGAATTAGGCTCATTGGGCTTATTCCCCATCAGGCTAATTAGTCCCATTGGGCTAATCCCCCATCATCCCAATCATAATTATTTCATTAAAAAATTGCTTGTTATTAAGATAATTGCTACTTTTGCAACAAGAAACTCATCAATCAAAGCGATATTATGAAAAATCTGGATTGGGCAAAGTTGCCTTTCGGATATATTCCGACAGACTACAACGTGCGTTGCTATTACCGCGACGGCAAGTGGGGCGAGATAGAAATCTGTTCCGACGAATACATCAAGATGCACATGGCGGCCACCTGCCTGCATTACGGCCAGGAGGCGTTTGAAGGTCTGAAGGCCTACCGTTGTCCGGACGGCAAGGTGCGTGTGTTCCGCATGGACGAGAACGCCGCCCGCCTGCAAAGCACATGCCGCGGAATACTCATGCCCGAGGTGCCGACAGAGCTGTTTGAGGAGATGGTTGCCAAAGTGGTACGCCTCAACCAGGACTATATCCCCACATACGAGAGCGGCGCAACGCTCTATATCCGTCCGTTGCTGCTGGGCATGTCGGCACAGGTTGGCGTGCATCCGGCTACTGAATACATGTTCATGATATTCGTCACACCGGTAGGCCCGTACTTCAAGGGAGGCTTCGCCACCAATCCTTACGTTATCATACGCGAATACGACCGTGCCGCTCCGCTTGGCACCGGTATATATAAGGTGGGCGGCAACTACGCCGCTTCATTGCGTGCCAACAAGATGGCGCACGACCTCGGTTACGCCTGCGAGTTCTATCTCGACGCTAAGGAGAAAAAGTACATTGACGAGTGCGGTGCAGCCAACTTCTTCGGCATAAAGGACAACACTTATGTTACGCCTAAGTCAACAAGCATACTGCCCAGCATCACCAACAAGAGCCTGATGCAGCTGGCCGAGGATATGGGCATGAAGGTGGAGCGCAGGCAAATACCTGAAGAAGAGCTGGCAACGTTTGAGGAGGCCGGAGCCTGCGGCACAGCTGCCGTTATCAGCCCCATCTCCAAGATAGACGACCTCGAGAACCACAAGAGCTACGTCATCAGCAAGGACGGCAAGCCAGGTCCGATAAGTACAAAGCTGTACAACAAGCTGCGCAACATACAGTACGGCATTGAGCCAGACGTGCATGGTTGGACGAAAGTGGTAATTGAATAAATGAATAATGAAAAATGAATAATGAAGAGTGGAAAATTCAAATACCGTGAAATGCAAGGTAATGGATTTTTCACTCTTCATTCTTAAATCTTCACTTTTAATTCTTATGTCAAAGGGAAAACTGGCCAAGTTCGCCGACATGGAGCGTTACGCGAACGTTTTTCAGTATCCGTATTCAGTTATTGACGATGTTCCTTTCGAGATGAAAGGCCGTTGGCGAGAGATGTATTTCCATAACGACAACCCCATTGTGCTTGAGCTTGGCTGCGGCAAGGGTGAGTATGCCGTAGGCCTTGCGCGCCTGTTCCCCGACGTCAACTTCATAGGAGTTGACATCAAGGGGGCCCGCATGTGGACGGGAGCGACGCAGGCGCTTGCCGAGGGGCTAAATAATGTCGCCTTCCTGCGTACCAACATTGAGCTAATCGACCGCTTTTTTGCTCCCGGCGAGGTGCAGGAAATATGGCTTACGTTCAGCGACCCGCAGATGAAGAACGTGCGTAAGCGCCTTACCAGCACATACTTCATGGAGCGTTACCGCCGCTTCTTGGTTGACGGCGGCATAGTGCACGTCAAGACAGACAGCAATTTCCTCTTTACATATACGCGCTACATGGTGGCCCATAACGGCCTGCCGGTGCTCTTCTGCACGGAAGACCTTTACCATACGGCCGACATCGACGACGATACGCGCCGCATACTCTCCATACAGACCTATTACGAGAGCCAGTGGATAGAGCGCGGGCTGAACATACGCTACATGAAGTTCCGTCTGCTGCATGGGGCGGCGCTTGAAGAGTCGGGCGTTGAAATCCCCGTTGACGATTACCGCAGTTACCGCCGCCATTCACGCAGCGGCGTGGAAAAGCGGAAGTAATGGCTCTTGCTTGATTAATGTGAGTTCGGCATAAGCAACCTCCTTTGTAGTGACATATTTAGCGCTACGCGAGTTCGGCATAAGGAATTTACGTTTCAATAAGGCGTGTATCAATCTATTTTGTGTCTCAAACGGTCAATTGGTATCGGTCGGCATCTGTCATTCAGCGTCGGAGCGCGGAACGACAGCTACCAACCGACTGATTGAAGCAGGATGATTGTCGATGCTTCTTATACCGAACTCACGTAATATATTTGTACTGCTTCGTTTTTTTTCAACGTCGTTTCGCATTATTAACGACGGCCTTTCGCTGCCCTGTTTGCCGTATATTGCAATGCCGTTTGCCGTGTCTTGATGTGCAATAAGCCGTGTTTTTACTGCAAAATATCTTTCATCTTTCAGTTTACGGTGTAACACGCTGAATGTCAAGGTGTTGCGCGCTGAAAGATAGCTTGTCGTATCTGTCATCATCCTTCATTCAGAGTATTACGGTGAGAGACGGCTGAAAGATGCCGCGCACATCTGTCATTGTGCAACGCCTTGACATTCAGTGTGTTACACCGTAAACTGAAAGATGAAAGATGTTTTCCATTTTTTTTCGTTTCGTTTTGTCGCAACGCTTGCAGGCTGCCTCTTTTCGGTTCATCCGCTGTTCAGGTGTATAGGTGCATATCTCATCCCCGAAGGGGCAAAACCGCTTCGCGGAAATTAACAATGAAAAATGAAAAATTAAACCGCACGTGAGTTCGACATAAGGATAATGTTGTGATAATCCTATTTCAAATAGTCAGAGGGTAATCAGTCATTCCGCAGAAATGCGGAATCAAGTACATAAATATGGCAAAAACAGGTTATCTATACTGGATTCCGCCCCCGCCCCCTTTCTTCCTACCGGCGGGCGTCCTTCCGCTAAGATATTATATTTGTTTTATTTGTGTTAACGAATATTAATCGGGGGGTAAATTCACACATTCATAAATATTTATTATTTTTGCAACAGTTTATATTGGTATTAACGATTGAGACTGTCTGTGATGGCTAATGGCAAATTTAGAGCCTTTATATTAGTGTTGGCATGTCTGTTGTTTAGTATTCCACTCCATGCGCAACGCATAGCAATTAAGACCAACGCACTGTACTGGACAACTGCAACGTTCAATGCAGGCGTTGAGGCGCGCCTGTCAAAGAAGTGGACATTGGACGTGTCGGCCGGCTACAACCCGTTTACTTTTTCCGGCAACAAGAAGCTGAAGCACGTCTTGGTACAACCCGAGGCGCGCTATTGGCTTTGTGCCCCGTACTCGGGTCACTTCATTGGAGCCAACATCCTCTACTCACACTATAATGCCGGCGGTGTGAAGTTCCCCTTCGGAATATTCAAAGACCTGCGCAGCCAGCGTTTTCAAGGTGACCTTGGAGCTGTCGGGCTGGTCTATGGTTACAGTTGGATGCTTCCCGGAAAGCGGTGGAGCATTGAGGGCGTGGTCGGTATCGGCTACGGCCTGACACATTATTCCAAGTACGCCTGCGAGGTGTGCGGCAGCAAGCTTGGCGAAGACACAAAGAGCCTCTTCATGCCAACCAAGCTCGCTGTGTCGGTAGTATATTATTTGAAGTAAGGAGTGAAAAGGGAAGAGTTAAGAATTAAGAGTGAAGAGTTAAGAGTTAAGAGTGAAAAATCCATTAGCCCTCCCGAAGCTCCCAGCTCTCCCGGCCCTCCCTTAAAGAAGAAAAACTAAATGATTATGAGATTTCTTTTTACCATATTGTCAGTCCTTGCTGTCGGCGCAGCGTCGGCACAGCGTCAGCTCGATGTAGACTGGCGCGACAGCAGCTCGGTAAGGTTTAGCTTCACCGTGGCCGAGGGGCAGGGTGCCGGCAGCGATTACGCCGTGCGCGCCGTTCCCGTATTGGCCGGCGCACTTGGCGACACGCTGCGCCTGGAGCCTACGGTGTTCCGCGGCAAGCGCAATATGCGCTACATAGAGCGTGCGCGCTATTACGGAACGGCCGGCCCGGCCGTGGGCGACGAGTTGTCAGCAGGGCAGGCCAAGGAATACAGCGTTGAGCTAAGCCGTGGCGACTATCCATGGCTGTGGGCGGACAAGGTAAGTCTTGCCGTTGAACGGACAAAGGAGGGCTGTTGCGACGTTATACCCATGCAGCCCGTGCCCGTGGGCAGCCTGATGTACGTGCCGGCGTTCGCACCGGTGCTGGCGGCCGTGCCCGACAATACCGGCCGCGCCGGAGAGCTGGAGCGTGACAACCCCGTGCTGCAGCACATATCCAAGTACCGCCCGTATGACGATACACGCATACTGCGCAAAGAGAAGGGCGCGCTCTACGTACACTTCCCCGTTGACAAGCATGACATACGCCACGACTTCCGCAGCAACGGCCCTACGCTCGACCGCATAATCTCAATTACACGCGACATAATGGCTGACACCACGTCGACCGTAAAGCGCATACAAATCATAGGTCTCGCCTCGGTGGAAGGCTCTGTGCCTTACAACAGCCGCCTTGCAGGCCGCCGCGCCGCCGCCCTGAAGCGGTATGTACAGCAGCGTGTGCCCACGGCCGACTCCCTCTATGAGTGTGTCAACGGTGGAGAGGCGTGGACCGAACTGCGCGACCAGATAGCCGACAGCCGGAGCCAGTGGCGCGACGAACTGCTACGCATCATCGACAACGAGGCCGACCCTGACCGCCGCGAGAGCCGCATACGCTCGCTTGCCGGGGGCAAGGCTTATGCTTACCTTAAAGACAACGTACTTTCAGACCAGCGCAACTCCGGTTACCTGCGTATATACTATGACTACGTGCCCGACACGGCGGCGCGCACCATCAACCGCGCTACCGACCTTTTGCGCCAAGGACGTTATGGCGAGGCACGCCGCATGTTGCTTACCGTCAAGGATGACCGGCGGGCATGGAACGCTCTCGGCACAGCCTGCTACATGACCGGCGCAGAGGACGAGGCGATAGGCTTTTTCCGCCGTGCCGCACAAGACGGCAACCGCCAGGCCACAGACAACCTGCGCCAGGCCGAGGACATCAAGGCGCGCCGCATTAAGGCCGAAAGCGGCAATTAGGCCAATAAGCAATAAGGCCAAATGAGCCTGATTAGCCTAATAGGCAATAAGCCAAATATCTCCCAGAGTGCCCGGCTCTCCCATCCGGCCCATTAGCCCCATCCGGCCCATCCGGCCTGTCAAAATAGAAAACTGAATTAACTAACAACTTAAACTTTTTGTATTATGATTAAATTAGACAAGTTTGCCTTGATGGGCGCATTCGTGCTCACTGGCGCACTCGGCTTCACCGCCTGCTCGTCTGACGATATTGCAGATGTCGAGCCTAATCCTACCTTCGACGGCGAGTCTGTAAAGACGCAGTTTGCCATAAACATTCCCTATGCCAAGGGCGGCACACGTATGGGTGGCGAGACCGTTCAGCAGAACAATAACTTCCGCGGAATGCAGGACATCTACCTTGTTTCGACAACAGGCAGCACTGCTACTGACTTCTCTTACATCACAGGGCTTGGCAACATCAGCGCTTTGGATAATCCCGGAAGCAGCAATAACGGCAACTACAAACTCTACAATGATGTCAACATCCCCACCGGTACCAAGTATTTCCACTTCTACGGCCAGGCTACGAAGGGCAGTGGTGCATCCAACATGGAAAACGGCGTAATTGAGACCAACCTCACAACCGCCGCTGACCGCGATGCAATCGAGTTCAAGCTCAGGACGATTAATTCGGACAACACCACAACTACATTCTCTGGCGGAATGAAAAAGATGGTGGACTATCTTAACGCTGTTGCTACGGCGTTCGGTTCTCCTACTGGCCCAAGTGAATTGAAAACTCTTTACGATGAGTTCATTAAAATGAAGGCCGCTTCAGCCAACTCTCTGCTTATAGCAATGCAGACCCTTTATGACAATCTTCCCTCAACAGGGGCTGATGCTGTTAAGACCGCGATATTAGGTGAAAGCAACAGCGTGATGAGCGTAAATGGAAGCGGCAAGCTGTCATGGAACACTACCAATTATGCCGCCAACTTCCCCGAGAACGTTGGTCTGCCGGAAGGTGTTGCCATGGTAGAGTGGAACAGCGGTGAGAGCAAGTTCGTTCAGGCTGTGCCTGGAGGTAATTCTTATACGGTTGATGCGGCAAAAATATGCTACCCGGCAGCATTGTATTATTATATAGGTACAAATGCCAAGACTTATACATCCGAGTACAACTCATGGCCAAATTCATCTGCTGCATGGGAGAGTGAAACTTGGTCTGGTTGGGGCGATGAAGTAACCGCTACAACTCGCACCGTTGCTTTGGAGGACAACGTTCAGTATGCAGTAGGCAACCTCAAGACCACTGTAAGGTGTACAGCCGGTAGCCTTCCCGACAATGCTGATGAATTAGGCCCGCTGGGCAATGTAAACTATGTGCCCGTAGGTGACGGCTTCCCCGTAACTGCTATAATCGTTGGCGGCCAGCCTGACAAGGTGGGCTATGACTTTACTGGTGGCACCCCGACCACGTTCGACTACAACATCTACGACAAGTTCCCGGCAAATACTGTAGCTAAGAATGAAACAACAGCTTCTAATGCTAACTACACCCTCGTGCTCGACAACTCGAAGGATGGCAACACCAACAAGACGGTTTACTTCGCGTTGGAGCTTACCAACAATTCAGGTATCAACTTCTACGGACACGACGGCTTGATTGCCAACGGCATGAAGTTCTATCTTATCGGCGAGCTTGACCCGACAAATGCTACGTTCTCCGGTACGGGTGCTAAACCGACAAACGTATTCACCAAGGATTACGTTACAACGGCGAATGTAAGCATCAGTTCTTTGGCAGACGCTTATGTCACCATTCCTGACCTGCGTGCAGAGCGCCTGTCGCTCGGCCTTAGCGTTGACCTGACATGGCAGACCGGCCTTGAATTCGATGTAGAGATTAAATAACAAATCACTGCCTGCGCATTGCATCATCAGCAAGCCACAGGCTGTGCAACCAATGGCGGCAGACTTTCGTAGGTCTGCCGCCAGCAAATCGGGCGGACGGCGGATAACCGTTAATCTTCCGCATGAGAAGCCCGAAAAAAAAGGCCCTACAAAAGCCTCCTCTAAAGCCCCACCGAAGCCCCCTCCAAACCTCCCCAAGGGGAGGCTCCGGCCAGCTTGAGGTCAGGCACTCCCAGTTTTCCCAGAGCTCTTAGCTCTCCCAGGTCTCCCAGTAGAAATTAAAGATAATGCTTATGGCAAGATATTCAATGAATACTAACTCTAACTTAAATACTCCCAACAGCAGCAACCCCATTGCGCCAAGCCCGCAAGCGGACAGGGGCCTCCTCTCGGGGAGGTTTGGAGGGGGCTTCCCCTTCCGGTTTGGAGGGGGCTTCGGTGGAGGCTTCTGTTTAGCTTGCCTCGCCTTTGCCGTCGCCGCGTTAACCTCCTGCATCGACGAGGACTTGTCTAAGTGCGGCGTCAACTATGCCGTCAACTATGCCGTTCACCGCTCCGTTGACCTGCAAGCAGAGGTGGCAGATGTGTTTTATTCGGCGGGGGAACAGGGCATTGCCGCCCATGTTGAGGGCGAGCTTGGCGGTGTGTTCAGTGGCGTTGCCCACGACCTCGACCTCTCGTTCTTCGTCGAAGGCCGCCGTAGCCACTGGCAGAGCACCGTTATCGACGCGTCGTCGGCCTCGCTCACTTATTATCTCAAGCAGGCAGACTACCGCCACCTGACGCTTTCGGGTGCGGCCGACGAGGCCGCCGTAGCCGTTGAGGGGCGTGACGGCGAGGATGCGCTCGCCGTGTCGGGCGTGATAGAGCATGACACGGTAGACAGCCATCGCCGCGCCATATATTCGGCACGTATGGATATGCCGGTAGAAGGCCGCACGGGCACGTACCGCTCCGACCTGTACATGGTGAACAGCGCCGTGGCCGTGGTGCTTGGCAGCGCGGCGCAGCCGGAGAGCGTCACGGGTTGTGTTGACGGCATGGCGTCAGGCTTCGCCGTGAACGACAGCCTCTATTCGTTTGACCGCAAGGCCGCCGTGCGCATGTGGACCACCCGTTACGATGCCTACCACTGCCTTTATGCCGTGGCTATGCCGTCGCGCGACGCAGTGGCAGGCGATGCGGCCGACGGCATCTGGCAGGTGAAGGTGTACGTCTCCATGGCAGGAAAGATTACGGAGAGCGTGCTCCACATAAGCGAGCCTCTGCCTGCCGGCGGCGTGAAGATAATAAAAGGAGTAATCAAGGACGACGGCTCGGTCACCACAGAGTCGCCAGAGGTGGGCGTCAGCGTAACGCTCGACTGGAAACCCGGCGGCAGTCACGACGTGGAGATGTAGGGAAGCCCCCTCCAAACCTCCCCGAGGGGAGGCCCCGGTCCGCTTGAGGTCAGGCACTCACAGTGTTCTCAGTTCTCTCAGAGCTCCCAGCTCTCCCGGTAAAAATTAAAGATAATGCTTATGACAAGATATTCGATAAAAACTAAAATCCTCGCCTTCTTCAACAAAATTGGCATTCGTATCTCCGCTTTCCCCAAGCGGCCAGTAGCCTCCCCTCGGGGAGGTTTGGAGGGGGCTGTTCCCTCTGGCTTTGGAGGAGCTGTTGTTTTTGTGGGGGCTTTCATCCTCCTTTCCCTCTTCTCCTGTTCAAGCGACGACGACGGAGGCGGGCGTACGTCAAAAGTGGAGCGGCAGACGGTGCGCCTCTACCTCAACATCCCATCTTCCGACGGCACGCGCGTAGGTGACCCAGGCCAGTCTACGGGCGAGGGCATAGCTTGGGACAAGCTCGCCGTGATGATAGAATATCCTGACGGAGTATCAGGAAACGATAACATTCCCGGAGCTGACAGGCACAGTGTAATATATGTAGACAAGACTGATTACGACGCAGGCATCGACGCGCAGGGCTATTACTGGGTGCCGTTAGACCTGCCCGAAGGCAAGGTGCGCTTCTACGGAGTGACGTATAGCAATGGTGAAGGGGCGCCGCTTGAGACTGCTATTAATGCGATTGACGAATCTGATGACGCAACCCCGAGCTTCGCCAGCCTTGAAATATCCAACGATTACGCTACGGCCAACGGCACGATGGACGTAGCCAAGTTTCTTAGCGTAGCCACTGGATATTACAAGGATGCGACCGGCATCCGCGACTTCACCGTAGAGCAGAAGGCGGAATGGGAAGACGAGGACATGCCGCGCATGACGCTGACACGCCTCGCCGCGAAGATAGACATACAGTGGGATGCGGCCAACGCATACCCTGAATATACTGATGTAAAGGTGGAAAACTTTACGTTTTACGGAGACAATGCATCCACCGACATAGCAAGCTCCGGCAAAGGCAGGCTCTTCCCCGATTTGTGTACAGGCAAAGAAAACAAGATACTTGGCGGCAAGAGCTTCCTTAGTGTGTTCACCTCGCCCATAAGCCAGCGCAACGGACGCGTTTACCATTACGTGTTTCCCGATGGCGTAAGCACGCCCAAGATAGTGTTTGACCTGTCGGCCAATCATGTAAAAGATGATAATCAGACTGAAAATATAAAAGGAAACTACACGTTCAACTTTACCGGCGGTGCGCTTAAGAAAGCATCTTGGTACAAGATAAATACGACGATAAGCGGTCTTTCAAATATTAACACAAGTCAGGACATAACCTTCAACGACGGCTCTACGCAAACGACCGATACCGGAGAATAAGTCAGCGGCAGAGAACGTTGCCGCCCATTCATGCGGATTTGAGCCAGGCGGTCGGTAACCGTCATGCCCACAAGGATGCGGCATCCAGTGCCCGTTCATGCGGATTTGCAATCCGCATGAGTGTACTATCAGGATTTGCAATCCGCTTAAGCATGAAAGCCAATCGGATTAAAAATCCTTATAGCAAGCACCCCCGGATTGCAAATCCGGGGGAACGGCACAGTGAGAGCCGTCCTCAAGCACAGTGAGAGCCGTCCTCAAGCACAGTGAGAGCCGTCCTCACGTATAGTGGGAGCCGTCCTCTCCAATCAAGAAGACGGCATTTAAGGCTCTTAAAGACGGCCTTTGAGGCCATTAAAGGGCATCTTTTGCAGGCCGAAAGGCGGCCTTTTGCAAGGCTGCGGATAATGTACTGACACTCAATGAATTACGAAACGAAGAAATAAAACATACAAAGCTATGACAAAGACTTTACGTGTTTTATATATACTTGCGGCTTTCGCCATGCTGCCCCTCGCCATGCAGGCGCAGGGTAAGCGGTATTATGTAACGAAAGAGGCCGAAAAGGTAACGGAGCAGGGCGACGGCTCGACATGGAGCACGGCGATGACTCTTCAGCAAGCCATCGGCACCGCCAAGGCCGGAGACGAGATTTGGGTGAAAGGTTACGAGGCTGCAGGCGGCGGAAACTCATACGTAGTGCCCGAAGGCGGTTACACGTTAGAGTCAGGCGTCAGCCTTTACGGCGGCTTTTCGGGCGAAGACGGCAATACCATTGACAACCGCGAGGTAATCGACAAGAAGGCATACCGCATGAAGTACCGCACCGTGCTTACGGGCGATATTGGCAGGGACGACAGCGTGAAAGACGCCAGCCTCATCTTCCCCGGCAACGCTACGCGCGGGGACAACGCCCTGCACGTGCTCACACTTAACCTCGAGCCGACACCGCAGAGCGGCAACAACAACACCCTGCCCACCGTAGTCAACGGCGTAACCATAGCCCGCGGCCATTACTCCGGCGACGGCGGCGTGGGCGCAGGCATATACGTCACGGGCGACAACAGCGGCGGCGGCATCTACCGCATAGAGCGTTGCTTCTTCATAGAGAACTACGCCAACCAAGGAGGAGCCTTGTATGTAAGCAATACGGTCAAGAATGTCAACGGCCAGGAGTGTCTTATCGACCGCTGCGGCTTCTTCAACAACGCCGCCGGAGAGCGTGCCGTGGCCGAGAACCAGGGTGGAGCCGTGTGGCTGGCAGGTGCCGGCACGATAGTCAACACCGCAATATTCAACAACGAGAATGGCGGAGTGCGTCTCGAAAATAATGCCGCCCGTGTGGTTAACTCAACCATCACGCGCAACACCGGCTCGGGTGCCGACGGCAGCGAGGCTTATGTTTACAACACCGTTATATGGGGCAACTCCCTCCTAACCTCGACCGACCAGACGCGCCCCGGCTTCGACCACTGCGCATACCCCGAGGCCAACGCTGAGGGAGAACCGGCAAATGGCAACGTCTACCTTGCCGCCAAGAACAACGAGGACGGCGGCCCCCACTTCAGTTCGCCGTCGCTCAAGACCGGTTTCGATACCGACTACGACATACTCCACTCCCTGTACCCCCTCTGGACATGGGAGCCCATGGAGGCTACGCCCCTTGTCGATGCCGGCAATGACGGCGCGTATGCAGCCGGGACATACGGCTCGGTTGACCTTAACGGCGACAGGCGCCAGCAGGGCACAATAGACATTGGCGCCTTCGAGTACCAGCCCGTAGCCGCAGGGCGCATACGCTACGTCACGCAGGGCGGTACGGGCGACGGCACGTCGTGGACCAACGCCTCCGGCGACATACAGCGCATGATTGACGACCTGGCCGACAACAATCCCGGCGGACAGCCCGGCGAGGTGTGGATAGCCGCAGGCGAGTATGAGCCGCAGACGCAGCTAATCTCCAACGCAAGCTATTCGGCCTCGTTCCGGATGCGCGACGGCATCAGCGTCTATGGCGGTTTTGCAGGCGGCGAAACGTCGAAGACGGCGCGCACGATGAAGTCGAAGCCCGAAGGCGAGGAAGTAATGCCGTGGGAGTTTGAGCATACTACCGTGCTCAAGGCGGCTTATTACGACCGCAAGAACCTGGCGCTCAACGGCAACAAGTGGACGCTTACCTCAGACTCGCGCCACGTGGTATGGTTTGCCCCCATGCAGGACGAAGACCCCTTCACGCAGGTTACCACGCTCGACGGCGTAACCATAATGGGCGGTTATGCCCAGGGAGGCACTGGGCTTGACGACTTCTATACCGACCGCGGCGCCGGTGTCTACATGGACGGCGAGAACGCCTACCTTACTAACTGTACCGTGACCGAGAACAACGCCACGGGCAACGGCGGCGGCGTATATCTGCGCAACGGCCGCGTGCAGTCGTCGCTCATATACAACAACAACTCCGACCAGAACGGCGGCGGTGTCTACGTTGACGACCAGGGCCTTGTACACCGCTCCATGCTCGCCAACAACTCCGCACGCAACGGCGCGGGAGTCTACCTTGACAATAGCGACGATAAGCACGCGTTGCCCGACTACCTTATACTCTCTACCTGCGTAGTGTCCAACAACACGGCCTCGGGCAACGGCGCGGTGTACTGCAACCAGGGCGGAGTGCTCCTTCAGAACACCATCGTCAACAACAAGTGCGTAACCGCGACCGACCTTACCGACCCAAACGCCTCGCAGACCGGCGGCGTGTACATCAACTACTACGCCCTCGTTATAAACTCTGTGCTGTGGAACAACATCATGCAGTCCACCGGCACCAACATACCCATGTACGCCAAGAACCCCGATGCTAATCGCGTGCGCTTCCTCTACAACGCCATATCGGGCGTAAACAACGCCGTGTGGAACGACATCCGCCAGGAGCAGACGCTCTCGCTTGTCGATAAGAACAAGGGAGGCGAAAACACCATAGGCCCGAGATTTGAGGAACCTGCACAGGGTAGCGAGTTTGGCTCGACCTCCTTGGAAAGCGCAGTAGGCATATTAGGCCCATCAGGCTTATCCGCTGACTACTGGCAGAACCATACAATCTCCTATTACTGGAAACCCATCAACGGCTCTAACCTCTGGGCGCGCGGCATGGCGCTCGGCCAGCTGCCTACGGAGGTGGTGCTCGCCCCCGAAATAGACATCGCCGGCGGACTGTTCGCACAGAAGCCCGCTGTTGGCGCGTTCCATGTGGAGCGGTCGCAGATAGTGCCCGCCCTTGAGGACGGCAATACGCTCGTAGTCTACGTAGATGCAGCCTGCACCGAGCCCGAGCATCACGGCTCGTCGTGGGCTACGGCCTACCGCTCGCTCAACGATGCGATAGCGTTCTTCGCAGGTTTGACCGACCAAAGTTCAATTACCATATTTAATAATGGAAACGAGCAGGCCGGTTGGACTGGTTTTAATAATATTACCAATCTTGAAATCCGCGTGCTCGAAGGCAACCTGTGGCCGCGTTACGCCTTTGTCAACGAAGACCCAAAGACCGCCACGCTCGACATTCTCGCCATGCCCGGCGACAGACAGCTGCGCATAGTGGGCGGCTATCCTGAAGAAATAAAGACCGACGCCGCCGCGCAGCGCGACCCCCTCAACCACCGCTCGCAGCTCAACGGCAACACCGGCGGCTCTACCCTTGAGGACGGCCTCTACCACGTAGTCACCGTAGAGCCGGGAGCACGGGTAGTGCTCGACGGCTTCCACATCATCAACGGCTACGCCGCAGGCACCGCCACGTTGCAATACGGTGCGGGCATGTTCGTCCGTCAGGACGCAACCGTAACCGCCGCAAACTGCATCTTCGAGAACAACACCGCCGCAACCGGCGCCGCCATCTACGCCGCCGACGCGGCAATCCTCACCCTGCAAAACTGCGTGGTGAACAACAATACAAACACCGACGCCTCCGCCCCTGTAATACAGACGGCACAGAGTGGAAACCTCGTCATGCAGCATGTCACCGTGGTGAACAACGTCGGCGCGGCACCGGAAAACAACAACTTGTACGCAACATCGTTCTCGGCAGGCAACGTCAATGCCCCTGAAAACGGGACAATCGGCGGCAAGAACAATACTCTCACCCTCGCCACTATTGGCGAAACAGGAGCAAAGAATTTTGCCAACCCGACCAACAAGGCCGGAGCAACCCTCGGCTTCGACACCTACCTCGGCGGCTACTCCTCGTTCCGTCCGCTGACAAGTTCGGCAGAGGCAGGCAACAATATCATAAACCAGGCATCAGGCACTGACGTTACAGCCATACCTACCGACATCACCGCAATAAACGACCGCGACCTCGGCGGCGTGCCCGACCTTGGCGCGTATGAGGCCGACCTGCCCAAGGCGGGACGTATTTATTATGTACGTACAAACGGAAGCGACAATAATAATGGACTTTCTTGGGGTACGGCCTTTGCCACGGTGCGCAAGGCTGTTGAAACTGCAAATGATGGCATTATTATAAACGGAGAGAAACCGCAGGTATGGGTAGCGGCAGGCACTTACGCGCAGTCGCCTAAAACTGGTTCGGATAACTGCTTTGAGATACTTGACGGCGTAAATGTTTATGGTGCATTCCCCAAGACAGGCAATCCAGGCATGGATGACCGCCATCCGTTCATTTCAGATTACGTTTATAACAATTATGCAGGAACATACAGCCCGGATGATTACGAAACAATCCTGACACCTTCGTCAACTTCAGGCAATCGTCGTGTGCTTGGGCAGGAAGATGAATATAATCCTGTTCGTTTTGGAGGAAGTGAGCCGTCTTATAGATATGAACAGGTAGGAGAAGGCGAGGGCAATTATATAAGGACTGCCGACGGTGTGTTCACTTACGGTGCAACATGGGACGGCTTTACATTATATAATGGTTATTTGGATTCTGATGATTTACAATATATAAATTCAAGTTATGCAAGGGACGGTGGAGCAGGCGCAAGGATTTTTACTGGTGTAACATTAAGTAATTGTATTGTTACTGGAAATAAAAACGATGCGTCAAAAACGGGGAACAGTATATATGCAACCCAAACTCGTGGTGGTGGCGTCTATTGTGACGAAGGAACTTTGGTGAATTGTTACATTATAAATAATACATTAGGTAAAAGTCAACAATACACCTCTTACGGCGGCGGCTGTTACATGTTTAGCGGTACGGCCTATAACTGCGTGATAAGTGAGAATAAAACAAATGGTTATCATACTGACGGTGCAGGCATATTCATAGAGAATGCGGAGTTTTACAACAATACGATTGTAAAAAATACTTCCAATGGAACAGTGAGAGGTAATGGCGGAATATGTATTTGGACATCTGGTCCGAGTTCGCAACTTACAATTTATAATTGCATCGTATTAGGTAATTCAGCTTTGACTGGTAACATGATTGGCTCCGGCGATATTGCTGTAAGTTCAAATGGCGGTTATATAAATTGTAATTATTCAATAACAAGTAATGTAACAAACGCGTCAAGAAATAATGGTGCTATAACTTATAATAATAGTGTTGTAAAGTCAACTTCTATCTTTACCGATTACAACAATGGGAATTACCGTCTTGGCAGTATGGACGGTGTAAATATGGGTATAGACGAACCGGTTGTCAATGGAAAAACGATAAACTTGGCGGACTATACCGACATGGACTTCACCGACCGAATCAAGGACTGCCGCGTTGATGCCGGTGCTTACGAGAGAAACAACGCAGATAATGTTGCGCCTGAAAATCAAAACGGGCGGTACGTTTATTATGTAACCTGGAATGGTGCAGAGTCAATGGTTGCCAACTCACTTGCCAATGCCGCCTGTGCAGAGAAATTGCAGATTGTGCTTGACGCTGCAGGCGAACAAAAGAAAAACAATCCAAGCGCAGAGGTTGTTGTCAAGGTTGCAGGTTATGAGGACTTTGTTTACCACGCCAATACGCTTGCCAATGTGAACGACCCCATGAGCTACAGCTACACTGTGCCTTACGGCGTAGT
This sequence comes from uncultured Prevotella sp., assembly GCA_905196835.1. Classification (GTDB taxonomy): domain Bacteria; phylum Bacteroidota; class Bacteroidia; order Bacteroidales; family Bacteroidaceae; genus Prevotella; species Prevotella stercoripullorum. The sequence goes on along the minus strand of CAJJWN010000003.1, from coordinate 34,215 downwards.
GCTTGAAGGCGGTTACAGCGACCAGGACAATAATTGGAATGACGATGGCAGCCGCAACGCAATGGAACGTCCCACTAAGCTTAGCGCGGTTTATGAGGGAACGACTACCACGCAGGCTGTCAACGGCTACCACGCCGTAACCTTCGGCGCGAAGCCGGAGGGATGGACTGAAACAGGCGAGAATGCCGACGCGCAGACCGTTATCGACGGCGTATGGCTTGTTGACGGCTCGGCCACGTCGATGGCCGGTGGCGGCGACGACACTCGGGGCGGCGGCGCGATAGTTCCGGCATGGGGACACGTGAGGAACTGTGTGGTTACTGGTAACGCGGCCGTTGACGGCGGCGGACTTTACCTGATGCCCGGCGCAACGGTGAGCGGCACGCTCGTCTACGGCAACACGGCCACGGGCAACGGCGCGGGCATTTACGCCGAAAATGACGGCGCAGGCATTTACGCCGAAAATGACGGCGCAGGCGATGACAACCGCGCTCACATAATATCATGCACCATAGCCGGCAACGAGGCTGCCGACGGTGGCGGCGGACTCTACTTGGAGGACGGCGCGTCGATGCAGGTCAACACCGTAGTGTGGGGAAACACCGCTCCTACGGGCAATAACGTAAGCGGAGTTACCGGCCAGCCGTTCGTCGACACAAGGCTCGCCCGTGTGTATAACATCACAGATAAGACGGAGTTCTATCCCTTCAACAACTGCTTCATCGAGAGCATGGAACTGCCGTCAGACTTCATCAACACCTCCATGCAGAGCGACGCCGACGTGTACTTCGCCGACGTTGACGATGAGCACAGCGACTACCGCCTGAAGGAACTCTCGCCGCTCATCAAGCACGGCGCGGACGATAAATATTTCGACGACTTCGTTTCAGAGTTCAACGTGGCCGCGGCCGACATGCAGGGCACGGAGCGCTATGAAGATGTAGGCAAGCTCGATGCCGGAGCGTTCGCTTACTCCGGCGGCATACTGCCCGATAAGCTGTTTACACGTATCTTCGTGTCGCAGGGCACAAACGTGAAGCTTAGCGAAGGTAAGGACATGCTCGACTATCTTGGTCGCTCGTTCTATACATCATTCCCGACGCTTGAGGACGCTTTGGCGTATATCCGTAAGATGAGGGAGAACAGAACAGACGGCGCTAATGACGATACCCCATTCGAGATACTTGTAGCCCGTGGAACGTACAAGCCTACCAATATGCGTACTGATGCGGCTTCGGGCGTGGCGCACGACCAGCGTCTGTACTCGTTTGTCGTTCCGCAGAACGTAAGTATCTACGGCGGATTTGAAGGAAACGAAAATTATTCGTCAGACGACCAATTGACCTATATCCCGGCAGAAGAAGAGGATTTAGAGATAGAATATGATAAGAATATAAACAATCTCCTGAGTAAGCGTACCTTCTCCGACTTCAACGGCAATGGTATCGAAGAGCCGTGGGAGCTGGAGCAGCAGACAATCCTTTCGGGCGCAATCAACGCCTCGGCAACGGCGCGCAATGTTTACCACGTGTTGCTTACCAATGATACCGATGCCGCTCACGGCGTTGTGCTCGACGGCCTCACCGTGATGGACGGCGAGACGTATCACAAAATGAGCAATGCGTCGGAGCAGAACGAGGCAGGTCGTGGCGGCGGACTTTATTCCAACGGCGTGGGTTACACAATAAGCCGCTGCCGCTTCCTTAACAATTTCGGCGTGCGCGGCGGCGCGGTGTTCATGCGCGATGCGCGGCTTAACGTTATAGGCTCGATGTTCGCAGGCAACGGAACGGTAGATAATTATACGACAGCGCAATACCAGAAACCTCGCGGCGGCGCGATATTCCTGTCGGGGGTGTCGTCTGAAAAATCAGATGCGGCCTTATTTGCCGTTAACTCCTTGTTTGTAAACAACGAGACAGCAGGCGAGGGCGGAGCAATAGGCACTAACTATGCGGAAGGTATTGTAACCAACTACGACCCTGTGATAAACCTTATGAACTGCACCTTTGCACGAAACAAGGCCAAGACTAATGCCGTTATCTACAATCATAACGGCAAGAGCAAGATGACTAACACCCTGCTTTGGGGCAATGAAAGTGAAACGTATGATGGGGAGACCGACACGCAGCATTTCATAATAAGCCATTCGGCGAGCGACTATAATTATGGTAATCTCTTTGGTGGCACAGACGGTAAGCCAGGCTCAACCGCAGGCGACGGCAACATACTGCTCTCAGAAACCAACAACGACACTTTCGGGCCGCGTTTTACCAGTCCGTCAACCACGGCAGGCGTGGCTGGCAACAGCTCGACAAACCTTTGGAATCCGGCGGCAATATCCGTTGTTACCGACAAGGGCGACGGATTGAATCCTGACGACAATAATAATACGGAGGATGCTTATACCGAATGGTTTACAGAGTCCAACACAGGCTTGACAGATTACGCCAAAACGTATATGAATGGAAGTTATGACCGTTATTCGGGGCCGTTGAATTATGACGAGAACGGAAATCAGATAATAAAGCGGACGATTGATATCGGCGTGTACGAGTATCAATACGAGTCAAACTTTCAGAATATGGTAGCCATATATGTGGCCACAGAAGAAGCCGGACGCAAGGATGGCAGCGACTGGGCCAACGCCACGTCAGACCTGCGCGGAGCTATTGTCGGAGCGTCTAATCCTAAACAGAACGGCGGTGACAGGACGATATACGTGCGTGACGGCGTGTACGAGCTTGACCGTCTTTCGGGCGGTGCGGCGTTTACGGCCAACATAACCGATAATGCGTCAATCAATTGGAGCGGTCTTACTATAAAAGGTTCATGTACGGGTGTAGGTCTTGGCGACGAGGCACAGCAGGACTTCTCCAACCAAAGTGTGATAAGGAATCATGCCGCCACAACGACCAACCAGCTTATGGCTGTGCGCGCCAATAGCGGCAAGTATGTGCGCATAGAGGGCTTTACCTTTATCAATGAGAGTTATGGCGGCACGGGCATCGACGCAACTACGAATGATGCGAATAGCACATTCATCCTTGCCAACAGTGCGTTGAGGCAGACCGCTACGGGTGTAAATATCTCTGGCAACACCGGCTCCGTGCTGATATACAACACGCTGTTCGCCGACGGCGGAACGGGACTTAATGTTCAGTCAGGAGCGGACAATGTGACGTTGGTTAACACCACGTTTGCCAATAACTCTGTCGCTGACATGAACGCCGGGTTGAGCAATGTTTACAACTCCGTGTCGTGGAACAACACTGCGCAGAACATGCAGGAAACGGAAGGTCATAGAAACAAGGTGTTTACGTTTACTGACGAAGATGCTGACAACAACGCCGACATACAGAAAGGTCCGAACTTCGTTGACCCGTTGAACACGGACGCGAGCCTGCGCGACTACCATATCCGCCCGAGCCTGACGCTGCTCGACAAGGGTGACAATGCCCTGTATGCACAGCATGTCTTGAATGACGGCAACGCGTCATTAGCCAATGAGAAAGACCTCGGCAACAACGCCCGCGTCACCGACCCCAGCATCGACATCGGCGCGTATGAGTATGAGGCACCGCTACAGCCGATAGTCTATGTAAGGGCAGACCTGAGCATACAGAACCCCGACGGCAAGAGTTGGGACACGGCTCTCGGCGACCTTCAGGGCGCGGCCGACTTGGCGAGCATATATGCGCACGACGATGAGGAAAAGACTGGCTATGTGTTCGTTGACCGTAGCGTCAAGGATGCCGACTTGCGCATAACACTGCCACGGACAAAGGTGTACGGCGGGATGAACCGCGAAACGTCTGATGTCGATTATGATGAAAACGGTACGATAGATAACAATAAGGTGAAGCAAGTTGTTGACGCTTTGCTAAATGAGCGCGCCGGACTGATAGAACGTACTTCCACTTACCGCTCTACGCTCCGCTACGTTACGGTAAACGCCGAAGGCTCCGTTGTTGACGGCTTCGAGGTCAACGACAGCGCGGCGGTGAAAAACGGTTACCTGTCAACGTCGGTAGTCAAAGGCAATGTGACTGGCGCAGACGGCGGAATACTTTACAACTCGCTGGTTTACGGCAACGTAAGCGGCGTGAAGGCGGTGAACGTTACGGCAACGGTATCAGCAGACGGCGCAACGGGCAATATTGCCAAGGTAGACGGCAACGCCAACAACCGCGCGGGCGTGACCGAGACCGAGACAAACACGTATGTAACCTCTGACGACTGGAAGTATCAACTGATGGAAACGTCACGCGATATTGACGGAGGGACATTGCAAGACCTTGAGCCGTATACTGATATGGTAGGCCACGAGCGCGACATTGCCGGCAACAAGCGCATTCGCATTCGCGACAAGGTAGACAACGGATGCTTCGAGACGTGGTACATAACGGCAGACGCAAGCGTTACCGACACGGACTATCCTCACGGCCAGTCGGTAGTCTACGTGATGGCCGGGAGCGGAGCCGACGCAGAGGGCGCGGAGCTTACGGTTGAGGGCGCGGAACTTACGGTTGAGAAGAAGTACACGGAAAGCAGTCCGTTCAACCCCGGCGTGCTGCTGCTCGAACACCGCGCAGGGCTGCGCGTTAAGGGCAACGGCGAGGCTGACGGCGACACATACGGCGACGATGGCAACAACGTAGGTCTGTCATACGTCATCGTTGAACGCAGCGTGCCAGAGGGCAAGGTTGACATGGCATACGTACCGTTCAATGCCACAATACAGAACGGTGGCGGTGTAAAGCTGCAGCGTTACAACGCGAGGGAGCGTGCCGATTATGAATACACGTTCAATAAAGACAACGGAGCGTGGGCCGACTTCACCGATACGTATGACGGCAGCTACGGTCTGCTGCTCGACAATACGGCCGGTAAGGCCGCCACGGTGCGCTTTGTAGGCAAGGGCGACAGCCGTCAGGATTATGTCTACCGTGAGGGTAAGGGCATTACTGATGCTGCGAAGACTGTAAGGCTGAAGAAGGAGAACCACAGCGAGCCGTGGGCTACACCGCAGTCTGGCGGCAACAAGTTCACCCACAAGGAGAACATGAGCTGGAACCTCTTTGGCTCGCCTTACCTCTGCGCCATGAACTATGACGACATGGAGTATGGCCGCGTAATCTACGGCTACCAAAACGATAATTACGTTACCGTCAACACCGATGTGGAGACCACGCCGGCGGGCCACATACCGGCAGGCGACGCCGTGTTCACCCAGACTGCCACGCTGAAAGACTATGAGACGTTCGGCGTAAGTCCGCGCGGTGATGAAAAGTCGGGTGGGGCATACGGTAGCATGGCTCCGGTAGAACTGTCTATAACACGCACCGGCGAGACGCGCGCGGCTGACGGCGGCGAGGCGCAGGCCGACGTGCTGCAACTTGGCGCGGTAGAGCCTGCGGAGGCGCGCACCGACTTCGACATGGGTGCCGACGGCGTGAAGTGGATGGCCGACGGCGTGGCGCAAATCTATGCCGTGCAGGGCGGTGGCCGCTACTCGCTGCTCTCGGCGGTCAACGTAGAGGGCAAGGTTGCCGTTGGCGTAAGCGTGCCCGAGGCCGGCATGTACACCATAGCCGTGCCCGACGACTGCTTGGCCGACGGTTACGAGACCGTAGTGCTTGAAGACAACGTTGCGCACAAGACGGTAGACCTGCTTGAGGGCGGCTACGACTTCACCACCGCTGTGCCGGGCGACATAGAGGGGCGCTTCGCCGTAAGCTTCAACCGCATGGTTGACGACGGCTGCAACGACGGCATACGTGCTTACTCGGCGCAGCCGGGCATGGTGCGTGTTGAGGGTGTTGAGGCTGGCGACCGCATATCAGTCTACTCCGCCGACGGCATTATGGTGGCGCAGCGCGTGGCAGCATCGTCGGCCGAGGACATCGCGGCAAGCGTGGCGGCCGTGGCCGTGGTAAAGGTGGAGCGCGACGGCAAGACCGTAAAAACGGTTAAATTAAAAATTAAGAATTAAGGAGCAGCCCCTCCCCAACCTTCCCGAGAGAGCGTGATATGCTTTTTATTATTGGCGCATTTGTCTTATCCGGCTCATTAGGCTCATTAGGCCAATGAGCCGGATAAGATAAATAAGCCGAATGAGCTGGATAGGGTATTGGATTCTTAATTCTTCATTCTTAACTCTTAACTCTTAATTCTTAACTCTTAACTCTTAACTCTTCAATATGCCGTGTTTTGCGTTGCAATATGCCGTGTATCGCATCATAAAATGCCGTGTTTTGTCTGTCATCTGTCAGTTTCAGGCGTAACGTGTTGAGTGTAAGGCTGTTGCGGACTGACAGATGGGCTGACAGACAACGGGCGAAGTGTCAGCCCATCTGTCAGCCGTTAAGTGGCTGATAATCAACGTGCAACGCCTGAAACTGACAGATGACGGATATTTTGTGCGTAAAAATGCGTGAGTAACGGGGATAATTTTATAATTTTGCACGAAAAACAAACAGAAACGTTATGACACTATATCCCAAACTGATAATGGACGCTCTGGCTACGGTAACGTATCCGGGCACGAAGAAAAACCTTGTTGAGAGCGAGATGGTGGCTGACAACCTGAGGATTGACGGCATGAAGGTGTCGTTCTCGCTCATCTTTCCACGCGACACCGACCCATTTATGAAGTCTACGCTCAAGGCCGCCGAGGCCGCCATACATTACCATGTGAGCAAGGACGTGGAGGTGACAATAGGGGTTGAGACCAAGTCGAAGCCGCGCCCCGAGCCAGGCAAGATGCTGCCCGGCGTGAAGAACGTTGTGGCCGTAAGCTCCGGCAAGGGCGGAGTGGGCAAGAGTACCGTCGCTGCCAACCTGGCAATTGCGCTGGCGCGTCTTGGATATAAGGTAGGGTTGCTTGACACTGACATATTCGGCCCCTCGATGCCAAAGATGTTCGACGTTGAGGACGCGCGGCCATACGCCGTGAACAAGGACGGGCGCGACCTTATAGAGCCGATAGAGAAGTATGGTGTGAAGCTGTTGAGCATAGGCTTCTTCGTCAACCCCGACACGGCGACGCTGTGGCGCGGCGGCATGGCGAGCAACGCGCTGAAGCAGCTAATCGGCGACGCCGACTGGGGCGACCTTGACTACTTCATACTTGACACGCCTCCGGGCACGAGCGACATCCACCTTACTCTCCTTCAGACGCTGGCCATCACCGGCGCGGTCATCGTGAGCACGCCGCAGAAGGTGGCCTTGGCCGACGCGCGCAAGGGCATCGACATGTACAGGAACGACAAGGTGAACGTGCCCATACTGGGACTGGTGGAGAACATGGCCTGGTTTACCCCGGCAGAGCTGCCAGAGAACAGGTATTACATCTTCGGCAAGGACGGTTGCAAGAACTTGGCAAAGGAGATGGGTGTGCCCCTGCTGGCGCAAATACCGATGGTGCAGAGCATATGCGAGAGCGGCGACGACGGCAAACCCTCGGCACTCGATGCCGACACCATGACCGGCCAGGCGTTCATCAACCTGGCGCAGGCCGTAGTCACTACGGTGAACCGCAGGAACAAGGAGCAATGGCCTACGAAGGTGGTGGAGGTGAAGTAAAAGCCCCCTCCCCAGCCCTCACGGGGGAGGGAGCCTGGAATGCTTGAGATATATACAAATTTTATATAATTAAAAGGCTTGCCTGTTCTAACATTACAGGCAAGCCTTTTATTATATTGTAAGAGTAATCAAACTCCCTCCCTCGGGAGGGTTGGGGAGGGGCTTTATTCCATCTTCCTCCATACATACGCAATGTAGGCGAGGACGAACGGCACGAGCAGCGAGACGTAGAACATTACGGTGAGTGTGAACTCGCTGCTGCAGCTGTTGGCAATGGTGAGGCTGCTTTGCAGGTCGGCGGTTGACGGATAATATGCCGTGTCGTTCCATCCTGCGCAGAGCAGCAGGCTTAGCACGGCGAGCACCGCGCCGATGCCGGCAGGCCATATGCCGCGTGTGTATGTCGCGCTGAAGATAGTCTTCATGCAGCCGAACAGGAACAGCGTGACCCCGGCGAGCAAGGTTACGGCGAGAGGCCACATCTGGCAGAAGTTGTTGAAATACTTGTCTGGCTCGATAAATATTTCGCCCGTTACAGGGTCGAAGGCGTAGCCGTCTTTCAGCAGGATGTACACAACGGCGACTATGAAGAACACGAGGAACGGCACGAAGTTGCCAACAAGGCGCACCGTGCCCCGGCGGCGAATACTTGCGTTGTCAACGTTGTTGATGACGTAGAGTATGCCGAGAATGCGTGCGAGGAAGAACACGGCGAGGCCGAATATCCAGTTCCATCCGTTGAGCAGGGCGTCAAGGCCGTGGCTGGCATTGGCCCAGCGACTGATTATTGGGCTTGCTTCGCCGAAGATGTTGGCCTTCTCAACGATGAAGTTAGAGCCGTTGAAGAATGTCGCTACTGCCATGCCGAGCAGCAACGGGCCTGCAATGCCGTTGATGACGAGGAACCACTGGAAGGTGCGTGCGCCGAGCAGATTGCCCAGCTTGTGCTGAAACTCGTAGCTGACGGCCTGGAGCACGAACGTGACGAGGATGAGCATCCACACCCAGTAAGCACCGCCGAAACTGGTGCTGTAAAACAACGGGAACGAGGCGAAGAAAGCTCCGCCGAACGTAACAAGCGTGGTGAACGTCAGTTCCCATTTCTTTCCGGTGGAATTTGTTATCAGGCGGCTTTCATCATCGTTCGCGCTTAGTGAGAACATGACGGAGTTTGCGCCCTGCACGAACATCATGAACACCAGCAACGCTCCGAGCAGGGAAACTATGAACCACCAATAGTGTTGTAAGAAATCGTATGACATATATTTTATTAATTAAAAATGAAAAATTAAAAATGAAAAATTTGGCTTACGCCGCGATTGATTTTTTTTCGTAATCGTTTATCATTTTAATTGTTCATTATTTATTATTATTCATTATTCATTTTCACATTATTCATTTTCACATTATTCATTTCTTTCATATTCAGGTCCTTTCTTTATCGCCTTGCACATGATGCTAATCTCTACGATGAGCAGGAGGGTGAACAGGGCGAGGAAGATGAAGAAAGTGAGCATTACCGAGGCGGAGCCGATATCGGACACGGCGACCCACGTAGGCAGCATGTCTTGGATTGTCCATGGCTGGCGGCCGAATTCGGCGACGAGCCATCCCGCCTCGCTGGCTATGTAGCCGAGCGGCAGGAGCGCCATGCCCGTGACGTGCAGCCAGCGCATCTTAGTTATGTCCTTCTTGTATGAAAGGAATGTTGACAAGGCGAAGAACAGGAGGAACAGCACGCCCAAGCCTACCATTACACGGAACGCCCAGAAGCACAGCGGAATGTAAGGTACGGTTTGTTCGGCGTTGTCAATGTAACCGTAGCCGAAGTATTTGATGTTTTCGTCGAGTGTCTTACGGTGTCCCGCTGCGGCTATTGCGTCTCCGTTTGCTTGCGCCTCACGGTAGCCGGAGAGGGCGGCTATGGCCTTGCGCCCGCGCTCCATCTTCTCGTCTAATGATATAGCCGTAGTACCGTCGGGCATGGTATATCCGCCACGTATAATGTCGTTTATTCCGGGTACGTAGCCGTTAAAGTCGCGTGTGGCAAGGAACGAGAGCATGTTGGGCATGGCGATTTTCAGCGGCGGCTCTTCGCCGGAGGCGTAGTCGGGTTGGCTGAACGGGTTGACGGCGGCGGCGACGGTCAGTCCTTCGCCTTGTCCTCCGTTGTATAAAGCCTCCATGGCGGCAAGTTTCATGGGTTGTGACTGCGCTACCATGTACGCCGAACTGTCGCCCGTATGTATGGCAAGGAGCGACGATACAAGGCCTACGATGGAAGCGATTTTCATGCTCTGCACGGCAAGGCGGCGGTCACGGCAGGCTTGTCCTTCATCATGTCGGCGGCGGTACATGAGGTAGCAGCTTACGGCTACGGTGAAGATTGCTCCGATAATCCATGCCGATATGACGGTATGGAAGAATTTGTCGATGGCAAACGGCGACAAGGCTACTTCGGCGAAGGAAGTCATTTCGTTGCGCATGGTGTCGGGGTTGAATGCCTGCCCCACGGGATATTGCATCCAGGCGTTAGCTACGAGTATCCACCATGCCGATATTGTAGCGCCGATGCCTGTAAGCCATGTAGAAGCAAGGTGGAAACCGCGTGACACCTTGTCCCAGCCGAAGAACATCACGCCTACGAATGTGGCTTCGAGGAAAAATGCCACTATGCCCTCGATTGCGAGCGGCGCGCCGAAAATGTCGCCCACGAGCCACGAATAGTTGCTCCAGTTTGTGCCGAACTCGAATTCAAGTATTATGCCGGTAGCCACGCCCATGGCGAAGTTTATTCCGAAAAGCTTTTGCCAGAAGCGTGAGGTGTCTTTCCAAAACTTCTTGCCTGTACGGTAATAACATGTTTCCATTATGCCCATGATAAGCGCAAGCCCCAACGTAAGTGGGACGAAAAACCAGTGGTAAATGGCGGTGAGCGCGAATTGCGCCCTCGACCAGTCTACTGTTCCGGCGCTTATGCTTAGTAAGAGATTGTCCATATTTAAATAAGTTAAGAGTTAAGAATTAAGAGTTTATAGCCTGGCGTGCTGTAAGGTAATGGATTATTCACTTTTCATTATTCACTTTTTTAATTATTTGCGTTGACACGTAGTCGGCTTCGTTGCCATCAGCACGTTCGCTAAGTATGTCGGGCATGAATAACAGTTTGATGACAACAAAGATAATGACGAGTTTTACAATCACGACAAGCCAAAGTGTCTTGCCGAGCCTCATGCTCTTGAAGCCGTCGCGGTAGAAATTTATGACTTGTCTAATCATGGAGTAGTGTGTATTTCTGTATATTAAGGTGCATGGCATACGCCTCTGCAAATATAAGTAATCCTTTTTAATATTGTTCAAAAATTCGGTAAAATTACTAATTTTATCGATTTGGATATTTATAGTTTGGAATTTTTTGGGGCGTTTAAAGGAAATAGGCTAATTTTGCATGATAGTAAAATTGAAAACGTATTATTGACTGATAAATAAAAAACGGATATGAACAAGAAAGTAATAATTCCATCTGTCATTGTAGGTTTGTTGTTGGTTGCTGGCATAGTGTATCTTGCCATAAGTCTTACCAACCAGAAACAGGCCAACAAGGAAATGCAGGAACTGGCCGAGCTGGACAAAAAGGAAATGGAAAACGAGTACCAGATGTTTGCCGACCAGTATAGCGAGCTGAAGACGCAGATTAACAACGACTCTATAATAGAACAGCTTACGCAGGAGCAATTGAAGACGGAGAAACTTCTGGAAGAACTTAGGAACGTCAAGGCTTCTGACGCAAGGGAAATAGCACGACTGAAAAAGGAACTGGCAACATGCCGCGCCGTAATCCGCAGTTATGTGCTTGAGATAGACTCTCTCAACCGACTGAACCAAAACTTGACTGAAGAAAATACACGTGTAAAAGGACAATACGCCGAGGCTACAAGGCAGATTGAGGGACTGAACGCCGACAAGCAGACGCTGTCGGAGAAGGTTGCCATCGCCGCACAGCTCGACGCTACGGGCATAACCATGACGCTGAAGAACAAGCGCGGCAAGGTGACAAAGAAGGTGAAGAGGTGCAAGACAATTCAGGTGAACTTCAACATTGCCAAGAACGTGACGGCGGCAAGCGGCAACAAGACCGTATATGTGCGCATCACCACGCCTGCCGGGACTGTATTGTCGGGCGGCGGTGCCTTCCAGTATGAAAACCGCAACCTGCCTTACTCGATGAAGAAGACCATAGAATATACTGGAAACGAGACACCCGTGACTATGTATTGGAATGTAAACGAGTTTCTTGGTGAAGGCACATACAATGTAAGCGTGTTTGCCGACGGCAATATGATAGGCTCGAGAAACTTCTCTATAAAGTAAGTTGCTGTAATTGGTGCAAAGTTGCGTTTGCGGCCTTGCATGTAGGTTTTGACAACATTTTTATATGAAGAATGTAACGATTTTGCTCTCGCTGATATTCGTTGCCTTGCCCGTAGGGGCGCAGCGGATGTTGTCGCTCGACAGTTGCCGGGCCATGGCTTTGCGCAACAACAAGCAGCTTGGCATATCCAAACTGAAGCAGGACGTTGCACGCGATACGCGCAAGGCCGCAAAGACCAAGTATCTGCCGCATGTGGACGTACTTGGCGGATATGAGTTTACAAGCAGGGAAATATCAATATTGAGCGACAAGCAGAAAGGGGCAATAGGCAGCATAGGCACTACGGCGGCCGGGCAGATTGGCAACACCATGTCGTCCGTAATCTCTGAAATGGCCGGACAGGGCATTATCACTCCGCAGGCAGCCGAGGCTCTTGGCAACATTGCAGGCAAGATAGCCCCGGGTATAGAGCAGGCAGGCAATGCCATTGGGAAAAACATCAACGACGCTTTTAGGACAGATACCCGTAACATGTTCGCTGCGTCGGTTATGGTTACGCAGCCTATATATATGGGCGGAAGCATTGTCGCGGCTAACAAGATTGCCGAGATAAGCGAGCAGCTTGCCGCCAACGACTTGCAGAACAGCAGGCAGAACGTAGTCTACGACGTTGATAACGCTTACTGGACGGTAGTTTCATTGAAACATAAGCAGAGACTTGCCACAAGTTATCTTGAACTTGTAAAGAAACTTAGCGGCGATGTCGGCAAAATGATAAAAGAAGGCGTCGCAACGAGAGCCGACGGACTGAAAGTGGACGTTAGGGTCAACGAGGCGGAAATGCAGCTCACGCAGGTTGACAACGGCCTGTCGCTTGCAAAAATGTTGCTTTGCCAGCTTTGCGGATTGCCGATGGACGGCAATATAATTCTTGAAGACGAAGACAAAGAGGACGTTTCGGCGGCGGAGAGTATGCCTATGCCAGACGTTTCGGCAGCAATGGAAAACCGTCCGGAGCTGAAAATGCTTGAGAATACGGTAGATATAAGCCGTCAGACAACCAAACTTATACGTGCGGCTTATTTGCCGCAAGTGGCGTTGACCGGTGGTTATCTTGTGACAAACCCTTCGCTTTACAACGGCTTTGAACGTAAGTTCTCGGGAGTATGGAATATTGGCGTCATCGTCAGGATACCTGTATGGAACTGGTTTGAAGGCACTTACAAAGTACGTGCAGGCAAAACGGCCACGAGCATAGCAATGCTTGAGCTTGACGAGGCGCGTGAGAAGGTTGAGTTGCAGGTAAACCAAAGCTCGTACAAGGTTGACGAGGCTAACAAAAAACTTGCAATGGCAAGGAAAAATACTGAGCAAGCCGATGAAAACCTGCGTTGCGCCAATCTTGGTTTCAAAGAGGGCGTGATGGACGTTACTGATGTCATGGCGGCGCAGACCGCATGGCTACAGGCCCGTTCACAGAAGATTGACGCAGACATTGACGTTAAATTGACATTGACAAACTTGAAAAAAGTTCTTGGAGAAACAATATATTGAAAGTGAAGAACGAAGAATTAAGAGTGAAGAGTGAAAAATCCATTGGTGTCCCCATCATTCCCAGTTCTCTCAGTTTTCCTAGTTCTCCCAATTAAATAAAAGAAAATGGAAAAGAAAACACAGCATAACAACATATTGCTTGCCACATTCTGCTTTGCGGCGGTTGTTGTAATTGTCGGGGTAATAGGTTTCCTGACGTTCGGACGCACACCTGACACAATACAGGGTGAGGTCGAAGTGTCTGAATACCGCGTGTCGAGCAAAGTTCCCGGACGCATACTCGAATTACGTGTGCAGGAAGGCGATTACGTGAAGGTAGGCGATACGCTTGCCATACTTGACGCTCCTGACGTTGAGGCAAAGAGGGCACAGGCCGTCAGTGCGGAGGATGCGGCGGCGGCATTGAGCACAATGGCCGACAAGGGCGCTCGCCGAGAACAGGTGCAAGGAGCGTTTGAGGTATGGCAGCAGGCCAAGGCAGGCCTTGAGATTGCAGAGAAGTCATACGGCCGTGTGCAGCGTCTTTTTGACGAGGGCGTGATGAGTGCGCAGAAGCGTGACGAGGCTTATGCCAACTACAAGGCGATGAAGGCGCAGGCGCAGGCTGCCAAGAGCCAGTACGACATGGCTGTGGCCGGAGCACGGCGTGAGGAGCGTGAGGCCGCCGCAGCCCAGAAGCGTAGGGCGCAAGGTGCTGTGCAGGAAGTGGATTCGTATGTAAAGGAAACCGTGCAGGTTGCACAGATGGAAGGCGAGGTAAGCGATGTCTATCCGAAACTCGGCGAACTTGTCGGCGCCGGTTCCCCAATCATGAGCATTTCAATCATGAGCGACCAGTGGGGAACGTTCAATGTGCGTGAAGACCAGCTGAAGGGGCTCAAGGTGGGCGATACGTTCACGGCTTATTGCCCGGCGTTCAACAAGGACATACGCATGAAGGTGTACTACATAAAGGACGAGGGTAGCTATGCGGTGTGGAAAGCCACGAAGACAAACGGCCAGTATGACCTTAAGACGTTTGAGGTAAAGGCACGTCCGGTGGACAAGATTGAAGGGTTGAGGCCCGGCATGTCGCTCATCATAAAGGAGTAATGCTGCGGAATAGCGGATAGCGAAGACAGCGAGAAAGGGATTTATAAGAATGAGTGGTGACATGTTTAAACGGATTTACGGTGTGGCGCGCCGCGAGTGTGGCATAATGCGCAAGAACCTGATGTATCTGTTCTGCATGGTTGTGTTTCCTGTGATTGTCACCGTATTCTTCACGTCCCTTATGGCTGACGGCCAGCCTACAGACATGCCCGTGGGTGTGGTTGACCACGACAATACCGCGACAACACGCACACTTGTAAGGAAACTTGACGCTTTCCAGGCGACTAAAGTCACGGCGCGTTATGCCAGTGTGGCTGAAGCCCGCCGTGCTATACAGCGCAACGAGATTTACGCGTTTCTTTATATACCCGAAGGCACTACGGCGGAACTTCTTGCCATGCGCCAGCCTAAGATTTCGTTTTATTACAGTTCTACGTCTTATACGGCGGGAGCATTGCTTTACCGTGACTTGAAAACCATTTCGACGCTTGGCTCCGCCAGTGTAGGAGCTTCGTTGTTGAGTGCCAAGGGGTTGACGGAAGAGCTGGTTATGAGCGTGCTCCAGCCTGTTGTCGTTGACTTGCATACGGTTAACAACCCTATGATAAATTACAGTGTTTACCTTAACACGATGCTTGTGCCGGGCTGCCTCATGCTGTTCATCTTTCTCGTTACGGCTTATTCTTTGGGTACGGAGCTGAAGTTCAATTCGGCGAAGGAGTGGCTTTCGGCTTCAGGCGACAACATCGCCGTCGCCATTTTGGGCAAGATGCTGCCGCAGACGCTTATATGGCTTGCCATCTTTTATGGCTATATGTTCTATGTGTTCGGCGTTCTCCAATTCCCGCATCCCGGCGGAACGGGATATATTCTGTTGCTGGGTTTGCTCTCGGTGCAGTCGTCGCAGGCTTTCGGCATATTCGTTTTCGGCCTTGTGCCGTCGTTGCGCATGTCTATGAGTATCTGCTGCCTGTGGGCGGTGTTGAGCTATTCGCTGTCGGGCACGGCGTTTCCGCTGTCGGCCATGGATGCCGAAATCAAGGCCATAGCCCAGCTTTTCCCGTTGAGGCATTATTATATGGTTTACCAGCTCAACATATTCAACGGCTATCCGATTGACTATTCATGGCCCTACATCGGTGCGCTGCTCGTCTTCACGGCTTTGCCTTTGCTTGTGGCAGGCCGCATAAAGAAGAACGTCCTGGCATACCAGTATCTGCCATAGTCGGATTAATGTGGCTTATTAGGCTCATTATGGCCTATATGCCTTAAATAAATTGGTGATTGATGAGATTAAATTCGAGGATAAAACAAGGTTTCGGCGACATGCTCCAAATATGGGCTGACGAGATGCGCACCATCTGGAAAGATGAGGGTGTGCTCATCTTCTTCATCCTTGTGCCGTTGTTTTATCCGCTGCTTTATTCCTGGATTTACACCAACGAGGTGGTGCGCGAGGTGCCGGTGGCAGTTGTCGATTTGTCGCACAGTGCCATGAGCCGCGAGTTCATACGCCAGTTTGACGCGTCTCCCGATGTCCGTGTGGCCCGGTATTGCACCAATCTCGACGAGGCCAAGGACGTAGTCGGCCGACAGGATGCCTTCGGCGTGATATATTTTCCTACCGATTTCCAGACCCGCGTGTCGCGTATGGAGCAGAGCCGTGTCAGCGTGTTCTGCGACATGAGTTTCATGCTTTACTATAAGGCCATATTCCAGACGGCCACGGCTGTGGCCGGCAACGTGAACTCTAAAATCCTGATAGAACGTGCCGGCAACTGGACGGAGCGTGAGGACGAAATAACTGCCAAGCCGCTCGACTTCGACGAGGTGCAGCTCTTCAACTCTACCGGCGGTTATGGCAACTTCATCATTCCTGGCGTACTTATGCTCATAATACAGCAGACGTTGCTGCTCGGTGTCGGCCTGTCGGTCGGCACTGCGCGCGAACGCAGCAAGACAGGCTCTTTCCTGCCAGATGCGGCGCGTTACGACGGCGTGTTCCGCACGGTGCTTGGCCGTGCCTTGGCTTACTTCATGGTGTACGCCGTTGTTACGTCTTACGTCGCGCTTGTAGTGCCGCGCTTGTTCGGCTTCACGTCGTTGCTGCGTCCCGGCGATACGTTCTGGTTCATGTTGCCATACGTCCTGTCGTGCGTGTTCTTCGCAATGATAATTTCCGGACTCATCCGTTACCGCGAGAACGTCATCCTTATAGTGGTGTTCACGTCAGTGCCGCTGCTTTTCATTTCTGGCGTGTCGTGGCCGCAGAGTGCCATTCCGCCTTTCTGGCAATGGGTGTCGTGGCTTGCGCCGTCCACGTTCGGCATACGCGGCTTTGTAAGGATGAACACTATGGGTGCCCTGCTGGGCGATGTAAGGGTGGAGTATGTGGCTCTTTGGGCGCAGACGATAGTCTATTTCTTCATCACCTGCCTGCTTTACCGATGGCAGGTAATCAAGAGGAGAAGGGCTGAAGGCACGGTGTGAGCCTTCAGCCGATGAGTTTCAAGATTTTGCTTTCTTGTGCATAAGGCAGCATCCTGTGCAGATGCTGTACCATCTTGTCGTGCGATTCTTGCGGCGTACAGCCTGCGTCGAGCCGTCCGTACAGGCTTTCGGGCGTGGTGTATCGCGCCACTCCCCAGCCGTAAGGCCGTCCGTGGCGGTCGGTGTTATACTCAAAGTCGGATATTACCACGCGCACAGCCATCATCAGCCGCGTCAGTATCGGTTCAAGCGATATGCGTCCTGCCCCGGGCATGTCGTCCACAAGGTCGTCAGCAGTGCGTCTCCGTCCGCGCGCGAAACCGAGCATACGGCGCAATTCCTTTACCGTTGCGCTGCCCTCCGACGCTATTGTTTGCAGCACAACGTTGTCAAGCGCGGCGGTGTCCTCGTCCTTGGCGTAGCGCAGCGTGCGCCGGTAGTTCACAAGGTGGGGCAGCCATTCCAGGCTTACGTAGCCCGCCTTCTTTGCGAACAGCTTGCCGTAGGCGCAGTGCCCTTCGCGTATTACCGGGCCTTCCCACTCCCACGGACCTTCCTCTTCGTCAGAAAACCACAGCTCGCCAGCCGTCATTTCCTCAATGGAAAAGCCGGGAATGCCGCAGCGGAAGAACGGCAGGATGCCCCGTTCGAGCACCGCGTTCTCCATGTCGATGGATGAATGTATCATTAAGCCCCCTTCCCAGCCCTCCCCGAGGGGAGGGAGTCTGGTATGATTTGTTATTTATAAAGCATAGATTTTACGTTGTTCGTATGATGCCTAAATCCTTAAAGGCATTCCCGTTTCCCTCCCTTCGGGAGGGTTAGGGTGGGGCTTCTTATTTAAGTTTCATTCCGTCCTTGAACGCGTTGCCCACCTTTCCGCCTACGGCAAGGTAGTGGTTGTGCACCGGGTCGAACGAGATTGGGCGCAGCTTGGCCGGGTCAATCTTGCCATTCTCGTCGAGGATGCTCTCGTCGGCCGACACGTTCACGATGCGGCCAACCAAGTGGCACGTCTCCGGGTCATACGATATAAGCTCGCATTCCACCGTCATGGGCAGCTCCTCGATTACCGGCGCGTTGACAAACTCCGACTTTACGGCGTGCCATCCGGCCTTTTCGAGTTTGTCTTCAACCTTGTTTCCCGACACTATTCCCACATAGTCGCACGCCGTCAGCTGCTCCTCCGTGCCCATGCTTACGGTGAACGCCCGCGTCTCCAACAGGTTTTTCACCGTCTTGTGGCCTGCGCTAAGGCACATGTTTATTTGGTCGTCATAGTCGATGCCGCCCCACGCCGCGTTCATGGCGTCGGCGTTGCCCTGCGCGTCGTATGTAGCTACGATGAATACGGGCTGCGGATAAGTCCACGATTTTGCTCCGAAATTCTTTCTCATAGTATGATATATGTTTTTGCTGATAAGTTTTCAATACAGCAAAGTTAGTGGTTTATTCTTATTCCAGCAAGTCTTTTAGGTTAATTTAATGAAGTGTGTTTCCTAAAAAATGGTGTCGTTTGCTGTTAAATTAAATGGGCAATAATGTATATTGCACCCGTTTGCCATATAACATAGTTGCATGTAACCTGCCGAAACAATGTCGGAGAGGTTTATGTATAAAGCACAGAGTCAAAAAAGTGTGCTTGTTCTGCTGTCTTTCTATATCATCAAGTCCTTCAATACAGTGATTTTTAATTTCCATTCATGTATCCATTTTGTGCAAAATCACACATTTCTGGTATGAATAATGTGATGTTTTGCCAATTTTTCATAGGTGTGAATAGATGCTTAAATATAATTAACAGATTGTGATTGTACGTTTATTCTTCTTTCAAAATGAAGTGCATAGTTTTACAAAGGCCATCTTTCGGCTTCCGAAAGGCCGTCAATCGCACGCTAAAAGGCCGCCTTTTGCAGGCTAAAAGACGGCATATTGCCAAGTGCTTGACTGTCAATGCGTTTCCTATGGGCAGCTTGCCGCCGCCCGGTTACGCTTGGTCGAAGGCCGCATCGGGTGAAGGCTGTGCGGCGTTGTCTATTGTTCAGTTTAGCAGGCAGAGGTGTTGGGAGCGGCGCGTAGCCCCGCGTGCAATATGTTTTGAGCATGATTTTTTCCGTAAAATTTGCTATATATTATGATTTTTCTTACATTTGCAATGTCCCTTTTGCAGAAGCCACGCAAGTGGCGGGCTTGGGGACATATATGTTAGAGGCGTTTACTTGGCGCTTTGGTCTTGACGCTTGGAAACTTCGCAACTTTCTGGAACGGTCAAGAACATGGCAACAGTAGATGCCCATGGGTGTATATTATGTAGCCCTTATTGGCGTATGCCGCTTGGCATTGCGTCCGATGACGGCGTATATACATACACGGCGTGGGCTTCTGCGTTGCTCGTTCTACTGTTCCGGGCAATGCGAAGGCCTCCAAGCGTGGGACGGGTGACGGGCAAAGTTCCCACGCTTTTTTTCGTATATACATTTCAACACATTTTTATTTAACCGCCTTGACATGGGAATAAGGGCACAGAAACGCAAGGACAAGTTGCCCAGAAAAGGGCTTCTTTTTTTGATGGTACACATTGGAAAAGCCATAAAAGCAGAGTTTGAACGCCAGGAGCGTTCGGTTACATGGTTCGCAAAGAAGCTCTATTGCGAACGTACCAATGTGTATTCAATATTCAAGCGTGAAAGCATTGACACGGAGTTACTGTTGCGCATATCCATAGTTCTGCATAGAAACTTCTTCATGGATTATATTGACGAGTTGTCAAAGTGTGATTTTTCTTCTACAAAACAGTAAATTTTACTTACGTCATGGCCTATATCCGGTTGCTTGAATGATGCTAATTTTGCAGCTGTAAAATATCCTGAATATGTTTAGATTTTTTGTTTTAGCCAGTTTGGCCGTATGCTGTTTCGCGTCTTGCAGGAGCACCGCCTCGGTCAGTTTGTTATGTGACGAACAACACATAGAGCTTTATGTAGACGATGAATACGTAGGGCGGGGGCTTGTAAGCTACACCGTCCCAAAAGGTCAAGACAACATCAGGGTGTCTTGTCGAGAAAATGGGGTGGAAGTTTACAGCCGTTCATTTTATGTAAAAGGCATGAAAAACCAGCTCATAGAACTGAACATACCTAAAGATTACAGATATTCATCAGGCCAGAGCACAATAAAATCAAAGGTAAAATAAAAATCACTGCATCATGAGCAAAAAGACATTATTACTGTGCATCGCAGTATTATTTGCATTATGCACGATGGCAAAGAAAAAAGCGGATGTCATAAAGATAACCGTTGAGCCTAAAGAAGCTTCGATTTACATAAACAACACATTTGCCGGTTACGGCTATGCAGAATTTACACGGCCCAAAAAGAAAAACGAAGTGGTGATAATCAGGTGCGAATGTGAGGAATACAAGCCTATACTGACAAAGTTTTATGGTGGCGACAAGCGTAACAGCCTGTCGTTCATGTTGCAGCAGGACGGCTTTTACAGGGCTTCGGCAGCATCGGGAATTGTAAACAAGTTTTTTACCATAGACATAGACCCGATGTATTATGAAATAAAAGACAACAAGGTTGACGTCAGTCCTGCTTGGAAACTCCTCCACCAGATATTGCTGAATTATTTTGAAGAAATATCTACGACAGACATTTACGGCGGTTACTTGCAAACCCCGTGGCAGTATAAGACGTTTACAATGTCGGAAAAACAGATAAGAAACCGTGTCACCGTGCGTGACATATCCACACCGAAGCGTGTCGCGTTTCAGATAAAAGTCTCGTCAGAAGTAGCAGGAAGTAATGCCGCACGCCATGGCGAATTTACAGAAGTTGACAGGATACCGAAAGAGTTTGAGCCAATAATCCAGGAACTGCAAACACGTATCGGTAAGGTAAGCAGCCTATAAAAACAATTAAACATATAAACAATTATGAAAAAGAAAATCATTATTTTTGCATTTTCCATGCTTGGAGCATTAAGCGTACAGGCACAAACTTTTAAAGAAACTTTTGACGCTAACTCGCTGGAATGGACAGAGTGTGCATACGAAAGCAATAGCGGCACGGCTGTGATAGACGGCGGCAAGATGACAATAACGTCAAAAGGAGAGAACAAGGGGCTTGGAGCGGCACTGACTGTATTGAGCGGAGTACAGACAAAAGTCGGTAAAAACACGTTTTTCGAGACTCACTGCTATGCCCCGTTAGATGTGCAAAAGCCGTTTAAAATCAGGACACATGTCAACATTGAGAAGTTGGCAAGCGACAGAATGGCCGGACTTGTATTCAATTACAAAGACGGAGGAAATTTTTATTGTTTTGCTTTCAATGATGAAATGGTTTGCTTTAACAGGTATGTTGACAATGTTATTGTCGGACAAATTCAGCAAGGCGTTAAATGGGCTGACAAGAAAAAAGTCGACCAGGAATGGGAACTGATAAGTGACGGGCAGGTATTGACATTTATCGTTGACGGAATGCAAATACTAAAAGTACGCTACATGCCGTTGGAATATTCCGGTTTTGGCTTTTATACATTCGGGAAACAGGAATTGGCCGTTGACGATGTCGAGTTTATACAAATGTAATTCATTTTGTTTGAAATGATTTGTATTAATACCAGTCGTTATTGACTAAATTAAAATGGATGGGTGGACAATTTATTTGTTTACCCATCTTTTATGTTTGTATTCGGTTAATTTACTACCTTTGCACCCCGAATTTGAAAAGTAAAAAGGAATGAGCGCAAAGGTTAAGGGTTTTCTTTATGGCGTAGCCACGTCGGTTACGTTCGGGCTGATACCGCTGTTCACGCTGCCGCTGATGCAGGCGGGGTTGGCGTCGGACAGTATTTTGTTTTACCGTTTCGTTACGGCCACGGCTGCGCTGGGGCTGATGATGCTGGTAAAGAAGGAAAGTTTCAGGGTCAGCTGGCGCGACTTGCTGGTGATAGTGCCGCTGGCGGTGTTCTATACGGCGTCGTCGATGTTCCTGCTTTACGGCTACGAGGTGATGGGTGCGGGCGTTGCCACGACGCTTCACTTCACTTACCCCGTGTTCGTTACGCTGCTGATGCTCGTGCTTTTCAGGGAACGGGCGTCGTGGGTGACGTGGACGGCCGTTGTGCTGGCTATCTGCGGCGTCGCCAAGCTGTCGCTCAACGGCACGGAGCTGAAGCTCGACCCTGTGGGCGTGGGCATAGTGCTGCTCTCCGCCGTGGGGTATGCCAGCTATATAATAGCGGTGAACAAGTCGCGCGTGAAGGACATGCACAGCCGCAAACTGGCGTTTTACGTGTTCGTGTTCACGACGCTGATTTTCGG
Source organism: uncultured Prevotella sp. (assembly GCA_905196835.1). GTDB lineage: Bacteria > Bacteroidota > Bacteroidia > Bacteroidales > Bacteroidaceae > Prevotella > Prevotella stercoripullorum. Next base: position 11,790 of record CAJJWN010000003.1, on the reverse strand, counting down.
CGTTAAGAACGGATTGGAGGATGGTGTGCAGCCTCTGCCCAACGCTTGGGCTGCTGTCAACGTAGTGCTGCTGGCCGTCGCGCCCACCGTAATATCAAACATCACGCTGCTGCTGGCTGTGCGTAACATCGGCGGTACGCTCACGTCAATACTCGGCGCGCTTGAGCCTGTGACGGCGGTGTGCATCGGTGCGCTCGTGTTCGGCGAGGCGTTTACTTTCAGCGAGGCCGTGGGCATAGCCCTGATACTGGCCGCCGTGGTGTTGGTTATCCTCAACCGCAGCATAAAAGAAAACCTTACGCTGCTGTTAAAGCGCGTAAGGCCGAGGCATACGTAGTTTACGGTTATGCGGTTTTACGGTTATTGGGTTATGCGGTTGTGAGGTTTTATGTGGCTGTAGATATTTTATACTAATTATAGCGCAGCCACTACAACCATGTAACCGCATAACCCAATAACCGTAAAACCTTAAAACCGTATATCACCTAAACTTCTTCAACTCCTCCATTGCCGGCAGGGCTTTGCCTGTCTCGTTGTCGAACAGTCCGCGGTTAATCCAGCTCTTTATGATAGGCTTGCCCGACTCGTTTTCTTCCGGGAACCACCAGAACAGACCGGTGACGTTGTTGTGACGGTTGAGCATCGTTACAAGTTCTTCTGTGAATTTGCGCTGACCTTCGGGGTTGATGGGGTAGGTGTCGCCGTCTTTGTTGGGGTCTGTCGCCCACTTGTCGTTCTTGTGAGAATAATAAAACGCTGTCTCAACTATCATTACAGGCTTGTTGAACTCGGTCTTGATACTGTCGAGCACTGTGTCGAGATGCTTTATTGTGCCATGCCACATCGGGTAATAACTTAGTCCGATGATGTCGTAGTCGAGCTTCCCTTTCTCCAGTTTGTCGTAATATCCCTCGGTGGCGAGCCAGTCCTGGGCGTGCTCCGTGTGTATTATGATTTCAGCCTTAGGACATGCTTCGCGGCAAGCCTTCACTCCGGCGCGAAGGAATGTAAGCAGAGTGTCCCAGTTGTCGTCTTTTGTCGGGTCAACTTTTCCCGTAGGCCAGAGCGTTCCGAAGGTTATTTCGTTGCCCACTTGGATGAAGTCAGGCGTTGCTCCGGCCTTGTTCAGAGCCTCCAAGGCGGTCTTTGTATGCTGGTAAACTGAGTCGGCGAGTATTCTTATTTGCTCGTTACGGTTCTTGCTCTCGATGGCTTTTGCCCATGCGTGCGGCGTGAACTGCTTGCCCGGGTCAGCCCATGTGTCGGAATAATGGAAGTCGAGCATCAGTTTGAAGCCGTGCTTCTTGATTTGTTTACACAGGCTGACAACATACGTAAGGTCTTGGCATACACCTTCGTCCTTGTTGTCCTGTGGCGCGTTGGCCGGGTCAACGAAAAGGCGCACGCGCATGGCGTTCCATCCTGCCTGCTCGAAAAGCTTGTAGGGACAGAGCGTTTTCCCGTCAATGGTTTTGTACTTAGTGCCGTTTTGCTGGTAAGTAGGCAGCAATGAGATGTCTCCACCCAGGTGTTTTTGCGCCTGGATGTTGATGCCGCAGACGAGTGCGGCCAGTAAAATAAGGTATTTTTTCATAATAAATTTAGGTTGATTTGTTTTTTATGTGGATTGTTTATTTCAGCATTATGCCGGTGAAAATCCTGCCGGAGGCCGTGCCGAGGCGGCGCGCCGAGAAGTAGTCGGCATAGTCGGTGTATGTGCATACGGGCGAAACGGTTATGCTGCTGTCGGCTATTCCCGATGCGCAAAGCTGTTGGCGGTTGCACTCTTTAAGGTCGATGTGCCATTTGTCTTCGCGGCGGCTGATTGTCGCCATGTCGAAACCGGCTTCGGCAAACTCGCTATACACCTCGTCGCCTACTTCAAATGCGCCGAGCGAGATGCCTGGACCTATTACTGCCTGCAACTCTTCAGGGCGTGAACCGTAGGCTATGTGCATGGTGTCAATGGTCTTTTGCGCTATGCGTTGCACCGTGCCGCGCCATCCTGCGTGTACAGCGGCTGCTGCGTGGTGCGCATGGTCATAGATTATTATAGGTATGCAGTCGGCCGTTGAAATTCCGATGCAGATGTTCCTTACATCGGTTATTAGCGCGTCTACGCCTTCAAGCACCATCCCTTTTACTTGTTGCGGCAACGTGAGGAAGTCTTTTGCTATTAGTCTGACCTCTGTTCCGTGCGTCTGGTGTGGCATGATGACAGTGTTTCCGCTTATTCCGAGCGTTCGGCTTAATGCTTCAAGGTTTTTGCTGATGCACTCCTCGTTGTCGCCACAGAACCTGTTGATGTTGAATTCGCCGTATGCGCCTTGGCTGAAGCCTCCGTGGCGGGTGGTGCTGAACGTTATGACGGATGGCGAAAGGTTGTAATATGTAAGTGTGGGCTGTGGCATTTTGTGTGAGGTTTAAAGACGGGTTGGCAAGCCAATGAAGCCTGCCAACCCATAAGTTTGTCAATTGTTGTCGTCGTCCATGTCGATATATTCAACGTCGTCAAGGTCTTCAATCTCGTCTTCGTCGATGAATTCAATCTCGTCTTCGCCTTCAACTCGCAGCTCTTCAGGCAATGCGCCGAGGTCTTTGTCGCGGTGAACGAGCGTGTCTTCCGCCGTTATGTCTTTCAGTTTGTTGCTTTCACTGTTAAGCTCGCGCCAAAGAATGTCTTTCAGTTCGTTAAGCCCTTGTCCTGTCACGGCTGATATGAATACCACCGGAATGTCGCCTGGCGTCGTCTCTTTCAGCATCTCTATAAGCTCGTCGTCGAGCAAATCACATTTCGTTACGGCCAGTACGCGGTGCTTGTCGAGCATTTCCGGGTTGAAGCTTTTAAGCTCGTTAAGCAGGATTTCGTACTCTTTCTTTATGTCGTCAGTGTCGCCCGGCACCATGAACAGCAACAGGGAGTTGCGCTCTATGTGGCGCAGGAAGCGCAGACCGAGCCCGCGTCCTTCGCTCGCGCCTTCTATTATCCCGGGAATGTCGGCCATTACGAACGACTGGCGGTCGTGATAGCTTACGATGCCGAGCGACGGTTCAAGCGTTGTGAACGGATAGTTTGCTATCTTCGGACGTGCGCTTGAAAGGGCGGAGAGCAGTGTGCTCTTGCCTGCATTGGGGAAACCTACAAGTCCTACGTCGGCGAGCAGTTTCAGTTCGAGTATTATTGTCATTTCCTCCATCGGCTCTCCCGGCTGTGCGAAGCGTGGGGCTTGGTTGGTAGCGGTACGGAATTGGAAGTTGCCAAGTCCGCCGCGGCCTCCTTTCAGCAGCAATACCTCCTGTCCGTCGTATGTCACATCGCATACGTATTTGCCTGTTTCGGCGTTGTAAACGACCGTTCCGCACGGTACGTCGATATATACATCCTTGCCGTCGGTGCCGTGGCATTTGTCCCTGCCGCCGTTTCCGCCGTGCTCGGCGAAAATGTGCCGCTGGTATCTAAGGTGCAACAGAGTCCAGTAGTTGTGGTTGCCGCGCAGGTATATGCTGCCGCCTTTGCCGCCGTCGCCTCCGTCGGGGCCTCCGTTAGGCTGGTATTTGGCGTGGCGCAGGTGCATTGAGCCGCGTCCGCCTTTGCCAGAGCGGCAGTAAATCTTAACGTAGTCTACAAAATTGGATTCTGGCATGGTGAAAAGAATTAAGAGTTAAGAATTAAGAGTTAAGGGTTAAGAAAACGATTTTGAATTTGATAATGGAGCAAACATGTTTTCTTAATTCTTAACTCCTAATTCTTAATTATTTGATTAAATGTTGTCAATTACGTTGCAGATGTCTGCGAATATGCGGTCAAGTTCTCCAAGTCCGTCGATGTGGTGGTGCAGGTTCTCTTTCTTGTACCATTCAATCAGCGGAGCTGTCTGGTTGTGGTAAACGTCAAGACGCTTCTTGATTGTCTCTTCGTTGTCGTCAGAACGTCCGCATTCCTGTCCGCGTTTGATGAGGCGTTTCATCAGTTCGTCTTCAGGAACGTCAAGCTCTATCATGGCCGCAACTTTGTGTCCGCGCTCGTCAAGCATGTTTTTCAACGCTTCTGCCTGCGGAATTGTGCGGGGAAAACCGTCGAAGATTACACCCTCATGCTCCTTGCCGAAACCGTCGTAAACGCTTGCGAGGATGCTTATCATCAGTTCATCGGGTATCAGTTGGCCGTTGTCTATATACTGCTTGGCCGTCTTGCCGAGTTCCGTTTCGTTCTTGATTTCGTTGCGGAGTACGTCTCCGGTTGAAATGTGGCCGAATCCGTACTTCTTAATCATCAAGTCGCTTTGCGTACCCTTTCCTGAACCGGGTGCGCCGAAAATAACAATATTCTTCATCTTTAAGTTGGATATGGTATGTTTGGTCTTGTTACTCTTCAACCAGAGTATATATGTCGCGCAGGTTGCGGCCTTGCTGGTTGTAGTCAAGTCCGTAGCCTACGATAAAGTCATTGGGAATTTCCATCGCCGCGTATTCAATGTCCAAGTCGACTTTCAGCTTTTCAGGCTTCAGCAGCAATGTGCAAATGTGTATGGAGGCAGGGTTGCGTGTCCCCAATGATTCGAGCATCCGTTTCATCGTTAGGCCTGATTCCACAATGTCTTCCACGATTATTATGTCGCGTCCGGATATGTCTTCGTTTATTCCTATCACTTCCTTTATTTTGCCTGTAGACATTGTCCCTTGGTAGGAAGCAAGTTTTACGAATGATATTTCACATGGAATTGTAATCATTCTCATAAGGTCTGCGGCGAATATGAACGAGCCGTTGAGCACGGCAAGGAACAGCGGATTCTTTCCTTCCATGTCTTTGTTTATGCGGTCGGCTACGGCCTTTACGTGTTTCAGTATTTCTTCTTCCGGGTATGAAATCCTGAATGTCTTGTCATGTATTTTTACAGTTGACATGATGCTTTGTTGATATTTTGGCACAAAATTACTAAAAATATGCCAAACGTTGCCAAACGTTCGGCATTAATTTAGTATTTTTGCACTGATGAAGATTTTTACAAGCGCTCAAATTCGTGAGCTTGACAAGTATACCATAGAGCACGAACCTGTCAGTTCGTTTGATTTGATGGAGCGTGCGGCAAGGGCTATTACGCGTGCGATAACCGATACGTGGGGTACGGACATGCCCGTTGTCGTATTCGCCGGGCCAGGCAATAACGGAGGCGATGCCTTGGCCGTTGCAAGGATGCTTGCCGAACAAAGATATTCGGTAAGCGTTTATTTGTTCAACATTAGCGGAAATTTGTCGGAAGACTGCAAGGCAAACCGGCAGAAGGCGTCTGATTGTAAGGCCATAAAGGCTTTTACCGAGGTTACGGACGAGTTTGACCCGCCGCAGTTGGACAAGGGCATGTTGGTGGTTGACGGCTTGTTCGGTTCAGGTTTGAACAAACCTCTTGCCGGAGGTTTTGCTTCTTTGGTGAAGTATATCAACCAGTCGCCTGCCACGGTGGTGAGCATAGACGTTCCTTCGGGGCTTATGACCGAAGACAATACCTATAACGTGAGGGCTAATATCATAAGGGCGGATGTTACATTGACATTGCAGAACATAAAGCTCTCTTTCCTTTTCCCTGAAAACCAAAAACTCATAGGCAGACTTAAAGTCCTCGACATACGCTTGAGCAAGGAAGGCATGGATGTTGTTCCGTCGCATTACAGTATGTTGGAGGAGAACGAACTCCGTCCGCGCCTTTTACACCGCGGCGCATTTGTACACAAAGGCGACATGGGCAACGCTCTGATTATAGCAGGCAGTTACGGCATGGCAGGCGCGGCTGTGCTTGCCACGAAAGCCTGCCTTAGGAGTGGAGCGGGCAAGGTTACGGTGTGTACGCCACGCCGTAATAACGACATCATGCAGGTTTCCGTGCCCGAAGCCGTGATGTGCGTTGGCAAAGACGACGCTTATTTTTCTGAAGCTGTTGACTCTTCAGGTTTTGATGCGGTAGGCATTGGCCCCGGGTTAGGTCGGCAGGAGGCGTCGGCAATAGCCCTTATAACGCAGATACGCCGTACCCAGGCCCCCATTGTGATTGATGCCGACGGCCTCAATATGCTTGCCAGCCATAGGGCTTGGCTGCAACAATTGCCCAAAGGCATAATTCTTACGCCTCATCCCAAAGAGTTTGAGCGCCTTGCCGGCAGCCATTTCGGTGACAGCTATGAGAGCTTAAGCAGTGCGCGCGACATGGCCGAACGCCTGCAAGCCTATATAATATTGAAAGGACATTATACGGCTTTGTGTATGCCTGACGGCAAAGTGGTGTTCAACACCACGGGCAATCCGGGCATGGCTACCGCCGGCAGCGGCGATGTGCTTACCGGTATAATAACCGGTTTGCTGGCGCGTGGCTACAAACAGGCCGACGCTTGTATGCTTGGCATGTACCTGCACGGCCTTGCTGGCGACCTTGCCGCTAAGGATTTTGGTGTGGAAAGCCTTGTTGCCGGTGACATAATAAAGTATCTGCCGCAGGCGTTCAGGCGTTTTGGAGATTGAGAATAACATAATATTTTATTTTGCATAACGACATGAAGAACCTTATCATCGCTTTTTTATTGCTTGTGTCATGCTGCCAGAACGTGTTTGCGCAAAGGGGCAAGGACGTGGCCGAGGGCACGGCTTACTATCTTCCGCGTACCGAGTTGCGTTTTACGGTGAAAATTGAGAAAACGTCATATACACCGGGAGAGTTCGCCGTTTATGCGGAAAAATACATGAAGATGGCTAATGTTGGCATGAAGCCAACGGTGTCTTACCGTATATTGGGGTTAGATATCAATTCCGTTGGCGAGCGTGACACTTCAAAGTTTTATGTGTTGCCTACCGATTCCAAGCATAACATACAGACTGTTGACATTGACGACAATAGCGTGTTGCTTGCCGTCAATGCCGACCCGAAGGTCGTGGAGCAGCCCGCACCGTTCAAGCCTGCGCCCAAGCCTGCGCGCCTCAATCCGCGCGACTATATGAATGAAGACATCCTTTCGGCAGGAAGTTCGGCGAAAATGGCCGAACTTTGCGCCCTCGAGATATACGACATTCGCGACAGCAGGAGTCTCCTTAACAAGGGACAGGCCGACTTCATGCCCAAGGACGGCGAGCAGCTGCGCATCATGTTGGCAAACCTTGAGACGCAGGAGAACGCCCTGATGCAGCTTTTTGCAGGTGTAACCGAGCGCGACACGATGGAGGCCGTGGTGAAGTATGTGCCTGTAAAGCCTGTAGAGCGGCAACTGCTATTCCGCTTTTCCAAGTGGATGGGTATGACAGATGCCGACGACCTTGGCGGCAATCCTTATTATATAAGCGTGGAAGACAAGCATGTCACGCCGTCTATACATGAGGAACTGCTAAGCCGGAAGAAGGCAAAAGACAACGGCGGACTTTACGTAAACCTGCCCGGAAAAATCCTGATTACATTGTATAAGGGCAACGACCAGTGGGCGGCTTATGAGCTTTATGCCGCACAGTTCGGCACTGTCGCTGCCTTGGACGGAGACCTTTTCGGCAAGAAGCTGTTTACAAGCGTCGTCCTCAATCCCGTGACAGGCAATCTGGAGAGCATCGAGATAGACAACGCCAAGAAGTGATTTTACATGTTGATTTAAAGGATGTTGCGCCGTAGAGCGGGCGCGGCATCCTTTTATTGTGAATAATGATTAAAAAGATGTCCTGTTACGCAAGGTTGGGCGTATAGGCAGTGTTTCATTGTTGAATGATAAAATTAAGAGCTATTAGATTATGAAGACAATGAAATTCCTGGCCGGATGTGCAGTCGCAGTCATGGCCGTGTTCTCTTTCTGTTCGTGTGACAATGATGACACCTACTATTATTATCCGCCAATGCCTGACGCGCTGGTAACGGTTAAGCCAATCGAGGGTGCGGGCTTTTACATGCAGCTTGACGATGTTACGACGCTTTATCCGGTCAACATGGCCGCTTCGCCTTTTGGCGACAAGGAGGTGCGCGCCTTGGTGTGCTATCACGAGGTAAAGCCTTTGAACGAATATTATGACAAGTTTGTCGAGGTGGAGTGGATTGACAGCATTCTGACAAAGCCTGCCGTGCCATATCCTGCCGACGGCGATGTGTCTGAATACGGCGACGACCCCATTGAGCTTGTGCGCGATTGGGTTAACATTGCCGAGGACGGTTATCTTACGCTGCGTTTCCGCACATGTTGGGGCAACACGGGCGTGGCGCATTACGTAAACCTCTTGACCGGTGTAAATCCTGACGACCCGTATGAGGTTGAGTTCAAGCATAACGCTTTCGGCGATGTCAACGGTGTTCTTGGTGACGCCTTGGTGGCTTTCCGCCTGGACGACCTGCTGCCTGACACCGAGGGCAAGACTGTAAAACTGACAGTGAAATACAAGTCGTTCAGCGGTGAGAAGACCGTACAGTTCGACTATTGCAGCCGCAAGTCCACAACGTCGGAAGGTCCTGTGGAGAAAGCGGCTTATTCATCCAGACTGAAATAAAAGTTTGTTTAATGGGTTTGAGACCAGGGACAGTGCTGCTGACGGCTTGTCCTTGGTTTTTAATCCTTTGTTTGATATGAAAGCAGGCAACGGCGTTTACAACGAAAGCGACCTTGTATCACTCGTGGCGCACAGGGACAACCGGGCCATGAAGTTGCTTTATGACAGGTATGTTGAATACCTGTCGGCTGTCTGCGCCCGTTATATTGCCGACGACAACGACCGCAAGGACGTTTTGCAGGAGTGCTTCATAAGGATTTTCACGTCGATGGACAGGTTCGAGTTCCGCGGTGAAGGCTCTTTGAAGGCATGGATGGTAAGGATTGTCGTGAATGAGTCCTTACGTTTCTTGAAAAAGAATTCCAACTACGGTTTTATTGAATACGAGGACACTCTGCCCGACATGGCCGACGAGCCGGAGCCTGACGGCATACCCGACGATGTGCTCAACGGCATGGTTTTGTCGTTGCCGCCGGGCTACCGCATGGTGTTCAACCTTTACGTCTTCGAGCGCAAGAGCCATAAGGAGATTGCCGCCATGCTCGGCATCGGCGAGAGCTCGTCGGCGTCGCAGTTCTCGCGAGCCAAGGCGTTGCTTGCCAGGAAGATGAAGGATTACAAGGAGCGGCTTGACTCCGGGCTGCCTCCCGGTGCGCAGGCCGGTGCCGACAGTGGCGGCGCGGCTGGCGCAGGCCGTGCAGCTACGCGGCATGAAGGCCCGTCGCCTGTACGTGGCGGCTTCAAACCTTTTGGCAAGGCTGTCGCCTTTGCGTGTCCGTCATTATGTGGTTTGTCGGTCTGAAAAAATCTGAATGTCATGGAACAACAATGGATAGAACATCTTAGGAAACGCTTTGCCGACCGCAAGGTAGCTCCGCCCGACGGGTTGTGGGAGTCAGTCCAGTCCGCCATGGGCGGCAAGTCTGCCGTTGATGGCGCCCGTGCCGGGCGCAGCCGGCGTGCCGTTGTGGTGCCTATGTGGCGGCGCCGTGCAGTGGCTGTAGCCGCTTGCGCGGCCGTACTGGGGGTTACGGTGTGGCTCTTTTACGGCCGCGATGCCGTGCCTTATGCTGCGGTTGGCGGCGGTCAGGCCCTTGGCGTGTCCGTAGACAGGCTGGCCGAGGCTGCTACTCCGGCCGTTGACGCCGGCGTGCCGTTGTCGGTTAAGGATGCCGTAAGGCGTGTCGAGGCCGTTGTTGCCGGTCTTGAGGGCAACGTGTCAGATGTTGCCGCTACGTCGGCAGACATCGTTGTCATGGCTGATACTGCCAACGTAGGCGGCGATGCCGCGCTTGGCGACGGCCGCAATGGCGACGGCCGGAGCGTTGTTGTAAGGCGTGCCCCTGTTGATGGCGGGTCGCGAGACGCCGGCGGCAACGGCCTCTTGGCTTCGGCCGGCGGCAGGGTAGGAGGCGGTGGCGGTGTCTCCGTCTCCCTTTACGGCGCAGGCTTCACGTCAATAGGCACGTCAACGGGCAATACGGGGGCGTCGTTACGTCCGTACAAGATGCAGCAAGGCGCGGTGGCCGACAACGACATCATGCTCCTGTCGGCCGCAACCGACGGCATGAAGGCCTCCGAGGTGCGCGTGAAGCACCGCCATCCGGTAAAGCTTGGTGCGTCGGTTCGCTTCGGTCTTGCCGGGCGTTTCGGTTTGGAGACAGGCCTTAATTACTCTTACCACTCGTCTGACATAGCCTCCGGCGACGATAAAGGCGGCTATACGACAGAGCAGAAGCTCCACTTCGTAGGCATACCCGTGGCCGTGAGTTATGACATCTGGCATACCGACTTCCTTGAGGTTTACGCTTCTGCCGGCGGAGCGGCGGAGTTCTGCGTGTCGGGCAGGTCGCATACGGAGTATGTCGAAGACGGAAAGGTGACCGGTACGGCCAATGCCGATGTGCGCGACAAGCGTCCGCAGTGGTCGGTCGGGGCGTCGGCCGGAGTGCAGTATAACGTCAGCAATGCCATAGGCGTATATGTAGAGCCGGGCGTAAGCTACTATTTCGACAATGGCAGCGGCGTCAACACGGTGTACAAGGACAAGCCACTCAACTTCAACCTCAACGTCGGTCTGCGTTTCACTTTCAGGTAATAAAGCTACATACGGATGTTCACAGTCATCTTACTCATGCTTTGCGGCATGGCCGCAGGCCGCTTTCTCCGCGGCCGCGGGCGGTCAGTAGTTTCGCGTGCCATAACTTTTCTCATCTGGCTTCTGCTCTTCCTGCTCGGCATTGAGGTCGGGGCAGACCCGCGTGTGGTCGATTCGCTCGGCAGTCTCGGCGTTGAGGCCGTGTTGCTTGCCGTCTTCGCCGTGCTCGGGTGCGCCGTGCTTTGCCGCCTGCTGTTCAGGGAAAGGAAAGTGGAGGGTGAAAAGTGAAGAGTGAAAAATCCATTTGCTTCCCGGTATTCATAGTTCTCCCTATTTCTTAACTCTTAATTCTTCACTCTTAATTCTTAACTTTTAACTCTTGAAGTCCAGCCTTGTCATAGTCTCGTTTTTCGTCGTCGGCACGCTTGTAGGCGTCAGCGGCATCGCTCCCGGGTGGCTCGCGTCAGGTTCTGATGTCAGCTTCTACGCCCTGTGCGCCCTCATGTTCTTTGTCGGTATGAGCGTAGGCGGCGACTCGTCAGTGCTCCGCAGCATCCGCACGGTCAGTCCGCGCCTGCTCCTGCTTCCCCTTGTCACGGTGGCCGGCACGCTCGGCGGAGTAATGCTTGCGTCTTTGCTGCTGCCCCACCGCAGCCTTACCGACTGCCTCGCCGTAGGCTCCGGCTTCGGCTATTACTCGCTGTCGAGCATCTTCATCACCGAATACCGCGGAGCGAAACTGGGCACGGTGGCCCTGCTCGCCAATATCTCGCGCGAACTGCTGACGCTGCTCTGCGCCCCGCTGCTTGTCCGCTGGTTCGGCCGCCTTGCCCCAATCTCCGCCGGAGGGGCTACAACCATGGACACAACGCTGCCCGTCATCACGCGCTTTTCAGGCAATGCCTACGTTGTTTTGTCCGTCTTCCACGGCTTCGTGGTCGATTTCAGCGTACCGTTTCTCGTCACTTTCTTTTGCAGTTTGTAACTTATTGATTTACAGTAACATACATTTCGCATTGCAAAAGGCCGTCTTTTACACGCTAAAAGACGGCCTTTTGCCTCCTCATTTGCCGTCTTTTGCCTCCTTATTCGCCGTCTTTCTTCTTTCCGTTTGTCATTGCATATAGAAAGCCGGAGGGCATTCCTTGTTCCGTCGGATTTGCAATCCGACGGTTTCTAAGTGCGGATTTGC
>CAJJWN010000002.1 GCA_905196835.1 uncultured Prevotella sp. | reverse complement strand
TCGACTTCCTCTATGCCACCGGTGCCACTGCCAGTACGCACAATCCTGAAGTGAACTTTACCGACGACACTGATGCAGGCGGCAAGGACTGTTCCTTCCACCACTGCATGAGTCAGATTACGCTCACCTTCAAGGCAGGAAGCGGTGTGGACTTCAATACCATCAAACCCACCGGCTACACACTCTCCGGACTGGTGCTGGAGGGCAGCTTCGACACCACCACCGGCACGGCAGAAACGGATGCGAACGCACAGACAGCCGACCTTACAATGGAACTGGACGGCGCACTCACCTCGTCGGTCATCCTCTTCCCGCAGACCAAGGCAAGCATCGAACTGAGCGTGTACTACAACAGCCAGCCCTACACCGCCACGCTCACCATTCCCGACGGCGCACTGAAAGCCGGCAACAACTACACCTACACCGTCACCGTCCGCAACAAGGACCTGAGCATCAGCTCAGCCACTATCAGCGACTGGAACCCGGTGAACGGCGGCAATGTGAATGCAGACCTTTAAGTATATCATTCCTAAAGAACTAAGAATATGAACAACAGACTTCCATTGCATATACTGTCCGCAGCAACCGTCCTGCTTTTTGCAGCGACTGCCTGCACGCAGGATGACCTCGGCGGCGGCACGTTGCCCGAAGGCGAGTATCCATTGGTAATCCGCGCCACCGGCCTGCAAGCCGTGGCAGCCCCTGCCTCCACCCGCGCCACCGTGGACGGCGACTGGCAGGGCGTACAGACCGTAGCCCTCAGCGTGGGCGGCACGGTGAAGGAATACGATGTGACGGCATCCGATGCCGATGGCTACAAGACAGCCACCCTGAGCAGCGACACCGACCCGTTCTGGTGGACAAGCCGCGCGGACATCACCGTTTCGGCATGGTGGCCATACGGCACCACGATGCCCGATGTGGTAGTAAAGGCAGACCAAAGCACGAAGGAAGGCTTCGAGGGCAGCGACTTTATCTCTGCCAAAGCCCAGACCGTGCAGTTCGACAACCCGACGCTTGAGTTCAGCCACCGCACGGCGCGTATAACGGTTCTTCTTAAACCGGGAGACGGCATCCCGAGCGTGACGGGGGCCGATGTTTCCGTGACCGGCTTAAGTACGGATAACGGCAACCCCGCCACTATCCGCACCTACGAGGCGGACGGCGACACCTACGAAGCCCTCACAGCACCGCAGACCGTGAAGGCGAATACCCCGTTCATACAGGTGGATTTAGGCGGAGGTACTTACTATTTCCGTCCGCAGAGCGATGTGGTATTAGAGGCTGGCTGCCGCTATACCTACACCGTCAGTGTCACCGCCAAGGGGCTGGAACTGGCAGGCTGCACCATCGGCGGCTGGACCGACGGTGGCGGCGAGAGCGGTAATGCGACAGACCTGGGTGACGGATACACGGTTTCCGAAGATGGTAACACCTATACCGTCTATACCGCCGACGGCCTGATGGCATGGGCGGAAGCGGCGCAGGGTAACCCGTCGTTGAATTGTACCTTGACCCATGACATAGACCTTTCGGGTACTGAATGGGAATCGATAGGCGACAGAAACAATGTTTACACAGGCACTTTCGATGGTAATGGGCATACGATTAGAAATATGGCAATTACAAAGGAGAATCTGTCTTTCGGTGATGATTGTGGAATGTTTGGCCGTGTGGGTACAAATGCAACCATACAGGATCTGACCCTTGAGGATGTGCGCCTGGATGTTGATGCTGATGGCATTCCTATAGGAGCTTTGGCCGGATCTAATCAAGGAACCATCTCGAACTGTAAGGTTTCCGGGAATATCTTCGTTACAAACAATCGCGCAGGGTATGTCGGAGGCATCGTCGGGTGTATGCATTCCGGAGTTATACAATATTGCCATTCCTCGGCTTCCATTCAAGGTGGAAACTCAGATTATGTAGGCGGAGTATTGGGAGGCGAATATGCCACAGCAACAGTTATCAAAGGTTGCTCGTTTTCGGGTTCAATTACCAGTGATAATGCGGTTGGTGGCATTGCAGGACATTGTCTGTACTTCAATTACATGACTGGATGCTATTCCGTAGGAAAATTATCTAATCTATCAACAACTGCATATAGAACAGGAGGAGTTGTCGGCTTTCTGCAATGGGGTAGTGAAGCAACAGCTTGCTATTGGGACGGTTTCGATGGCGAGGGTGTCGGCTATTGTAATTCAGGTGAAGGCACTGGTGCTTACCAAATAGACGGCACCACCCACACCTGGCAGACCGCCACCGAAGCGATGAACACCGCCCTCGGCGCAGAAAGCGAATATATATGGGAAACCACCGACGCGGACACGCCGCCGACCCTTGTAAAGAACAGATAAAACCTATATAAGATGAAACGACATTTTTTAGTATACACTACGCTTGCCTCTGTGCTCGGCCTTGCAGCCTGCACGCAGGATGAATCCGGAATGCTGCCCGACGGCACGCAGCCGCTGGCACTGACCGCCTCCATAGAGGGCGGCACCGACACTCGCGCCACGGTGGATAACACATGGAGCGGCAGCGAGACCATGGCCCTGCAAGTGAACGGTGGGGACTGGTACAATTACACGGCAGGCGCCTCCGACTATTTTACCGGCAACTACTATTGGCAGAGCAAAGACCCCATCACCGTGCAGGGCATCTGCCCCGCCACAGCCGTGGAAAGCACGACTTGGAGCGTGAAGAGCGACCAGAGCAGCGACGCGGACTATCAGTCGGGAGACCTGCTTTGCAGTGAATCCAAGACCGTGAGCTTCGCCCAAACGCCCGCCCTCACCTTCTACCACCAGACCGCCAAGGTGGTGGTGAACATCAAGAGCGACGGTCTGCCCGAAAGCATCGGAGCCACGCCGGGCGACATCAGCCTGACTATCGGCGAGGGTGACATCCTCGCGCTGGACGGCGCGTTTACCCTCCCGAAAGCCGCGGACGCTGACGGGCGTTGGCTCGGCACATGGACACCCGGCACCACCAAAGGCAGCATCAGTCCCCACCTCGCCACCGCCACCGAGACCGGCAACTTCGCCACCTACGAAGCCCTCGTTATTCCGCAGGACATGGCGGCAGACACAAAGTTGCTGACCTTCACCGCCGAGAAGGACGACACCGGCTACGGCCCGTTCTACTACATGCTACAGAAAGACACCGAATGGAAAGCCGGCTATAAGTACACCTACAATGTCACCGTCACCCTCTACGGCCTTCAGGTGTCGGTAGATATCGACGGCATGACATGGGGCGACGGCGCGGACGGCGAAGGCTCGGTAGAACTGCCCGTTTAATGAAGGAAATGATACGCAAGAGACTTACAAGAACGAAGGAGATATGAGGAAAAACAGATTATTTACGACAATATGCCTCATGGCGGCAATCCTGCTCGCCGCCTGCTCGCAGGACGAACTGGCCGAGCAGGGCACGGCTCTGCCCGGCGGCGAATATCCTTTGCAGATAGGTAGTGTCAGCATCACCGCGGAGGCGAGTGAGGAACCGTGGACGCGCGTCAGTGAGAAGCCCGACGGCATCGGCAGCGTATTTCAGAACGGTGACCGCATTGGCGTGCGCATCGCAGGCAGTGACGAAACGGGCATCTATGTGATAAATGTGGATGCCGACGGCAACATCACCTCCATCACCCCCGATAAGCCCGTCTATTGGAAGAACACCCAGACTGCCGATGTCACTGCCTGGTATCCCGCCGATAGAAGCAGTGTGGACCTTGGGTTTCAACTTCTGAATAACACGATGACCTACGTGCTGCACGGCACCGGCACGGGCAACCACCAATCGCCCGTTACCTTGAAGTTCACCCACCAGCTGGCCAAGGTGCGCGTGGTGGCCAAGGGCACAGCCGAGGTGGGAAACATATTTATCCGAAATGTTCCCTTGACTTGTTACATCGAGGAGGGAAAAATAACGGGACAGGATAATATCATTACTGGCATCATTCAGATGCTTCCGGTGGATCACGATGGCATAGGCGCCTGCTGGGAAGCCAGTGTGGGGCCCGATGTAGAGATAAAGTATTTCAATATTAATCTCATGGACTGTGAACTGACCTCCCCCGTCACCACGCAGGCCGGGGCGCTGCACACCATCACGATTACGGCAAACAGCGAAGGCACGCAGACCATCAACCTCTCCAATAGCGACTATGAAATCAACGACGACCGCACCTACTACTTCAGTGGCACGGCCAGCCATGCCATACGGGTGACGAACGGCAATCCGGAAATCTACCTGGAGGATGCGGAGATAAGCGTGTCAAGCGGTCCCGCTATCAACATAGAGGGAGGCAACCCCACTATCCATGTGCGGGGTGAGAACACCGTGGAATGCACAGGTACTTCTTCGTCAACATGGGGCGCAGGTATCTATGTGGCAGAAGGCAGCAGCGTCACCATTCAGGGGCGCGACCGCAACGATGTGCTGACCGCCCGGGCGGGAAATAATGGCGCAGGCATTGGTGGATACGGGGTTGATGCTATGAATTGTGGCAACATCACAATCAGAAACGTGAAGGTGGATGCGTATGGTGCCGAAAATTCAGTAAGTTATCCCGGCATAGGTGGGCATGAGTCGTGCGGGGCGATTACGATAGACAACGCCACTGTATATGCACGGGGAACAGGGAGTTCCATGGACGGTAGTCCGGCCATCGGTTCGTATGCTTCCGTGCCGACTATCGTCATTAGCGGTTCAAACATCTATGCGTGTCGGGGAGCTAATGCCAACGGTACAAGCTATGCCGACTGGATTGGACGGGGTGGAGATGTGATTGAGTACGCTGGTGGAGCCATCCAGGGCACTATCACGAGCACCACGGTCTATAAAGGCAAGTGGGATAAGAATAGCGGCCGGGCCACGGATGAAGGCACGGTGGCGTATGATGCCTCCGGCAACGCCACTCAACAATAATCGCTAAATGTTAAGACAGAATTTCAGCGGCAATCTGCAAAAGAAACGCAGATTGCCGTTATTTTTTCTCTGAATCTGGTCGTTCACAAAACATTCCGGCAGTTTGTAAAACAGATTTTGCTGTACTTTCTCAAGTCTTTTGATTTGTAGATTAAAACTATGTATGACTTATGAGAAAGAATCAACAGTTGGTAATCGTCCTCCCGGAAAGTTCGGAGGAGTTACCGATACGGATAGTGAGAGGCTCACGGAGTATGGAATTGAGACTGCGCCTTTGCCCTCCAGATGGTGAAGAACGACACATCAACGAGACTTGTCCGGAAAGGAAGTATGTCTTTATCTGGCGGCAGAACGACTATCTCAAAACGGCAGTGGATGAAACCCGTTCCGGCGGATTGCAAATCACGCCGAAGCACAGAGAGAATAAGAAACCAACGGATTATAAGTAACGCCGAAACTGCTTGCTGACTTATTCAGCCTGAATGACATTGGTGACAGTGAAAAACGTTATGATGTCACGCCACAACCGCTTGGTTGTCAAGACGTTATGTCAAGCCGTGACATGGTGATAATAAAAATTGATGAAGACATTACAAGAAAAGCGGCCGCCCCGTATTTGTGAGGCGGCCGCTTACCTATTATGTGAATAACGGTTGTCAGCAGATTCGGCGTGCGCCGTCGCTTATTACGACATCATAAACTTTAGGCTGCTTGTTGAATTTCTGCTTGTACTCGGCCGTAGCGTCGGCAATGAACTTGTCGTAAAGTTCGTTCTTTACAAGGTTGATGGTGCATCCGCCGAAGCCTCCGCCCATGATGCGGCTGCCTGTAACGCCGTGCTTGCGAGCAAGGTCAACGAGGAAGTCAAGCTCTTCGCATGAAACTTCATAATCCTTGCTAAGACCTTCGTGCGTCTCGTACATCTTCCGGCCAACAGTCTCGTAGTCGCCTGCGTTGAGCGCGTCGCAGACTGCGAGCACGCGGTCTTTCTCGCCGAGCACGAACACGGCACGCTTCATGTCTTCCTCGCTCACGTCTGCCTTGACAGCATTAAGTTCGTCCCAGTCAGCGTCACGCAGTGTTTCGAACTTCTTGCCGGGGAACTTTGCGTTGAGTGCCGCAACAACATTCTCGCAGCTCTTGCGCCTGTCGTTGTAAGCGGAGGATGCCAGCTCGTGTTTTACGACAGAGTCAACGAGTACAAGGCGGTAGCCTTCGGGCTTGAACGGGAAGTATTCGAACTCGCGGCTGCGGCAGTCGAGGCGCATGAGTTTGCCTGCCTGGCCGAACACGCTGGCGAACTGGTCCATTATGCCGCAGTTCACTCCGCAGTAGTTGTGCTCCGTGGCCTGCCCGGCAAGCACCATGTCCCACTTGGAGACTTTGTTGTCGCCGAACAAATCATTAAGTGCGCAAGCGAAGCAGCTCTCCATTGCGGCTGATGACGACATGCCGGCTCCAAGGGGAACGTCGCCTGCAAATGCGATGTTGAAGCCTTTTACGTCAACACCGAGCTTTTTCATCTCCTGTATTATGCCGTAGATGTAACGTGCCCAGCTTGCCCGAGGTCCTTCAGGGTCGTCAATCTTGAACTCTACGCGGTCTTTCAAGTCGATGGCATAGGCCATTACTGTATCGGTACCGTTGGGACGCACTTCACACATTATGCCCTTGTCGATGGCTCCGGGGAATACGTAGCCACCGTTGTAGTCGGTGTGCTCGCCTATGAGGTTGATGCGCCCCGGCGCAGCGTAAACGTTGCCGGTCTTGCCGTCAAAGTGTTTGATAAAACGGCTTCTTACGAATTCTATGTCCATGGTTGTTGTAAGTTTTATTGGTTATTGTTTTTCAGTCTTGAATTTGTATATCGTCTTTTGCTTGTACTGCTCGCCCGGTTTAAGGATAACGGATGGGAAGTAGGGGCGGTTGGGCGAGTCGGGGAAGTGCTGCGCCTCGAAACATACGGCGCTGCGGCGTGGGAACGTGGCTCCGTGTTGGCCTTTGTAACCGTCTGCCCAGTTGTCTGTATAGAATTGTATTCCAGGTTCAGTAGTGTAAACTTCCATTACGCGGCCGCTTACCGGTTCGGTTACACGTGCGGCGAAGCTAAGCTCGCCTTCCTCTTTCTTGTTGAGAACATAACAATGGTCGTAGCCCGCGCCGTTGCGTATCTGCTCGTTGTCTGCATCGATATCGCGGCCTACGGGCTTTGGTGAACGGAAATCGAAGGGTGTGTCTTTGACGAAACGTATCTCACCGGTAGGTATGGCGGTCTCGTCTATGGGCAGGTAGAAGTCTGCATTTATTTCGCAGACAAGATTGTCAACCGTCGGGGTTGGGTTGGCGATGCCTGCCAGGCTGAAGTAGCCATGGCTGGTAAGATTGATTACGGTTTTCTTGTTTGTTGTGGCCATGTACTCGATGATAAGTTCGTTGTCATCATTGAAGATGTATGCCACCGTTACTTTGACCTCTCCCGTGTAGCCTTCCTCTCCGTATGAAGAGACGTAGTTGAGGATAAGCGTTTCGTCGTTCATGCGCAGGGCGTCCCACACCTTTGTGTTGAAACCGGCCTTTCCACCATGCAGCGAGTTAGGTCCGTTGTTGATGGCAAGCTGGTATTGCTTGCCGTTAAGCTGAAACTTGCCGCGGCATATCCTGTTGCCGAAGCGGCCTATTAATGTAGAGAGGTAGGGCTCTGGGCTGTTGATTACGTCTTGTATGTTGTCGTGCCCTTGAATAATATTGGCGTAATTGCCATTCTTGTCAGGCACCATTATGGCAACTATTGCGCCTCCGTAGTTTGTCACTGCAACTTCGTTGCCCCATTTGTTCTTAAGGATATATAAGTCTGTGGCTTTCCCGTTGACGGTGGTTTGAAAATCCTCGCGTTTCAAACCACACAAGCAATGTGTTTCGTTTGTGCTCATAATATTACTGTATTAGTTGGAAAACTTATTTGCAAAGTAACTTAAAATTGTTGAGAAACACAAACGAAACATATAAAAATATTTCAGTTTATTGTTAAAAACGATTAAACACAATCGTTCAGAAAGTCTGCCACAATGTAGCTGCTGCCGCCTACGAATATGAAGTCGTCTGCCGAGGCGTCATTCAATGCTTTGGTGTAAGCGCTCCTTACATCGGAGTAACATGCCGCATCGAGATGCAGTTCCGTTCCGATTCGCATAATTTCGTGCTCGTCGATGGCGCGCTTGTTGTCAGCCTTGGTAAAATAGTACACGGCATTGCGTGGCAACATGCCCATAACGGTGTGTATGTCCTTGTCGTCAACCATACCGAATACAATCCGTGTCTGTCGGCAGCGCTGCAACTTTATCTGTCGGCTTATGTATTGCCAGCCTCCGGCATTGTGGCCGGTGTCGCATATTACAAGTGGATGTTCATGCACTGTCTGCCACCGTCCGAGCAGCCCTGTAAGACCTGATACGTTGGCGAAACCTGTGTGAGCGGCATCGTCGCTGATGTCAATGTTGGCCTTGCGCAGTTGTTTAATGGAACAAAGTATCGTCTCGGTATTCTTCTCCTGGTATATGCCTCCAAGCTCTCCATGCAAGAGGCCGAACGTTTTGGTGGCATAATCTATTCCACCTTTCTCGGCCATGCAGGTATTAACGACTTCGCCCTCGTCTTCAGCGAATATGAGCGGTGCTCCGCAGTCTTCTGCCTTTGCGGTGAATACCGGGCGTGTCTCGCTGACGCTTTCACCAACAACAACCGGCACACCTTTTTTAATTATACCGGCTTTTTCGTACGCAATCTTGGCAAGGGTGTCACCAAGAAATTGTGTGTGGTCGAAACTGATGTTTGTTATAACCGAAAGCAGGGGAGTGATGATGTTTGTGCAGTCGAGCCTTCCGCCAAGCCCCACTTCAATGACGGCGATATCAACCTTGCAGTCGGAGAAATACTTGAACGCCAAAGCCGTGGTTAACTCGAAAAAACTCGGGCTTAAAGGCTCGAAGAAACTGCGTTCTTTGGCAACGAAGTCAACCACGTAGTCCTCACTGATATACTGTCCGTTAACCCTGATGCGCTCACGGAAGTCTTTAAGATGGGGTGATGTATAGAGGCCGACTTTGTAGCCCTGCGCCTGCAATATGGCGGCTATTGTATGCGAGCAAGAGCCCTTGCCGTTGGTTCCGGCTACGTGTACGGTCTTATAGTTTGCATGGGGATGGCCGAAATGTTCGTCCAGCATGACGGTGTTATACAACCCCTCCTTATAAGCAACAGCGCCCACTTTTTGAAACATAGGGACGCTGTTGTACAGATATTCAATGGTTTCCTTATATGTCATCCTTGCAGTTACTTCAGGTTAGTTAAAGTAATTCCTGAACTTCTGGAATATGGTTTTCTTCGTGGCATTATCGCCCTTGAAGTTGTCACTATCACGCATCTCTTCAAGAGCCTCACGCTCTTTGCCGCTCAAGGTCTTAGGCACATAGACACTGATGTTAACGACCATGTCACCTACACCACGTCCGTAACCTTGCACGGCTGGCAGACCTTTGCCTCTCAACCTCAATGCTTTACCTGGTTGAGTGCCTGGTTCTATCTTTACTCTGACGCGTCCGCCGTCGATAGTAGGGATTTCAACCGTTCCGCCAAGGGCTGCTGTCGGGAAATCAAGCAACAGGTTGTATATTATGTCGTTGTCGTCACGTACAAAAGTGTCGTTAGGTTCTTCCTCGATATATACCTGAATGTTGCCCGGTACACCGTTGTGTCGGCCTGCATTGCCCTTGCCCGGCACGTTGACTATCATGCCTTCGGACACTCCTGCCGGTATGTTGATTTCTACGACTTCTTCTCCTTTCACTACACCGCTACCGCCACACACACTGCACTTGTTCTTGATTACGGAGCCTTCTCCGCCGCAAGTGGGGCATACACTTTGTGTCTGCATCATGCCGAAGAGGCTCTGCGTTGTGTGGGTTACAACTCCGCTGCCGTGGCATGTCGGGCAAGTCTCCTTCGCGCTGTTGCCTTCCGCGCCGCTACCGTGGCAATGACTACACGTAACATCCTTCTTAACCTTGAACTTCTTGGTTACTCCTGTGGATATTTCCTGTAACGAAAGCCTTACTTTCAGGCGCAGGTCGGAACCACGGTGCTGTGCCGGACGGCGTTGGCCTCCGCCACCGAAACCGCTACCACCGAAGCCGCCAAACCCTCCGCGTCCGCCGAACACGTCGCCGAACATGGAGAATATGTCGTCCATTGAGAAGCCTCCGGCGCCGCCGAAGCCGCCAAATCCGCTTTCGCCGCCTGGACCGTTGAAGCCAAACTGGTCGTACTGCTTCCTCTTCTGTGGGTCATGCAATACGTCGTAAGCCTCGGCTGCCTCCTTGAATTTATCCTCGGCCTCTTTGTTGCCAGGATTTCTGTCAGGGTGGTATTTTATGGCGATTTTCCTGTAAGCCTTCTTTATTTCGTCTTCTGAGGCGTCTTTGCTCACGCCAAGCACCTCGTAATAATCTCTTTTAGCCATAACCTTCTTTAATTAAGAATTAAGAGTTAAGAATTAAGAGTTAACAATATAAGAATTAAGAAAACGCCAATCTGTCACCAGCAAAGCATGTTTTCTTAATCCTTAATTCTTAACTCTTAATTTTTAATTGTACTATTGTCCAACGGCGACCTTTGCGTGCCTTATGACTTTGTCGTTAAGAGTATAACCTGTCTGTACGCAGTCTAGCACCTTGCCTTTCTTGTCGTCGCCCATTCCCGGCACCATTGCCACCGCTTCGTGGAAGTTTGTGTCAAAGTCGGCATCCTCGGTGTCAATCTTTTTCACGCCAAGGCTTTCCAGTATCTTGTTTGTCTTTTGGTAAATCAGCTTCATGCCTTCCCTCAACACCTCAACTTCTTCCGTCTTTTCAGCATTGGCAATGGCGCGCTCCATGTCGTCGATGACGGGGAGTATGGCCTGTACGGCCTTCTCCGAACCGTTCAATATCAGCTCCGCCTTCTCTTTCAAAGTGCGCTTGCGGTAGTTGTCAAATTCTGCGACAGAGCGCAGATACTTGTCTTTAAGCTGCTCTATCTCCTCTTGTGCTGCGGTCAGCGGGTCTTTTTCTTCCGTCTTTTCGGCTGTATCGTCGTTTTCACCGGCATCGCCCTCGCCGCTTGAAACCTCCTGGGCATTTATGTTCTCCGTTTCGTTTTCAGGAGCGTCGTTGACCGTTTCCTCTTTCTTTATATCTTCATTTTCCTCTTTCATAGTGCAAATGATTTTTTGTTGAACGTATAGCAAAAATCTTGCCAACACGCATGTAGCTGTCAACTATTCATACATCTTGGCGCGCTGCTCTTTCAGTTGCTCGTCATAGATATAGTCGTCATACTGCATGAGCTTGTCTATCGTTCCCTTCGGAGTAAGTTCTATTATGCGGTTAGCCACGGTCTGTATGAATTCGTGGTCGTGGCTGCTGAACAATATGTTGCCCTTGAAGCCGATGAGGTTGTTGTTGAAAGCCTGTATGCTCTCCAAGTCGAGATGGTTTGTAGGCGTGTCGAGAATGAGGCAGTTGGCGTTTTTAAGCTGCATACGCGCTATCATGCAACGCATCTTCTCGCCGCCGCTCAATACGTTCACCTTCTTCAGCACCTCTTCTCCGCTGAACAGCATACGCCCGAGATAGCCTTTCATCATGACCTCGTTGCCCGTGCCAAACTGGCTGAGCCAATCTACAAGGTTAAGGTCGCTCTCGAAGAACGACGTGTTGTCGAGCGGAAGGTATGCCGTAGTTATGGTTACACCCCATTTGTATGTGCCGGCATCGGCCTCACGGTTGCCGTTGATTATTTCAAACAGCGCGGTCATGGCCTTGGGGTTATGGCTCAAGAATACAACTTTCTGTCCTTTTTCTATATTAAAGTTGACATTGTCGAACAGCACCGTGCCGTCCGTATCGACAGCCTTCAAGCCCTCCACCTCGAGAATCTGGTTGCCCGGCTCGCGCTCCATCTGGAAGATGATGCCCGGGTATTTGCGTGAAGAAGGACGGATTTCGTCAACAGTAAGCTTGGCAAGCATCTTCTTGCGGCTTGTGGTCTGCTTGCTCTTTGCCACATTGGCAGAGAAGCGGCGGATAAACTCTTCCAGCTCCTTGCGCTTCTCCTCGGCTTTCTGCCTCTGGTTCTGCGCCTGGCGCAGTGCCAGCTGCGAACTTTCGTACCAGAATGAATAGTTGCCGGCGAATACAGTCACCTTGCCGAAGTCGATGTCAACCGTCTGCGTGCTCACCGCGTCGAGGAAGTGGCGGTCGTGGCTCACTACGAGCACCGTCTGTTCCACGTTGCTAAGATACTCCTCAAGCCATTGCACCGTGTCGAGGTCGAGGTCGTTGGTAGGCTCGTCGAGCAGCAAGTTGTCAGGATTTCCGAATAAAGCCTTGGCCAGCATCACGCGCACCTTCTCGTTGTTAGACAGCTCGCTCATCTGCTTCTGGTGCATGTCTTCCTTCACTCCGAGGTTTGAAAGCATCTGCGCGGCGTCGCTTTCGGCGTTCCATCCGCCCATTTCGGCAAACTTCTCTTCAAGTTCGGCCACGCGGTTGCCGTCTTCGTCGTTGAAGTCTTCCTTCATGTAAAGGGCCTCGCGCTCTTTCATGTTCTGCCAAAGGGGCTGGTGCCCCATGAGTACAGTGTCCATTACGCTGTACTGGTCGTATTTGAAGTGGTCCTGGTCCAATACGGAAAGGCGCTCGCCCGGGCCCAGCTCAATGCTGCCTTTGTTAGGTTCAAGCTCTCCGCTGATGGCTTTGAGCAGGGTTGACTTGCCGGCACCGTTGGCACCGATTACGCCGTAAATGTTGCCGTTGGTGAACTTGATGTTTACATCCTTGTAAAGAACTCTCTTACCGAACTGGATTGCAAGATTAGTGACTGTTATCATTCCTTATTTTACCTTATATTATAATTGCGGCGCAAAATTACAACAATTTATCCGATTTGCCAAATTTAACGTGGGTTCGGTATAAGGATAATGTTGTGATAACCATATTTTAAGCGGTCAGATGGTAATCAGTCATTCCGCAGAAATGCGGAATCCAGTGTAAACAACCTGCCTTTCACTATATTTGTGTGCTGGATTCCGCATTTCTGCGGAATGACTGATTACCAACCGGCCGCTTAGGACATAAAGAAACATAGAAGTTATCCTCCATCAGAAAGGTAATTCCTTATACCGAACTCACGTAAATTAAATGGCAAAACAAGGTGTTTGCCGGTTGCCGGGCAACAGTATTCGCCACGGCTTGTCACGGTGAACATGCCAGCGTGCATTGCTTTGCGCATTGACAATTTGCTACGTGTTCTTATGCCTGTCTTTGCTTTTTGTCATTTTGAGAATGTACGTATTTTCCGGCAAAATAGGAAAACGTGGTGCCGCGTGATTGTTCTTTTTATAACCAAAAGCCGTTGATATTGTTCTAAAACGCGGTTGCTACTATGTGTGAAGACCGTGTTTAGCCATAGTAAAGGCCGTCCTTTCGATAAGTAAAGGCCGTCTTTACTCATAGTAAGGACGGCCTTCAAGGGGTGTAAGGACGGCTTTTACTGCATAAAAGGGTTGTTTCTATTGCACAAATGCACATCTGGGCGCATTAACGTTCGCAGTGTCAGATACTTACGTTTGCACACTCTATTTGGGCGTATTGCGCCCAAACGGTTTAAATTTCAAAATAACGCGCCTGTGGAGCGTCAACAAAAATCAATGTGTAAGCAAACGGCCGTTTCAGGTTTCACCGTGTTCAGTACAGCCGCAGTGCGGCAAGCAGCTCGTTGTTCTCGCTCTTGCTGCCTATGGTTATCCGCAGGCAGTCCTCGCACAGGGTGACGCGCGTGCGGTTTCTCACGATTATCCCTTTCTCCTTGAGGTAGTCGTAGACGGTCTGGGCGTCGTCAAAGAGGGCGAGAAAGAAGTTTGCGTCTGTCGGATAAACCTTCTTGCAGGACGGCAGAAGGTTGAACGCCTCAATCATACGGCTGCGTTCGAGCAATATAATCTTGACCCATTTGTCCACTTCGAACGGGTCTTTCAGCGCCTCCATGGCCTGCTTCTGGGTTAGCATGTTGACGTTGTAAGGGTATTTCACCTTGTTGAACACGTCAACGATGGCTTTCTGCGCAAAGGCCATGCCGAGCCTTATGGCGGCACATCCCCATGCCTTGCTCATGGTGTTGAGCACGATGAGGTTGGGATATTTCTCCAAGTCAAGGCGCAGCGGACGCTCGCCGGAGAAGTCGGAATAGGCCTCGTCAACGATGACAATGCCGTCAAAGCCTTCCAGTGTCTTTATTATTTCCTGCCGGTCGATGTTGTTGCCGGTAGGATTGTTAGGCGAACAAATCCATATCAGCTTGGTATTCTTGTCACATGCGGCAAGCAGGCGGTCGGCCGTAGTCTGGAATGTGTCGTCAAGAAGCACTGTTCTGTATTCCACATCATTGATGTCTGCGCATACTTTGTACATGCCGTATGTTGGCTCGATGGCGACAACATTGTCAATACCCGGACGTGTAAAGCAACGGTAAGCCAGGTCAATCGGTTCGTCGGAGCCGTTGCCGAGGAATATGTTTTCTGCTGCAACGCCTTTCACGGCGCCCAGGCGTCGTTTCAATTCACGCTGCAAGGGGTCGGGATAGCGGTTGAACGGGGTGTTGTAAGGATTTTCGTTGGCATCGAGAAAAACCTTTGCACCTCTGCCTCCGAACTCGTCGCGTGCGCTGCTGTATGGTTTCAGCGCAAGTATGTTGGGACGTACTAATTGTTCTAATGGTCTCATGTCGTCAGTTGTTCAATATGTCTTTTATCCTTAGAGTCATGGCATTCTTGTGCGCATACAGGCTCTCCTTGTCGGCCATTACCTCCACGGCACGGCCAATGTGCCTTATGCCGTCGGCCGTAAGGTGCTGGAAGGTTATCTTCCTGATGAAGCTGTCGAGGTTTACTCCACTATAAGCGGTGGCATATCCGTGTGTTGGCAGGGTATGGTTGGTGCCGCTTGCATAGTCGCCTGCGCTCTCGCAGGCATATTTGCCGAGGAATACGCTGCCTGCGTTGACCACCATGTCGGCAAGTGTGAAGCAATCGTCGGTGGCGATGATAAGATGCTCCGGAGCATACATGTTGCTCAAGGCCATGGCTTCGTCTTTGTCTTTCACTATTACGACCTTGCTGTTTTCAAGCGTCTTTGCGGCGATGTCATGTCTCGGCAACGCTTTCAGCTGCGCTGCTATCTCGTTTTCTACATTGGCGGCAAGCGTCTCAGACGTGGTGATGAGCAGCACCTGCGAGTCAGTGCCGTGCTCCGCCTGCGAAAGGAGGTCGGCCGCCACGTATGCGGGATTGCTCGTGTCGTCGGCTATGACACATACTTCCGACGGCCCGGCCGGCATGTCTATGGCTACGTCATGCAGCGAAACCATCTGCTTGGCGGCCATGACATAGCGGTTGCCTGGGCCGAAAATCTTGTACACCCGTGGTATGCTCTCCGTGCCGTATGCCATTGCGGCTATGGCCTGCACGCCTCCGGCCTTGAATATCTTATGCACTCCTGCTATCTTGGCCGCGGCCAATATGGCAGGATTTACCGTTCCGTCCTTGCCCGGAGGGGTACACATAACAATCTCGCCGCAACCTGCAATCTTGGCCGGAGTAGCCAGCATGAGCACCGTACTGAACAAAGGGGCTGTTCCACCGGGCACATACAGGCCGACTTTCTCTATCGGCACGCTCCTTTGCCAGCACTCTACTCCCGGGGCGGTCTCAACCTTCTTTGCCGCAATACGTTGCGATGCGTGGAATTTGCCGATGTTGTCATGAGCCAGGGTTAAGGCGTCCAGTAATTCTTCAGGCGTCTGCCTTACGGCTTCGTTGATTTCATCCTCCGTCACAATGAGGCTGTCAAGCGGCGCATTGTCAAACTTTTTCTCATACCGCTTAACGGCATCGTCGCCGCCAAGCCTTACGTCTTCCAGTATAGTGCGAACCGTATCTTGCAGCTGGTACGTATCGACTGGAGGCCTGGCAGTTATCGATTTCCATTCGTCGCGTGGCGGATATATGTATTTTTCCATAATGATGTGTCTTTGGTCGATGGTATGTTACAATATCATTTTCTCTATCGGAGTTACCAATATGCCCTGCGCGCCCATGTCTTTCAGCTTCCCTATGATTTCCCAAAAGCGTGCCTCGTCGAGCACGGTGTGTACGGAGCACCATTCATCGTCGGCAAGCGGTATTACGGTAGGGCTTTTCAGACCGGGCAGCACGCTTATTATTTCAGTCAGACGGGCTTTCGGCGCGTTCATCCTTACGTATTTCTTGTCTTCTGCATTGCGTACAGCCTTTATACGGAAGAGCATGTCGTCAAGTGTCTTGCGTTTGCTTTCACACAAATGTTTGTTGGCTATAAGCACGGCTTCGCTTTTCATTACTACTTCTACTTCCTTCAGATTGTTGCTGACAAGGGTAGAACCGCTGCTTACGATGTCGAATATACCGTCGGCTAAACCTATTCCCGGGCTGATTTCCACACTGCCCGTTATCACATGTATGTCGGCTTTTACGCCTTTCTCCTCAAGATACTTGCCCAATATTACGGGGTAAGACGTGGCAATCTTTTTGCCGTCAAACCATTCCACACCATTGTATTCAACGGCTTTTGGTATGGCAAGCGATAGCCTGCATTTGCTGAATCCCAGGCGATATACAATCTCTGCGTCCTCATGCTTTTCGGCAAATTCGTTCTCGCCGACCACTCCAATGTCGGCCACACCGGTGGCTACGCTTTGCGGAATGTCGTCGTCACGGAGGTAAAGAACTTCTATCGGGAAATTGGACGATTGTACCAACAATGTTCGTTTGGTCGAACTTACCTTGATGTCTGCCTCGTTCAGCAGTCCCATCGTATCGTCATACAGACGCCCTTTTGATTGTACAGCTATGCGCAACATAATTATAAATTAATTAAAATTGTCTGGCAAAAGTACGTTTTTTGAAGCACATCTGCAAGAATTGTTGTACTTTTGTACCCAAAATAATAAGAATTACAGTCTTTGCATGTATTTTTGTCAATATAAAGATGTGCCCTGTAAATAACGAGTCTTTTGCTTTCACTGATATGATAACGGTATTTGGACAAGCCTCTTCGCGCCTGTTGCAATACATATATATAATGGTGTCGATGCTGGTTGTGCTTTCTTGCTCTGAAGGGAAGAAGGAAAAGATAGTTACTCCGTGGGGTGAAGTAGGAGAGGACAGCGTTCCGAAAAACCTGAATTTTACCGTAGATGACATTATAAGCAACGGAGAACTTATCATCCTTACGCTTTCCGGCCCTGAAACTTATTATGATTACCGCGGCCGTGGCATGGGTACACAATATCTGTTGTGCGAGAAATTTGCCGAAAAACTGGGCGTATCGCTGCGCGTTGAGGTGTGCAAGGACACGGCCGAAATGGTAAGCCGCCTGGAAAACGGCGATGCCGACCTTATTGCCGTACCTTTGCCAAAGAAGCAGAATACGGGCAAGGGGCTGTTGTTTTGTGGAGCAGGAGTGGATTCCTTGGGAATACAATGGGCCGTGGCCGACGGGAATAAGGAACTTGCAGACAGCCTTGACGCATGGTTCAAGCCGTCGATGTATGACGACATCAAGCGCGAGGAACGCTACATGTTCTCCGCACAGAGCATCAAGAGGCATGTATATTCACCTTTCTTGAACAGGCAGAGCGGCGTAATATCACACTACGACCATCTGTTCAAGCGTTACGCGCTGTTGGCAAGATGGGACTGGAGGCTCATGGCGGCACAATGTTATCAGGAGTCTTGCTTCGACCCGAAGGCGCGCTCATGGGCAGGAGCTTGCGGACTGATGCAGATAATGCCTGCTACGGCCGACCATCTCGGCCTTCCGCGCTCGTCAATTTACGACCCGGAACACAATGTTCGCGCTGCCGCGGAATATTTGAGAGAGCTGTCGGGATATTTCCGCAGCGTACAGAACCAGGCCGAGCGCCAGCTGTTCGTGCTTGCCGCGTACAACGGTGGCTACTTCCATGTACAAGACGCTATGGCCTTGGCGCGCAAGAACGGGCGCAATCCGCATAGGTGGAAAGACGTGGCTTATTATATTTTGGCCTTGGAAAAGCCTGAATTTTACAACGACCCGGTTGTCAGGCACGGATATATGCGCGGCTCCGAAACCGTTGGCTATGTGGACGGAATACGCCAACGGTACGCCCAATACCGTGGAGTTCCATACGGAGGAGCTTCCGTCAAGGGATGGGACGGCAAGCAGGGCGCGGGCGGCTCGTTCAGCCCGTTTACGCCGCGGAAGGCCAAGAGGAAACACCGTTTCCACATATAATTATGTAACGGCATGGCACTTGAACATGTCAGTCATACCGGCAATGTAACCATTTGATTTCCAGTATTTTATAAAAGGCCGTCTTTTGAGATGCAAAAGACGGCCTTTGGGCGTGCTGTTAACGGTCTTTGACAAGGCGATATGCCATGTTTCGTTTTTCCATCGGACAAATTGCCTGTTGTCAGTCATCTTTTATCTAACTAATGTAAAATTATATCCTTGTCTCACTAAGAGCCGTTAACAGTGATATTTTTTGTGTTAAAAGAGGACAAATCTGTAGGACAAAATGACAGATTAACAAAATTTGCGTCTAAATTTGCAGCTATGAAAATCAAAATGAAAGTACCAATTAAAAAGAAAATAACAATGGAAATGAAAAAGCTATCTAACTATTTCGTTTATGCGATATGCCTTATCGCGGTGGTGTTTTCAGCCGGAGCATTCATTAAGGTGAATGCCAATACGAACAACATGCCTGCGGCGCAGCCAGTAGACCTGACGTATGCTGCCGAGGAAGCTTTGCCTGCTGTAGTACACATCAAATATTTACAGAACAGCAAGGTGCAAACCGTCGAAATGGACTCTGACCCTTGGGGATTTGACCCGTTTGACTTCTTCTTCGGCAATCCCGGGAACGGTGGCAGGCAGCAGCGCAAAATCCAGACTCCGAAGAAAGAAGGTGCAGGCTCGGGCGTCATCATCTCGCCTGACGGTTATATCGTAACCAACAACCACGTGGTAGAGGGTGCCGACGAACTGACCGTAACGCTTGACGACAACCGCGAATTTTCGGCGCGCATCATTGGTGCTGACAAAACGACAGACCTTGCCCTTATAAAGGTAGACGGCAAGAATTTGCCAGCTATAACCATCGGTGACAGCAACGAATTGAAGGTTGGCGAATGGGTGCTCGCCGTTGGTAATCCGTTCAACCTCAAGTCTACAGTCACGGCTGGTATAGTAAGTGCCAAGGCGCGTAACGTAGGCGGCAGGCCCAATTCAATAGAATCATTCATACAGACAGACGCCGCAATCAATCCCGGAAACTCCGGCGGTGCCCTTGTAAACACAAAGGGTGAGCTTGTTGGAATAAACACCATGCTCGTATCTTCTACCGGAAACTTTGCAGGTTACGGGTTTGCCATACCTACAACAATCATGAACAAGGTTGTTGACGACCTCAAGAAGTATGGCACAGTGCAGAGAGCCGTACTCGGAGTGAGGGGCAATGATGTAAGCGTATACCATGACATGATGAAAGAGCAGGGTAAGGACGTTGACCTTGGAACCATGCAGGGCGCTTACGTTGATTCCGTAGAAGACGGCGGCGCAGGAGCAGAAGCCGGACTACAGAAGGGCGATGTCATAACAGGAGTTGACGGAAAGAAGGTTACTAAGATGGCCGAGCTACAGGAATATCTTGCCAACAAGCGTCCGGGAGACAAGGTTACAATAACTTACATGCGTGATAAAAAGAGCAAGAGCGTAACTGTGACACTCAAGAACGAGCAAGGCAATACCAACGTAGTGAAGAAAGCCGACCTCGACATCCTTGGTGGAAACTTCCGCGAAATAAACACTTCGGAGAAAAAACAACTTAACATAAGCACGGGACTTGTAGTAATGAAGGTGAACAACGGTGTCCTCAGGGATGCCGGCATAAACAGGGGCTTCATAATACAGAAAGTCAACGACGAGCCTATGAAAACCATAGCCGACCTGCAAAAAGCAGTGAAAGACGCGTCGACAAGCAAAGACCCGGTACTTTATATACAAGGAATTTATCCTACGGGAAAGAAGGCTTACTTCGCCGTACCACTTCAAAATGAGTAAAATCATAAGTTGAAAAGCGTACCAATCCCCATCCTTGCCATCCTCAAGACGGCAGGATGGGGATTTTGTCATTAATATTACACATTGAATATTTTTGAAAGAAAAAGGATGGAAAAGTTTGTCGATTAAATGAAAAATCACTAAATTTGCAATTGCTTTAAATTTATATGCTAATGAGACAACTGAAAATCACAAAATCAATAACCAACAGGGAAAGTGACTCGTTGGACAAATACCTGCAAGAAATAGGCCATGAGGAGCTTATCAGTGTAGAAGAAGAAGTAGAGTTGGCTCAACGTATAAAGAAAGGAGACCGCAAAGCGCTTGAGAAATTGACGAAAGCAAACTTGAGATTTGTAGTTTCCGTAGCAAAGCAATACCAGAACCAAGGCTTAAGCCTGCCAGACCTTATCAACGAAGGAAATGTTGGACTGATTAAAGCGGCCGAAAAATTTGACGAGACAAGGGGCTTCAAATTCATCTCGTATGCAGTATGGTGGATACGCCAAAGCATCCTACAAGCCATTGCCGAACAAAGCCGCATAGTACGTCTGCCGCTCAACCAGGTTGGCTCTGTGAACAAAATAAACCGTATACTCAACAAGTTCGAACAAGAGCATGAACGTCGCCCGAGCATAGACGAGATAGCTGACAACGTTGACATTCCTCATGACAAGATAGAGGAAGCAATGAAGGTGAACAGTCGCCACGTTTCTGTTGACGCCCCGTTTGCAGACGGTGAGGACAACAGCCTTTTGGATGTGTTGCCCAACAACGATTCTCCGATGGCAGACAGAAAACTTGTGTTGGAATCATTGCGTGAAGAAATCAACCGTGCGCTTCAAACATTGAACGAGAGGGAACGCAATATAATAGAAGCCTTTTTCGGTATCAACCAACAGGAGATGACACTCGAAGAAATAGGAGACAAGTATGGTCTGACGCGTGAACGTGTAAGACAGATAAAAGAAAAGGCGATAAGGCGGCTGCGCCACAATACCCAAAACAAGCTCTTGAAGTCTTATTTGGGACAATAAGTGAGAACAAACAATAAGGATAATTATAAACAATAGGTATGAAATTGTGCAAAAACATCATTGCTGCCATTGTATTGGTGGCTGCTGTTGGTTCATTTACAAGTGCTTCGGCTAAGGCCGTATGCGTGCCAAAGATATATGCTTTCGGCTTTTCAGCTTCGTTTAATGACTCAATAGTCTATTTTACGGACATTCAAGAAATTGACAGTGCGTGGATTAACGATAAGACAAAGTTCTTGATAAGCCGCGACAACTATTCATATCAGTTGAAAAATTACTTTACAAACATTGGACAAGAACATCGGACTTGCATAATAAGTTTCGCCCTTAAACGCAAGGATATAGAAAAGAAGTACAAGAAGATGAAAGAGAAATATGTCAAGGCCGGCAATTATTCAATAAAGAATGTTGATAAAAAAGATTTTCGTTTTGCAGCGATAAAACCCGACAATTACGAAATAGAGAACGCCAAGTAATTTTATTTTCGGCAGTTGACAGACTTTTATTTAAATATAAAACGGCGGACAAGCATGTGCAATATTGCTTGTCCGCCGTTTTTATATTACCGTTTGTCTTGCTCGGTTTGTATTGTTATATTTCGTTTCCTTTTCAGTCCAAACAGTTCCATCAACGAGTTGAAATCTTTTTTCAGTATTATACCTATACCCTGCGTGTTCAGCGAAGACTTGGTGAAGTATCTGTCATTCGTTTGGTTGTACACTTTCAAAGCAATATTGCCGTTAGGCAGGAGCAGGTAATTGATGTCGAAGTCACCTATGAACGATGTTGTGGCATTCTTGTTGTCGCGATAGCCGAACTGTCCGTTTATTATGAGGCGGTTGTTGAGAAGGCGGCCTGACAGAATTCCTTCATATTCGGCATTGTTGAAACCTTCGTCTCCGGTACTGATATTGGCTCCGAAAGTCCAGTTGTTGTTCTTTACAAGGCTTACAAGTATGGTATTGATTTGTTGGCTGATAGTACCGCTTAAAAGGCTTTGCATGGCTAAGCTTGTCTGGTTTTGCCGTTCCTGGTCATTGGAATTATTGCTGCCTGGCATGTAAAATCGTCCAACACTAAGCAGGTAGACAACC
This sequence comes from uncultured Prevotella sp., assembly GCA_905196835.1. Classification (GTDB taxonomy): domain Bacteria; phylum Bacteroidota; class Bacteroidia; order Bacteroidales; family Bacteroidaceae; genus Prevotella; species Prevotella stercoripullorum. The sequence continues at coordinate 127,888 of CAJJWN010000002.1, read as the reverse complement.
TGCTGGTTCATTTCTTCCTCGCTGTTGATAACAGTGCGTACCATCTGTTCTGCGTCCTCGTTGACGGTTGGCATGTCAATGTTGAAGTCAACGTGTGGCGATTGTGGTGTTCCGCTAATATTCATGAGACAATCTACCCTGACGTTGTTGCTCGTAAAACTGTTTCCCAATTGCAAGTCAGCCAGCGGCACGCCATTTACGGTATAGACAGCTTGCAGGTCAAGCAGAGCGTCATACGGGTCACCTCCAAATATTATCGTGCTGCCTTGACTGAATTGGAATACTTTTTTTATTATATTCTGTATAGTCAGTGTATATGTGCCGTGGTCAATAAGGAACGTTCCGAACATGTCAAACGAGCCTTTGTTGAAGTATTCTGCACGTATCGTTCCACTGCCGTTCAATGAGATGCGGTCGTTAGTATTCTTGTCCATCAATACACGCAGAGAGGCGTCAGGTGTCATGTTCACAATGAAGTTGATGTGCATATCTGACGGTATGTCACCAACAGATTTTGTGCTTATGGTATCTGTGTGCATAACCACGGCGGTAGAATCTGTGTTTACTGTACGCTTGGTCTTGTCGTGCCATGTTATAAACTGTTGGTCGGCTATTGCTTCCGGACTGGTAGCGTTATATTCGATGAATGAGTTTTTGTCAGGAGTAATGTCTATGTCAATGTCAATCCTTCCCCCTCGTCCCATTATGGAGCATGTACCTGTGCCGTATGCCGTACCATAAAAAGAGTCGTTGCCATAGCCGTCTGTGTCATAACACAGTAGGTTATGCGTTGCGATATTGATGTCATATGTCAGATGACTCAAATGCTTATGGTGCAATGCGCCATTTACAATACCGATGTTTCCGTTACGGTCGCGTATTGTATCAGAGCGGAATACAATGTTGTCCGGCATAAATCGTATCGTATCGTTAACCAGTGTGTATTCAACGTTGACAGGTGTTATGAGCGTCGTACCGTCTGCAACGAGTGTGCCCGTCAGGTTTATGGCGTTGAAAGGACCATGTAGCCTTACTTTACCGTTGGCTTTTGCTCTTATGTCATCCATAAAATTGCCGCAGAAGCTTTTTAAGAATTCTATGTTTGTGTCTTCAGCCGTGATGCCAAGGTCTATGCGGTTGTTCGCCGGTGATACGTATCCGCTTATTACGGTACGCGCCCCGTTTACATCATCTGCGTGTGCATCGATGTCAATCTGCCTGCCTTCTTTGTTCCATTTAACGCTGGCATCAAGCCGTCCGAGTCTACCTTGTTCAAAAGTAAAGCTGTCTATCATGAGATTGGCGTATGCGTCTGGTTCATAGAACACTGACTTAACAAAGGCTTTGCCTGTCAAATGGCCTCCGAACTCGACAGAGTGAAAATTGACAAGGCCTAATACGTAGCTTACGTCTACATCCTGCATGTCAATTGTAATGGAGTCGTTGGCACTTTTTGTCGCCTTCCCGTCAATCTTTATGTGCTGCCTGTTATGTTCTATGGCGAAATGCTCGATGGCAAGGTCGCCGTTGCTATACAATATGTCGGCAGGTAAAACGTTCCACACCGTGTCATTTACCAATACGTTAGAGGGTTTTACTTCGATTACTATATCGCGCAGTCCTCCTTCCTTATTTACGAATGTTGTCTCGGCATTGAGCTGTCCTTTCATTGGCTTTGGTTGGTTGTTGTCCCAGTTTACCGACGTGGTGAGCCTGTCATACGCCGCATCAGCACGCAGTGTAAGGTCTAACTTATGTCCGTTGTCCATTACTTTCCTCACGCTGCCATTCATTGACATAACGTCAACATCGGTTGTTGACGTTATTGTTACATTTTCATACGGACTGCCGTCATATGTAAGTTTGTCAGAAGTACATACAAGGTTCATCGTTCCTTGGCTGTCATCCAGTCCGGCAGTTATACGCAGCGGCGAGCCAAATTCGAGCGGTACACCCAATAGGGCATTGAGCCAATCTGACTTTGTTATCTCTGCCTTTAATGTGAACTTATTGTCTGCTTTATTACCGCCGTTGAAGACGGACGGCAGTTTTGAGTGCAACATGTTATGGATGCTTTGGTATAATGTGGCGAGCTTGTACTTGCCAACCAAGTAGGCCTTGCCGAAGTCACTATCCATCATGAGCCTGCCGCTCATAGCTGTCAAGGTAAGGCTATCGAGCATATATTTCTTCTCGTCCGAATACATGGTGAGGTTCTTTATGCTAATACGCCCTTTGAATAGATTGTCCTCTTTGTTTGACACATGTGTATCAGCACTGATGTCGAGGTCGAATTTTGCATCTTTCCACTTGTCGGTTATTTTCAGGGCTGCCGGGTTGAGTTTTCTTATCTCCGCTTTAATGTTGGCAACTTGTGCGGTTCCGAATTTCATGTTACCGCTGATACTGATTTGTCCGTTGGGGTCATCCATACCAAGCGTGCCGTTGAACGTGGTCTTGTCATATATGCCATCCGCAGTAATGTTTGTGTATGAATAACCGTTATAGTCGATACGTGGAAACTTGCCATCTACACGTATGCTTGAGATGCCTGTACCGCTCGTTTCACAACTAATGTTTACCGTAGTAGCCAGAATTCCCAGTTTGTCGTTGTCCAACAGGCTGCCGACATCAAGCCCACCTGTGCTTATATGTGCTTCAATAAGTGTGCCATGTTGCTTGATATTCAGTCTTGCCTGGCCTATGCCACTATCCAGCATACCGTCGGCGTGAAGGCTGCCTTGCTTGCCGCCGATGCCGCCATTATAGTGTATGTCACCAAGACGCGTCAGCGTCTCTTGCAGTTTGCTGCCGCCTAATGGCAGTTTTTCAATCGTCTGCTTTATGCCTTCGGCAGTGCAGTCAAGTGTACCAATCTGTGCATCCCATGCCGTTCCTTGTCCTGTATGCACAATCCGTCCGTGTCCTGCGAGTTTGATGCCACCGTCAGCCGTATGTATGTTGACTGCAGACATGTTTGCCTGTGTGGACGTACCGTTGAAAGTTGTGCTTATATATAGCGGAGTGGTGAACGTCTTTAATTCCGGAACAAGGTACGCGACATCGGCCAATGTCACCTTTGCCGACTTTATTTCTCCATTATACCTTAACGTAGCCAAGTCAGGTTTGCCGTCCTGCTTTTTATATCTGGCTTCCAGCCTGTTTATTCCGAATGTCGTGTTTGGCAGCAACAGGTTAAAGTTTGTCAGCAATGCGTGCGTACCGTCATATTTCAGGTCGAAGTTTAACTTGCGCAGGTCAAGCCCCGATGCTTCTTTCATTGACAGCTTCTTCAACGACACGGCAGAACTGTCTGCCGTATAATAGGGTATCATTATATGTGCGCTTATGTCGCTTATGTTTATGTGCGCAGTGTTGAAGCGCGTTGGAGTAGGGGGTATGTCGTAACGGTCAAACCTTATTGCGCCGTGTCTAACCACGAGCGAATTTATGCTGACCATAAGGTCTGTTTTCTTGCTTTTATCCTTGGAAGCAAGCGAATCGAGCACAAACTGGTAGTTGGGTTTTGTCCGGCCGTCTTTTTGGTAAAACACGCCATTGAAACCGAAAACCTGCGCTGACGACACGAGTACACGTCCGTCGCCGACAAGTCGGCCTATGTCAATCTTGGCGGCTATACGCGACGCACTTATCATGAGCCGGTCATCCTTGTCGTACACGTCAATACCGTCAACTACAAACCTGTTCACCAGTCCAAGGTGCACCTTGTCTACAGTAACCCTCGTGTCAAGTTTCTTGCCTATGGCCGCCGCAACCTTTCCTCCAAGCCATTGCTGTACAAGAGGCGTGCGCACCATTATCACCGCCGCCAGATATAATCCAACGACGCCCCATACCATTATCTTTATTATGCGCTTAATCAAACCCATTTAAGTTAAGAGGTAAAAGCTAAAATGTGAAATCCCCAAAGCCTTACTGAGGTTGTGGAGTTTCCGCTTTTCATTTTTTACTTTCAATCGCTATCTCCATAGGTTTTTCCATGTCAGACTTCCAATCCCTCAGATAAGCGAACCATTCCTCACGGCTGTGGTAACCAAATGCCTCGTTGTCGCTGCCAAAAGTTATCTTGTAATGCAGTTCTCCCTCAACAGGCTTTACTACGTAGGCATAGTTGTGTTTATCGGCAGGCTCTTCGCTCACAATGTACTTTTCTGGGATATATATGCCTAATCCAACGGTCTCACGCTTGTGCCCAATGCTGTCTTTTGCAGATACCGGCCAGTCCGTCCCCCAACATCCGCGCAGCCCTCTCTTGTCGGAAAACTCCGTAGAACCTTTTACGTTGATGAAGCCTGTGGCCAGCCTCATGCCATCGGTAGCTCCGTCAAGCTTTACGTCAACTGAACATTCGCGCCTACCCGCATACAGCGTGTACAGCGCCGTCATATCCACAGGCGTGACGCCGGGAGCTTCGGTCAGTGGGGTCCAGCCCTTGTCCTTCACTTCAATGATGGTACGCACAGGGCCGCGTGCTATTATCCTTTGGCTGCGCTGCTCTACGTTGTCAAGCATCGTAGGCGTATGCCCGTCCCATCCACGCAGCGTGCCTAACCCCAGTGTGGAGCCGACCCATAGCACGTCGTCGCCATATCCGGCCGCCTTCTGTTCCGCATCAGGGTAGAACTGCGTCTGCTTAAGCTCCAGTCCACGGCGATACTTACCGTATATTTCAACCGTCTGGCGGTGGTCGAAGTATATGCGGTAGGCTACCAGCTCGTTCTCGAAGGCTGCTCCGTGGTGGTGCAGCTGCCAGTACGGGTTTGTGCCGTTGTCAACCGTCAGTCCGGATATATACAGGTTCTGCTTGTTTTCAGCCTTAATCTTCTTGTTTTTGAGCAGCATCTCAGCATACACCTGCGGCTCGTAGGTGCGTGGCTTCCCCGTTTCGTACAGCGTCACGCAGAATCTGCGCTGCGCTCCGGCACCAACGTCGGCGAGGAAGCACAGCTCGTCAGCGCGTCCGTCCTGGTCTATATCGTCAAGCTGGCAGGGCGTTTCAGTACCGTCGGCAGTAACTAATGCCGACCTTACGTCCATGCCGAACTTGTCGAGCCGAAGCACGACGGGGGCGCATTTCCTATCTTTTCCGCTGCCGTTTGTCACGGTTACGTTGACCGTTTCCTGCGCCTGCACGGCAAACGTAGTACACAGTGTAAAGATACTGGTAATCAGTGATTTATTCATTACAATTTAAGTTTTAGTCGATATCGTTTGAAATCAGATACTTTTCATGTATGACAATTGTATTGCAAATGTAGCAATAAAAAACGGTAAACTTGACGCTTACGGCCAGTTTTATATATTATTATGTAATTGGGGCTTGTCGCAAGGAATAAACACCGGCATATCGGCAGGCGTACGCGTATGTGTACCACTATTGGCGTGCGCCATTCTTGATACGTACATTCGGCTTTGTGCTGATTGTCGTCGGAACGACAATATCCCTTACACTTTGATTTTGCTTGACGTCGTAGAACGGCCTCGTTGCAAAATATTTATCCTTCGGACGTAAATACGCGAAAATAGAGTGTGCAATATTAAAAACCATAAAATCAAAACGTTACAGATAAAACAGCTGAAGTGTGCAACAAAAACGACTGTTGGAAACTGTAAAAACGGCCTTTGTTGGCGACGAATACGGTATCCGTCAGCCGAGAAGACGGCCTTTCCCGTGCCTGAAGATGGTCTTTCACATGCTAAAAGACCGCTTTTACCGCTTCTTTTGCCGAAAAACAGAACAATATCAATCTCTTTTGGCGACAAAAAGAACAGCCCATACTGTCCTCATTTTTCTATTTTGACAGAAATGTCGTACATTCTCATTTTGACACAATGCTTGCATTTCGGTGAATTACATTGCTTTTTGATACATCATTTTTATGCCGTCAGTTTTATTTCCGGCTTCGCATAGTATATGAAAAGATGTGATTTTTTGTCCTTTTCTTTGCTCATGACAAATTTTAGTATTAACTTTGTAAACCAAAAAACAAATCTAATATAAATCTATTAACATCAAAAAACTAAAACATTAGAAAATGGCAAAAGTAGTAACATTGGGCGAGATAATGCTCCGCCTGTCTTCTCCCGGACAGAAGAGGTTTGTACAGAGCGACGTGTTCGACGTGGTTTACGGCGGAGGCGAGGCCAACGTGGCCGTAAGTCTTGCCAACTACGGGCATGAGGCTTACTTCGTAACCAAGCTGCCCAAGCACGAGATAGGCCAGTGCGCCGTAAATGCGCTGCGCCGTTATGGCGTTGATACGCGCTATATTGCCCGTGGTGGCGACCGTGTGGGCATATATTACTTGGAGAGCGGAGCATGTATGCGCCCCTCTAAGGTTATATACGACCGTGCACACAGCGCAATATCAGAGGCTGACCCCGAAGACTTTAACTTCGACGAGATTATGGAAGGCGCGCAGTGGTTCCACTGGAGCGGCATCACTCCGGCCATAAGCGACAAAGCTGCCGAGCTGACCCGCCTGGCCTGCGAGGCTGCAAAGCGTCACGGCGTTACCGTAAGCGTTGACCTTAACTTCCGCAAGAAGCTGTGGACTTCGGAGAAGGCGCAAAGCATCATGAAACCGTTGATGAAGTATGTTGACGTGTGCATAGGCAATGAGGAGGACGCACAGCTCTGCCTCGGCTTCAAGCCTGAGGCCGACGTTGAGGGCGGCAAGACTGACGCCGAGGGTTACTACGGCATATTCAAGGGCATGATGCAGGAGTTCGGCTTCAAGTATGTTGTGTCAACTCTGCGTGAGTCGCTCTCTGCAAGTCATAACGGCTGGAAGGCGCTTATCTACGACGGTAAGGAGTTCTACCAGAGCAAGCGTTACGACATATTGCCAATTATCGACCGCGTAGGCGGTGGAGACTCGTTCTCTGGTGGCCTCATACACGGCATGTTGACATATCCCGGCGACCAGGGCAAGGCTCTCGAGTTTGCCGTTGCCGCTTCGGCTTTGAAGCATACCATACCTGGCGACTTCAACTTGATGTCGGCTGCCGAGGTGGAGAACCTTGCAGGCGGCGACGCTTCGGGACGCGTGCAGAGATGATGAGAATTAAAAGTTAAGAATTAAGAATTAAGAGCTAAGAATTTTAAGAATTAAGAGCTAAGAATTAAGGATGAAGAATGGAATGCCATAGCAAATGATTTCTTAATTCTTAACTCTTAATTCTTAACTAAAAAAGACATTATGGCAAAGTTTGATAAGATAGCAGTATTGCAGAAGATGGGCGCTACGGGAATGGTGCCCGTATTCTACCACAAGGATGTGGAAATAGCAAAGAAGGTTGTGAAAGCTTGCTACGACGGCGGCGTGCGCGCGTTCGAGTTCACCAACCGCGGCGACTTCGCCCACGAGGTGTTTGGCGAAGTGGTTAAGTTCGCCGCAAAAGAATGCCCCGAGCTTGCACTCGGCGTAGGCTCTGTTGTTGACCCGGCCACGGCTGCACTGTACATCCAGCTGGGTGCCAACTTCGTGGTAGGTCCGTTGTACAATCCCGACATAGCAACAGTTTGTAACCGCCGCCTTATTCCATATACCCCAGGATGCGGCAGCGTGTCTGAAATTGGTTTCGCCCAGGAGAAGGGTTGCGACCTGTGCAAGGTATTCCCCGGCGACGTGCTCGGCCCGAAGTTGGTAAAAGGACTGCTTGCCCCGATGCCTTGGTCGAAGCTGATGGTGACCGGTGGTGTATCGCCTGACGAAGAGAACCTTACTTCTTGGTTCAAGGCCGGCGTGTTCTGCGTTGGCATGGGCTCAAAGCTGTTCCCCAAGGACGTAGTGGCCGCAGGCGACTGGCAGGCAATAACCGACAAGTGTAAGGAGGCGTTGGGTTACATTGCCAAGGCTCGCGCTTGACATACGCATACTCAAAGGCCCAATAGTGCTTGCCGGCCTATTGGGCCTTTTTCTGTTTTCGGCTTGTACACGGCATGGCGACGCCGGAGTAGACAGGCTGAACGATTTGGCATACACTTACCATTACCGCAACATAGACTCGGTTAGCAGCTTCGCTTTAAAAGCACTTGCTTTGGCTGCCGGGTATCCGTCGGGTAGGGCGGAGGCGTATAACAACCTCGCCTTTGCCGACATTGCCCAGATGGACTATGGTCTTGCTGCAGCCCGCCTTGACAGCGCTTTGGCCGCAACAGACAACCAGGTAGAACAGCTTGTGGCCGATGTGCAGCACATGCGCCTGTGCCAACGCCAGTCGCGCAACAAAGACTTTTACTACTACCGTGAGCGTGCAATAAGGCGCATAAGGCGTATTGAGGAAGAAAAGGATGGCATGGACTGCCGCATGAAGCAGCGTTATGTGTACGCACGGACCGAATATCTTATTGTCAGCTCCACCTATTATTATTATGTCGGGCTTCAGCATCAGTCGGCTGAAGCAATGAAACATGTTGACCCGGCTGAAGGCATACAATCAGACACGGCGCAATATGCCGCTTACCTGTATCAAATAGGCAGTGGCGGCATACTTGGCGGAAAGCAGGCTGCTACGGCTCAAAGGGAGTTTGAATACCTTATGAAATGCTACGTGCTTGCCAAACGCAGCGGCATGGTGTATTGGCAAGCCAACGCCCTGCAAGCAATAAGCGAACACTTGCTTGACCGCACTACCGGATTGCAATTGGCACGCGACAACAAAGCGGCCTTGGCCTACATCAATGATGACAACATGCCCGACAGCTTGTTGGCCGGATACTTTGCGCAAAGGGCACTCAACATGTTTAAAGCATATGGCGACGTGTATCAGATAGCAGGTGCATACAGGACATTGGCACAATGCTATTTCGCGCTTGGTGACTATCATTCGTCACTCATTTGCCTTGAAAATGCACTTTACACTGATAAAACTATAAACAGGGCACCTGACCTCGTAGCCAGTATAAAGAAGTGTCTTAGCATGGTGTACTCTGCCATGAATGACAAAAACAACAGCGACATAAACCGGAATGCCTATCTCGACATACAAGAGTACACCAGGCAAGACAGACAGCTTGAAGCTCGCGCCGAGCAGTTGGAGCGAACTTCGAGCGAACTTAATTGGTTAATAGTCGCAATTTTAACTCTGGCAACGGCTGTGGGAGTCCTGATGTACGTGCTCGATAAAAGGGGAAAACACCGGCGCGGAGCTGCATACTTAGATGATTTACTCGCACCGTTGCGAAATTGGGAACAAGCCAGAAAGAAAGAGGATTCTGACCTCGACAGCAGGCTCGAAGAGCTGATAGGGCAACTATCATTAACTAAATTGCAGCTGGAAAAAGACAAAAGACGTACGCTCGACAATAAAGCAAAAGTGTTTTTGGCAAGCAGCATAATGCCGCTCATTGACCGGATTATCAACGAGGCGGAAAGATTGAAAAACGGCAACGATACAGACGATGTTCGCCAAGCACGCCTTGCTTATATGGCCGAGCTTGCAGGTAAAATAGGCGAATACAACGCCGTACTCACACACTGGATACAGTTGCGCCAGGGACATCTTGACTTGCACATAGAGAGTTTTGCCCTTCAGGATGTGTTTGCAATATTGTCAAAGTCTGGTATGTCGTTCAGTCTCAAAGGCATAAGCCTCGAAGTGGAACAGACCGACGCTGTTGTCAAGGCAGACAAGGCTTTAACCGTATTCATGCTGAACACGCTTGCCGACAACGCACGCAAATTTACGCAAAAGGGCGGCACTGTAAACATATCGGCAGTCAAAGCCGCTGACTATGTAGAAATATCAGTCAGTGACACCGGTATAGGAATGTCGGAGAGTGAACTGTCTGGAATATTCAGCCATAAGATTACTAACGGGCATGGCTTCGGGCTCATGAACTGCAAAGGTATCATTGACCGCTACAAAAAGACAAGCCGAATATTCAATGTATGCAGCTTGTCGGCCGAGAGCGTGAATGGTAGGGGCAGCAGGTTCTACTTCCGGCTACCGTATGGAGTAATGCGTGTACTTCTGGCGTTGTTATTAGCCTTTACATACAGTGTGGATTTATCGGCTTCCAATGACGCAAAGCTTTTGCGTGAAGCCGGGGCATACGCCGACTCTGCTTATTATTGCAACCTGTCAGGAAGCTATGAAAGAACACTCGCCTTTGCAGACTCGGCGCGTGTATGCCTTAACCGTTATTATCTGTCATTGCATCCCGGTGGAAAGCATCTTATGGTAGCGACAGACAACGGTGCAGCCATGCCGGCAGAATTGCAATGGCTCCTACACAAGGTCATGACCGACTACGACATAATCCTCGACATTCGCAACGAAAGCGCCGTAGCGGCACTTGCTCTACACCGATGGGATTTGTACGAATACAACAATATGGTTTATACACGGCTGTTCAAAGAACGTTCGGCCGACAACAAAGGGCTTGAAGAATATTGTCTGACAATGCAGGCCGCAGGTACCAACAAGACAGTCGCAGTGGTAGTGCTTGTAGTGATGCTTGCCGCTGCGGTCTTTGCATTTTACTTCCTGTATTACCGCCGTGTGCTGTATTATCGCCTGTGTGCTGACAACATACGCAATGTCAATAAGATATTGCTTTCAACCATGGCCGACGAAGAAAAACTTGACATGATAAGCACCGTGGATACGTCAAAATACCCTGAGGAGTTGAATGGCATCATGATGAAAATAAAGACAGCTTTGCAGTATGCAGTGAAGCATAGAATTGCAAAACGCCAATCGATAGAGTTCACGGAAGACGAACTGCGTAGAGTATCATATGAGAAAGATAAGTTGCACGTCTGTAACAACGTAATAGACAATGGCTTGAGCACACTTAAACATGAGACGATGTATTACCCTTCACAGATAAGCCGCTTGTTGCTCAATTCAAATGCCAACGTTGATGCAGTTAGCGAAGTTGTGGCATATTACAAGGACTTATACTCAATCTTATGCAAACAAGTAAAGCGGCAGGCTGATGCAATAAACTTTGAATGCAAGCCGGTTCCGCTGAAAAGCTTGCTCGGAACTGACATATATGTGCTTGGTGACAAGGCTCTTATAGTATATTTGTTTGACGTTCTCAAACGTCAATGCCAGTGTACATACTCGTCTGTGACGACATCGCCGTTAGGCTCAAGGTATCTGACAATCGAGTTTACAAGTAATGAAATAAAGCTTACGGAAGGACAATGCAGGGAACTCTTTTCACCGGCAGTACACAATATTCCGTTCATGATTTGCAGGCAAGTTTTGCGTGAAATAGCGGAGCAGACCAACCTCCACGGATGCGGAATAACGGTAAAGCCATTGGCAAGCGGAGGCATATCTATACATCTTGTTTTTGCGAAACCGGCAATATAATAACCGGGTAAATATACAAGTATCAATGAATATGGAAAAGTTTAGTGTCATAATAGTTGAGGATGTACCGTTGGAACTGAAAGGCACCGAAGGCATACTGAAAAACGATGTGCCTGAAGCTGAAATCATAGGTACAGCAAGCACTGAGGCAGAATATTGGCGCTTGATGAAGCAGCAGAAGCCTGACCTTGTGCTGCTCGACTTGGGACTTGGCGGCTCCACTACGGTTGGAGTGGAGATATGCCGCCACACGAAGGAAGTACACAGAGATGTAAAAATACTCATCTTCACAGGTGAAATACTGAATGAGAAGTTGTGGGTAGACGCGCTTGACGCAGGATGCGACGGGATAATACTAAAAAGTGGAGAACTGCTTACACGAGGTGACATTGCCAGCGTGATGAGTGGACGCAAGCTTGTGTTCAACCAGCCGATACTCGAAGTGATTATAAAGCGTTTCAAGCAAAGCGTGAACAGCCAGATAATGCGCCAAGAGGCACTCATAAATTATGAGATAGACGAATATGACGAACGTTTCTTACGTCATCTTGCCTTGGGATATACCAAAGAACAGATAACAGGACTGCACGGGATGCCGTTCGGTGTGAAAAGTCTGGAGAAAAGGCAAAATGAGCTTGTACGTAAACTGTTTCCTAACGGCAATGGCGGTATCGGTGTCAATGCCACACGACTTGTTACAAGGGCTATCGAACTGCATATACTTGATGCGGACAATTTACATCCGGACGATAATTGATACAAGTTATAATGAATGCCCATAAATTACGGAATACGGTATGAAACGGAATGTTTTGCCTGGCGTTGCGGCTGCATTAGCCATATTGCAGGTGGTCTTAGTCTTATTATCGTGGGCAATTGTAACGGTTATGCCATCTTTACCGCTAAGGTCTTTGCTTAGCGGTGAAGGCATACGATGGTTCTTGGGCACATTCGTTGACAATATATCAGGCAGTTTGCTTGCATGGATTATACTATGCTCCATGGCATACGGTGCTCTTGCAAAAAGCGGTTTGAATAAAGTTATAGTATCATTGTTCAACGGTTCCGACATTGGTCGCCGAGAGCGTCATGCTTTATATACAGCACTTTGTGTGCTCATCGCTTTTACATTCACAATTGTCCTGCTTGCCTTTGTGCCACATGCGGTTCTTCTCGGCCTGTCTGGAAGTCTGTTTCCAAGTGCATTCAGTGCGTCAGCAGTGGCGTTATTGGCGTTTGCCGTCACTGTAATGTCTTTAACTTACGGAATAACAAACGGCACATTAACCAACATCGGAGACATTTTCAAAAGTCTGTATGGAGGCATTGTCATGGCCGCTCCGTTGTTCCCTATATACGTATTGGCTATCCAGCTATACTATTCAGCTAGGTTCGTATTCATGCTTTAGCGCATGGATATAATAAAGTTCTCACAACATGCCCTTGGTTGTAGGAAGCTCATAATGGTATATATCACGCCTAACAGCCATTTTGAGTGCTCGTGCCAAAGCCTTGAATATGCCTTCTATCTTGTGGTGCTCGTTTTGTCCTTCGGCTTTGATGTTAAGGTTCATGCGGGCGGCATCGCTAAGGCTCTTGAAGAAATGGAAAAACATTTCAGTTGGCATTTCACCGATTTTTTCCCGTTTGAACTCTGCATCCCATACAAGCCATGGCCTGCCTCCAAAGTCAAGTGCAACCTGACATAAGCAATCATCCATAGGCAGGCAGTAGCCGTAGCGTTCCATTCCGCGCTTGTCGCCGAGAGCTTTGTTCAGGCATTCACCCAATGCAATGGCTGTATCTTCTATTGTATGATGCTCATCCACGTGAAGGTCGCCATTTGTCTGTATAACCAAATCCATCATTCCATGGCGGCCTATCTGTTCAAGCATGTGGTCAAAGAAGCCTATACCGGTAGATATGTCACATTTGCCAGTCCCGTCAACATTCAGCAACACATGAATATCGGTTTCATGGGTTGTCCTTTTTACTTCTGCCACACGTTCACCGGCGAATAATATTTCCGCTATTTTGTCCCATGTCATGCCGTCTTTACCGAGTATAAGAGCCTTGCAACCTATATTTTCAGCAAGTTGTCGGTCTGTGTCGCGGTCGCCTATGACGAAGCTTCCTTTTATGTCATATTCCGGATTGTTCAAATATTCGGTAAGCATACCTGTTCCTGGCTTACGGCAAGGATGGTTGTCTTCGGGAAAATGGCGGTCTATAAGAATATCGTCAAAAGTAATTCCTTCACCGGCAAGAGTTTGCAGAATGAAATTATGTATAGGCCAAAACGTTTCTTCGGGGAAAGAACTTGTACCTAAACCGTCCTGATTGCTCACCATGACAAAGCGGAAATCAAGGCGTGAACGTATGAAGCCCAAGTTACGGAAAACCCCGGTTACAAACTTCAATTTGTCAAACGAATCCACCTGCTCGTCATACGGTTCCTCAACAAGCGTTCCGTCACGGTCGATAAATAAGATGCGTTGTTTTCCCATAGCCGTTATTTCAACCTTTTAGTTCTTTAACCAACTCTTTCTTTTCTTTTTCCTTCGTACTTATGCTGCCATAAAGGAAATAACATACAAAAAGGATAAAGATATTTACATATTCCCATATAAAAAACGTCAGTGTGAAAACAACAAGCTGTATTTCCGTAAAATAAGACGGCAGGCCGGTAGGGTCGCCGATGAAGTTCACACCATATACCGAAAATGAATTTGCGGCCAAGACTATGAACATAGGTATTGAGACAAGCACTGCGCAGACTGAAGCACAAAGTGTAGCAATGAACAATGCCGTGAATATCAGTCCCCAATGGCGCAATCCGGTTTTATATGACTTGAATATTATCTTACCAAGCCTGCTTTCTGGTTCCATAAGATACTTCATAGCCACATATATGAACGGAAGCAATAGAAACATTACAATTATGGACACACCTCCAAATATGTAGAAAAGAGGCTGCATCTCCACCAAACTAACTGGCTGTTTGGCCATAACCACGCCATAAGCCACGAAAGCATAAACCGAGACAAGCACAACGCAAAATGCTATGTAGCAGGCCGCTATGTTGGTGCATCTTGCGATGTTCCATTTCATCGGGCGACCATTAACGAGGCTAATTACCTTTGCGTAATATGCTATTTCAGCTGCCAAGGTTACAAGTGACGCCACGCACAACGCTATTGTAACTCCTGTATTGTTACCATAAAGCATGACGTGTATATAGAGTGACAGATACATGGCCGACACAAGAGCCAATGCAAGGCAGTAAATCCAAGTACGGCTGAATATGGTTCGGACATTGTCGAAGAACATGCTGTGCGCTTCAGACAGGCAAGCCGTGTAGCTGCGGCTTTTGCTTATCGAGGCTTGTTTTAGATTATCCATGCTAATGTGTTTTTATATTGCATTGACGTATCTGATGGTTGTTTAGCTTTCGCTTTAACCCCGACAATGCGTCAAATGTTGTATTTTTGCCACAAAGGTAGCAATATTCTTAATAATATGAAACTATGATATGGATAAAATTTGCTAACTTTGCCCGAAAATAAGCGGTTGTAGGATGGAGATATGCCCGACGCGGTCATCTCCATGTACGCCAATCAAATGGCAGTTTGCCATTTTTATAAAAACAATACATCTAATATAATAATGTAATGAAACTTCTAAAATGGGGATTTATAGGTTGCGGCGAAGTTACAGAAAAGAAGTCGGGGCCTGCCTTCAATGATGTTGAAGGCTCTGAAGTGATTGCCGTGATGAGCCGCAACGCCGACAAGGCACGCTCATACGCCGAACGCCACCATGTGAAAAGATGGTACACCGACGCCCAAGAGCTTATCAACGACCCTGACGTAAACGCCATTTACATAGCCACGCCGCCTTCAAGCCACGCCACATTCGCCATTATGGCGATGCGTGCCGGCAAGCCTGTCTATGTGGAAAAGCCGTTGGCGGCCAATTATGACGATTGCGCGAGGATAAACCGTGTAAGCGAACAGACGGGAGTTCCTTGCTTCGTGGCATATTACAGAAGATACCTGCCATATTTTAAGAAGGTGAAGGACATCATACAACAAAAAGTGATTGGCGACATAATGAACGTACAAATAAGGTTCTCTTGCCCTCCACGCGACCTTGACTACTCGGCAGGAGCAACCCTTCCGTGGCGTTTGCAGCCCGACATTGCCGGCGGCGGCTACTTCTACGACCTTGCTCCTCACCAGCTCGACTTGCTGCAAGACCTGTTTGGGGTCATAGTCGAGGCAGAAGGCATGTGCGCCAACCGCGCCGGCCTGTATCAGGCAGAAGACAGCGTCAGTGCGTGTTTCCGCTTTGAGAGCGGACTGCCGGGAAGCGGCTCGTGGTGTTTCGTCGGACATAAGTCGGCCAAGGAGGACCGCATAGAAGTAATCGGGGACAAGGGAATGCTGTGTTTCTCGGTTTACAATTACGACCCTATCCAGCTCGTGACAAGCGAAGGCACTACAAGCATCACCGTACCCAACCCTCCATACGTGCAGCTGCCGATAATAAAAGCCGTGATTGAAGACTTGCAGGGTATAGGCGTATGCTCATGTACGAGCGTCTCGACCACTCCTGTTAACTGGGTGATGGACAGGGTTTTAGGCAAATTCTGACAAGCTTTCATTCAATACGCTTTCCAATATGCCGTCTTTGGCATTCTCAAAGGCCGTCTTTAACCCGGTCAAAGACGGCCTTTGAGGGCGCTATTGACGGTCTTTTACAAATACAAGCATCTTCAAATATAAATTGTTCATGAACAAATCATATCGCATTCTCATATCAACGGCCTTCTGCATGGTCTTTGCCTGTGTGCATGTCTGTGGCGAAAAGCCGACATGGCAACATGCCTCATCAAATGAAAACAGCGTCAAACAAAGTGTCGCGGAGTATGTACAATACAGCAAATCGGACAGCATGAAGGTCGTTTCACTGCTCAACAGCGCACGCCTCCAGGCGGAAGGGACGAATTTCACGATATATTTTGCACGCAAATTGCTTGGCCTGCCTTACGTGGCGCACACTCTTGAAGTAAACAAGCGCGAGCGTCTTGTTGTCAACCTTAGGCAGCTTGACTGTACCACGTATGTAGAAAACGTTGTGGCCCTGACCATGTGCGTCAGGCAAAAAGCCTATTCATTCGGTGCATTCTGCGCCAATTTGCAGAAGATACGTTACCGTGGCGGTGGTGTTCCACATTATGTAAGCCGACTGCATTACTTTACTGACTGGATAGAAGACAACACAGCCAAGGGCTTGTGCCGTGAGATACAGTCGCCGGTGCCACCGTTTTCAGCAACTCAGAAAATCAACGTATATTATATGTCAACATACCCAAGCAAATACAAAATGCTGAAGGAAAACCCTGAATACGTGCCGCAAATAGCAGAAACGGAAAGAAGCCTTAACAAGCTGGCATTCAAATACATTCCTAAATCCGCAGTAAAGAATACGTCTTTATTACGGAACACGGTAAAAGACGGTGACATCATAGCCCTTACCACCACGCTGAAAGGACTTGACATACAGCACATAGGCTTCGCCGTGTGGCATGATGACGGGCTGCATCTTCTCAACGCCTCCAGCCTTAGGCGCAAGGTCGTAGAAGAACCGCAGACGTTGTACGTCTATCTGCAAAAACAACGCACCATGACGGGTATGAGAGTAGTCTGGCTTTCATGGCGGTAATCATTGCCGCCACGTTTAAAGCACGATTAAGGCACAACCTGTTGTTTTTACCGCAAACTTTTGTGTAAGTGATTAAAAATTACTACTTTTGCGGTCGGTTTAAAAATTGCATAAATCAATTCGCGATGAACATATCTTATAAATGGCTTAAGGAATACGTTGATTTCACCCTTACGCCTCAAGAAGTTTGCGACGCCCTTACATCTACCGGACTTGAAGTAGACGCCTTGGAGGAAGTGCAGAGCATCAAGGGCGGACTTAAAGGCTTGTATGTAGGCAAAGTGCTTACCTGCGAACCCCACCCGAATTCAGACCATCTGCATGTCACAACGGTTGACCTTGGGCGTGAAACGCCGTCGCAGATAGTATGCGGAGCTCCGAACGTTGCCGCAGGGCAGAAGGTTATAGTGGCCGACTTGGGCTGCGTCCTGTATGATGGCGACAAGGAATTTGTGATAAAGAAATCCAAACTGCGTGGCGTTGAAAGTTACGGCATGATATGCGCCGAAGACGAAATAGGCGTGGGCACAAGCCATGATGGCATAATAGTGTTGCCGGAAGACGCAAAGGTAGGCCAGCCTGCGGCGGAATATTACAACTTGGAGAGCGACTGGCTCATCGAGATTGACATAACCGCCAACCGTGCCGACGCGCTGTCTCACTGGGGCGTAGCGCGCGACCTTTACGCATGGTTGGTACGCAATGGCTATGAAACGTCGCTGCATCGTCCTGACTGCAATGGTTTCGCCGTTGACAACAATGACCTGCCTGTAAAGGTGACAATAGAGAACCATGACGCCTGCAAACGCTATGCCTGCGTAAGCATAACCGATTGCGAGGTCAAGGAGAGCCCGGCATGGCTGCAAGACAGGCTCCGCGTGATAGGCCTGCGCCCGATAAACAACATCGTAGACATAACCAATTATATAATGATGGCTTACGGCCAGCCGTTGCATTGTTTTGATGCCGACATGGTGGCAGGCCATCATATTGTTGTCAAGACCATGCCTGAAGGCACACCGTTCGTTACACTGGACGGAGTAGAGCACAAGCTCGGCTCACACGACCTTGCAATATGCAACGAGGAAGATGCCATGTGCATAGCCGGCGTATTTGGCGGAAAGGGCAGCGGCACGTATGAGACTACAAGGAACGTAGTCCTTGAAAGCGCGTATTTCCATCCTACATGGATAAGGAAAAGCGCACGCCGCCACGGCCTTAGCACGGACGCATCGTTCCGCTTTGAGCGTGGAATAGACCCCAATGGAGTAATATATGCGCTGAAGCAGGCAGCCATCATGTGCAAGGAACTTGCCGGGGGCAAGGTGTCTATGGAAATAAACGATGTTTATCCGGAACCGATGCAAGACTTCAAGGTTTCGTTGAAATATGATTATGTTAATAGCCTGATAGGCAAGGACTTGCAGCCTGAAATGATAAAGTCTATCGTCACAAGCTTGGAAATGAAGATTGACTCTGAGACAAGTGACGGTATAGAGCTTAGCGTTCCACCTTATCGTGTCGATGTGCAGCGTCCTTGTGATGTGGTTGAAGACATCTTGCGCATCTACGGGTATAATAATGTGGAGATACCTACACAGCTGAAAAGCTCGCTTGTAATCAAGGGATACGAGGACAACAAGCACAAGCTTGAGAACGTTATAGGGGAGCAGCTTGTTGGATGTGGCTTCAACGAGATTATGAACAACTCTTTGACAAAGAGTGCTTATTACACAGGTTTGAACAGTTATCATGAAGACAATCTTGTAAAAATCATGAATCCGTTGAGTTCTGACTTGAATGTCATGCGTGCGACTCTGCTATTTGGAGGTCTTGAAAGTATAGCATACAACGCCAACAGGAAAAACCCCGACTTACGCCTTTTTGAATTTGGCAATGTCTATGAGTACAACCCAGCCAAGCAAAATCCTGATAATCCGATGCAGGCGTATAAGGAGCAGACGCATCTTGGCCTTTGGGTAACAGGCAAACGGGTGTCGGGCAGCTGGGCACATGCCGATGAAGACTCAACGTTTTATGAACTGAAAGCTTACGTTGTAAACGTGTTAAGGCGTGTTGGCGTAGCTTCAGAACAGCTTGTTGTAAAGAAATCCGATAATGACATCTTTTCCAACGCCATGGCTTTGGAGACCAGAAACGGTAAAGTTTTGGCTGAATTAGGCGTAGTCAGCAAAAAGTTGATGAAAGCGTTTGGCATAGACAATCCTGTTTATTATGCCGACATTCATTGGAATGACGTAGTCAAGGCTGTCAATAAAAATGTCGTTGGCTTCCACGAAATCAGCAAGTACCCGGCTGTCAGCCGTGACTTGGCATTGCTGATAGACAAGAACGTGAAGTTCGGAGACATTGAACGCATTGCCAACCAGACAGAACGCAAGTTCTTGAAAAAGGTTGAGCTTTTCGACGTTTATGAAGGTAAGAACCTGCCTGAAGGCAAAAAGAGCTATGCTGTGAATTTCATCCTCCAAGACGAGAGCAAGACATTGACAGACAAGCAGATAGATGCCATTATGGGTAAGTTGATAAACAACTTGAAGAAAGAACTTAACGCAGAATTGAGATAATACACAACAACAAGATAATTATAAAACAATAAATATGGGAAGAGCATTTGAATACCGTAAAGCTACCAAGCTGAAAAGATGGGGCCATATGGCCAGGACTTTTACAAAGATTGGCAAACAAATAGCCATTGCCGTGAAAGCTGGCGGTCCCGACCCGGACAACAATCCACACTTGCGTTCGATAATCCTCAATGCGAAACGTGAGAATATGCCGCTGGAGAATGTGAAGCGTGCGATAAAGAACGCTATGGGTAAAGACCAAAGCGACTACAAGGAAGTTACGTATGAAGGATATGGCCCGCATGGCATTGCTATATTTGTAGACGCTGCGACAGACAATACCACCCGCACGGTAGGCAATGTGCGTGCAATATTCAACAAGTTCAGCGGCAACCTTGGTACAATGGGCAGCCTGTCTTTCTTGTTCGACCACAAATGCGTTTTCACATTCAAGAAAAAGGACGGTCTCGATATTGACGAATTAATCCTCGACCTTATTGATTATGGCGTAGAGGAAGACTATGACGTAGACGATGAGACTGACGAAATAACAATATACGGCGACCCGAAAAGTTTTGGTGACATTCAAAAACATTTGGAAGAAAACGGCTTTGAAGTTACAGGTGCAGAGTTCACACGCATTCCCAACGACCTGAAGGATGTTACCGCGGAGGAACGTGCGACGATAGACAAGATGGTAGACTTGCTTGAGGATGATGACGATGTGCAGAATGTTTATACCAACATGAAGCCTGAAGAATAATTGTTTCAGCGGATATTAATATTTTGTTTAAGTGAAAAAGATTTCATACACAACATCAGGTACTTGCAGCAAAGTTATCAATCTTGAGATTGATGACGGCAATCGGATAAGCGACATAAGTTTTATCGGCGGCTGCAATGGAAACTTACAAGGTATCTGCTCTCTGGTAAAGGGAATGGATGCTGATGAAGTTAAAAAACGCCTTGATGGTATTCGTTGCGGAAGCAAGCTGACAAGTTGTCCAGACCAACTATGCCGTGCTATTGACGCACTGAAAAATACAAAATAAATACGAGGGTGTTCAACAACACCCTCGTACTGTTTTTATGTAAGTTCGTTACTTTACATTCTTATAATCTTTAGGAGTGACGATGACTTCAATCAGTTTTTCCCCTTTGTGCTTTGACGAATAATATGTATAAGCAAAGTTGAAGTCGTGCTCCTTGTAAGTCCTTAATGATGTTGCGTCTTTCACACCTTTAATCAATTCCTCCTTTGCCTGCTGCCTGTTGATTGCGGTCGTTGTGTCGGCTGCACCATTGATGGTGTAGAAGTAATGGATTGTCCTTTTGTCTTTTTCATAAGTCATACTATCGTTCACAATAAATTCCGAAACTTGAACGGGACAGTTCTTTCGTGTAAACTCCTTTGCTTCACGGGCTGCTTTGTCTTCAAGACTTTCATGGCACGAAGTGAATGCAAAAGTACATGTTAAAATCAATAAGTATTTTTTCATTTTTATACTTTGCTTAGTCAATATGCAAAGTTACGGAATATCTTTCTATCTGTATATACATGAGTCGATTTTTTCGATTTATTCATAATAAATAGCCGAATTCTTAGGACTGAATGGCATTTTTTTGTATATTTGCGTTCCAAAAAGATTGATTGATGAACGAAATTAGGAACTTTTGCATAATAGCACATATCGACCACGGAAAATCTACTATAGCAGACCGTTTGTTGGAATATACCAATACAATCCAAATAACAGAAGGACAAATGCTTGACGACATGGAACTTGAGCGTGAACGAGGTATCACGATAAAGAGCCATGCCATACAGATGGAATACGATTATAAAGGTTCAAAGTATGTGCTTAATCTAATCGACACTCCGGGACACGTTGACTTTTCTTATGAGGTATCCAGAAGCATTGCGGCGTGTGAGGGTGCGTTGCTTGTTGTTGACGCGACACAAGGAGTACAAGCCCAAACTATAAGCAACTTGTACATGGCGCTTGAACATGACTTGGAGATAATTCCTGTAATAAACAAGATTGACATGCCGTCAGCCATGCCTGATGAGGTGGAAGATGAAATTGTTGATTTGTTAGGCTGTAGCCGTAGTGAAATCTTACGTGCTTCAGGCAAGACCGGTGAAGGAATAAAGGAAATATTGGATGCCGTAGTTGAGCGTGTTCCGCACCCTACAGGTGATGCTAAGGCACCATTACAAGCATTGATATTTGATTCTGTCTTCAATCCTTTCAGGGGCATAATCGCTTACTTCAAAATAGAGAACGGCATCATCAGCAAAGGTGATAAAGTCAAATTTTTCAATACAGGGATGGAATATGTGGCAGACGAAGTCGGAGTATTGAAAATGGATATGATACCTCGGGCAAGCTTGGGGACAGGAGACGTTGGGTATATCATAAGTGGAATAAAGGACAGCAAAGAAGTAAAGGTCGGTGATACGATAACCCATGTAAACACTCCATGCGACAAAGCCATATCAGGTTTCCAAGAAGTAAAGCCAATGGTTTTTGCCGGAGTATATCCCATCGACCCTGCTGATTACGAGAACTTACGAGCCTCACTTGAGAAATTGCAGTTGAACGATGCGTCATTGACATTCTCTCCGGAATCGTCGGTTGCGTTGGGATTCGGTTTTCGTTGTGGTTTCCTTGGTCTACTTCATATGGAAATCGTACAAGAGCGTTTGGACAGGGAATTTAATATGGATGTCATTACGACCGTTCCCAATGTATCCTACATGGTTTATGACAAACAAGGAAATGCCAAGGAGGTACATAATCCCTCGGGATTACCGGACGCGACTATGATAGACCACATCGAAGAGCCATACATTCGTGCATCCATAATAACAAGCACAGATTATATCGGTCCGATAATGAAACTATGCCTTGACAAGCGTGGAGAACTTGTCAAACAAGAATATGTCAGCGGAAACAGGGTGGAGTTGTATTTTATGATACCATTAGGTGAGATTGTGATTGACTTTTATGATAAGTTGAAAAGCATCTCAAAGGGGTACGCTTCATTTGACTACCATGTCGATTGCTTCCGCCCGTCAAAGCTTGCAAAGCTTGACATACTGCTAAACGGTGAGCCTGTTGATGCACTGTCAACCTTGACACATCAGGACAATGCGGTAGTTTTGGGGCGTAGAATGTGTGAAAAGCTTAAAGAGCTGATACCAAGGCAACAATTTGATATTGCCATACAAGCGGCAATAGGTTCAAAAATCATAGCACGCGAAACAATAAAGTGCGTACGTAAAGACGTCACGGCAAAGTGTTACGGTGGCGATGTAAGTCGTAAACGCAAGTTATTGGAAAAGCAAAAGAAAGGAAAGAAACGAATGAAACAAATCGGGAATGTAGAAGTTCCGCAGAAAGCGTTTCTTGCAGTATTGAAATTAGATTGATGCACATGAGCTGAACAATAATGAAAGGAGGTAGGAATGAAAGAGATGTTGAAAACAAAGCGCGACATAGCGCGAGAGCTTGCACGTAAGTACAGTACAATGACTCACGACGAGCTTGACATCCTTGAAAATGTACTTGTTCAAATGAAGTTTGCCAAAGGCGACATGATTTTGAAGGAAGGAGAAGTTTGCAAAAACATTTATTACATAGAGAAAGGACTTGTGCGTCAATTCTATTTTAAAAAAGGCAAAGACGTAACAGAGCACATGGCTCCCGAGGGAGAAATAATAATGTGCATTGAAAGCCTTTTCAAAGAAGAACCGACCCATTTGCAAGTTGAAGCATTAGAGCCTGTATTGATATATGCTTTACCTAAAGCCAGGCTTGAAGAAGTGGCCCTACACAATGTAAATATACAGATATTATATAGAAAGATACTTGAAGAATCATTGATTAACTCTCAAATACATGCGGATTTGGTGCGTTTTGAGACCGCCCAAGACCGTTATAGGAAACTTTGCAAGTTGTCTCCGCAACTATCTTTGCGTGCACCATTGGTGTATATTGCAAGTTACCTGCAAATGACTCCGGAGACGTTGAGCCGAGTACGCTCAAACATTACGTTAGGGGAATAATATAATATGAGAGGGTCATCATGGCTGCAGCCATGATGACCCTCTCATATTATATCTTATTTATTGGTTCTGAAAAGCTTTAATCAACTGTATATATCCGCCCAAGTTACCCAAGGTTAAAGAATGTCTATAATTTTTCTATCCGTTTCAGCTCTTTTTCGCATCTGCCGTCACCTCTTTCTTTACCTCTTTTCAGAAAAAACATAGCCATGTATTTTGTATCAACATCCATAGAATCCAGACCGTTGTAAACATCGCGCAAGGCACAATATACATCGAAATTGGCCGGGGTATACTCATAAATTGTAGCCATAATGAATGAATAATAAAAGTAGCTTCCTTTGGAAAGACGTTTGTCCGTCCGCATGGAATCAACTAAGATTTTATATGCGGCAGTGTCGCCTTTTTCATTGATGGCCTTTTTCTCTTTGTATAAATTCGCATCTACGGCATCTCTGCAATAGTCTCTTGGTCTCAGATTGTTCCAGTTCCATAACAATCCAAGCAGGAAACATGAGACGATGGTAATTACTGAATATTTATTTTTCATTGCTATTCCTCCATATATGGTGACATATGTTCAGACAGGCTATCCGCAATAAAATTTTTATAATAGTCCGCTCCTTCCTTCTTTAATGTATATAACATATCATTGCAGTCAGGAAACCCCAAGAGACCTCCGCGAATCATAAAATCCACCAATATGTCATAAAGCGTTTGCTTTGTATAAAAGCTCGCATTTTCATTATCCAGCAAATACTCCAAATTAGAACTTGTTGATATAAATCCATTCTGCTTTTTCCATTTATTAGCAAAAATTATGTTGTACAACATTTTTTCTTTATATGAAAATTCATATTTTGCGTAAATAAAAAATGTCAAATCCATAAAATCGTCATTTTTACCATACGCCAATACTTTTTCTTGTTGCTTTTTCAATTTCTCAAAACTGCCGTCGTTTTGCACCCCATAAACGTTGGCATTATCCTCTAATACATTGCCAACAAACATATTTGTCAGATGTCCCAACGCAAATGACAGAATTGAAATAAGTAAGATTAAACCCTTTTTCATTTTTCATTGGATTTAAAAGTCACATTCAATTAAAAATAAAGTCGAGTATGCCTCTCATTATCAACGACTGTTTCTTTTCCGATGTAATGCACTCGAAAGGAAATCCCATGGTAAACGTACGGAACCTGTCACCTTTGTATGCTACACAAACAGAGTGCCCGTTGCTTTCTGTCAAGGCGCAAAATGCTGGCTCAATTGGACTTATAAGATTGATGGAAGTTGCCGCATAGTTGAATTCATTTAACGTTGTATATATGTTAAACGATGTCCCCATACCGTTTACGGCATTGTCTGCTCCCGGCCGTATTGTCCCATTTGAAGAAATATGCAATACGTTGTTGATGAAATCTACTTCTTCACGGCTTTTCATATCGCTACCGACATAAGCACCGCTGACAATCAGATTTCCGCCTTGACGCGTATAGTTGGAAAGAAGTGATTGCATTTTAGGAGTAAACGTTTTGTATTGCCGCAGCGAATACCCGTCATCCTTTTCCAAGCCAAGTATGAGGTCTATGCACCCATAACGCCCTAAATCCGATATATTCTTACCCAAGGCGAATTTAGAGCAGCTTGCAATATTGTATTTTCCGGCGCTCATTATGGCTTTTGCATGAATGGGAATGTAGTTGAAGCCGTTGCCCGCTATTATATGTCCGGCCAGTTCATTGCCACTGTAACCTAAACTTCCTTCTCCTTCCTTGCCGGCCTCGCTTTTGTCAAAGCATATCTGCCTGCCTGCAAATCCAAGCGTTTTGCCGAACGAGACGCCCGGGTCTGCGTCAAGGTCGAAGCCCTGTCTTGTATCGTCATTGACGGGAGCCGGAGCAGCAAGGCGTTGGAAGCCGTTGACGATGAGCACCGTCTCTTCCGCATCAGGGTTATACAATGCCGATACCACTTCGGATGTAAAACTTTCACCACCTTCATTTACCGCTGAAATCTTGAAGTTGTACAGAGTATTCGGTGCCAACTTGATTTTGCAGGCAGTGCCGTTTACACGTATGCCATTATCAAAACCGTAATCACCTATGGATGTATAAAGAACATATGATTGCGGCATTGCTGACGGCTCTGTCACATCCGGCTGTGAGTTCCATCTTACAATGATGGTGTCTCCTGCAAAAAACTCGGTGCTGACGTTTATCGGAGCAAGTGGTGTAACAACACATTTCGTATCGTGCATTTCTGAGTTGAACCTTAAGATTGACTTGTATATGCTGCGGGCAAGGGTAAAGCGGAAATTAGGGTCTTGCGCCATGAACATGTCAGGGAAGTTCTGATGCGACAAAGTTTCTATGATTGCGGACGGCACAACCGGGCATCTTGTTTCGGCATAGTTTCTGTCATACAAATTGCGGATGTTCCACTTACCGTATGTCTTGACAATGTCATTGTTGGCATTGTCAAGCAACATGCTTGCTAACGTTTTCGACTTTCGGCGTGAATAGCCCGAAGCCAGAAGACCGTTGCCTGTATTTGTAGTGCAAATAGCCAACGAGCCTACAAGTGACGAGTAGTCTTTCGAGTAACCGGCGTCGCTGTGTACGGCCAAGGCCAATTCTATCGGCACGTTGAGCCCCTTGTCGTCAGGCGCGAAGCAAGAGCCGCCCACAAGCCAGTTTGTCATGAAAGGCCTGGTGTAAATGTCTTCCTTATAGTCGTCTGTACCGTTCTTGGCACGGTAAACGCTCTCCGGCGCACCAGCCCATTGCGCATAGTAACGCGCTCCTTCGAGGCATTTTGGCAGTCCGCTTGTCTTGCCGTCTCTAGCGATAAGTCCCATTCCTCCGCCAAAGCGTACAGCATCAGCTGTCACTACACCTTGGTATGCACTTTCGTTTGTAAGTACAACACGGTTGGCGGAGTTGCACCCTTGGTCGAACTCATATGTCCCAAGATATACCCATGTACCGCCACCCATACGCTGATTGACACTGAAGACGGTGCGCCGCCCCTTGTGATATACGATATATTTGGCATCGGGGACGCTTCTTTTATGCGTAGGATAGCTTACGTAAACGGCATATTCGCCACTCTGGGCGAACCGTGGCTGGTAGGATATCTCACATTCTTTCGACGGCGAAGCCGCGGCCATGCGCGCCGTACCGTCATTGAAAGGGTTTTCACGCCCACCGTATTCCTTCTTGCTTGCCGCAAACCCTCTTGTACCGGCGTCTTCCCACTTGCGGCCGATGTTTATTTCAGTGTAATAAGGCAGCTTGGTCTCATCGTCGTTGTCTACCACCACTTCGTTTTTCTGCCAGTCGCGCTCGCGCGGCGTGAACACTATCGCCCCTGCATTCTCAAGCATGGGGATGAGGTAGGGCACTACTATCGTCTGCGTGAACAAGTCCTCGTTTGTACAGAACATGTTAGGGCGTTGCCATTTCCATATGTCTTTGTTCTGGTCGTAATACCGCCCGTGGCTGGCCCAGACGGACAAATGCTTGTTTTGCAGTCCACGTGTAATGTTTATAGGTTTTGATATGTTCTCAACCCAAGGAAGACCTTTGTATTCAATGTTATATCTCACTTCTTTGGCAGGCTTTTCACCTTTGGTGCCAGAGGTTGAAGATATTACGCTGCGGTGTGTTCCGCACGCAGTAAGGAGGATGCAGAACAAGAAAAAAAATATATACTTTCGCATTGTCAATTGCCGGTTGTAAATAATTCGGGATGCCGCCCCGTAAAACCTTTAAAATAGTCTTTGATTTCAGCCATGTCTTTGTCAACATCGCCGGTAGGTATCAAGCGTTTAGTACATTGGATAAGTCTGTGCCGGTAATCAAGGCCATACAACAATATCGGAATCCTGGCCTTTAAGGCTATGTAATAAAAGCCTTTTTTCCAGTCGGGGTTCAGCGACCTCGTACCCTCAGGGGTTATGCAGAGCCTGAATTTGGGCTCACGCAAGGCCGTCTCGGCCAGCACGTCGGTCATCCTCGTATGCTTGTCTCTCCATACGGGTATGCCTCCTATCTTCTTGAGCAACAAGCCGAGCGGCCATACAAACCACTCCTTCTTCATCAAGAAGTTAATCTCCATGTCTTCAGCCGTCCTGTACAGCAGGCCTATGATGAAATCCATGTTGCTCGTATGGGGAGCAAGACAAATGATGAATTTACCGTAATGTTCGACCGTTATATCCTTTTTCCAACCCAACCGCTTATATAAAAACCATCTGCAAAATCCCTGAAGCATAAAAAAACTGTATGATGGTTTCAAATGTTGGCGATGTTGTCGGCTATTTCTTCCACCTGTATGTTGAATTTATCTTTCAGGTCCTTAAAGTAAGCACGTGGCGACATGCCCGGTTCCACATGGGATATGCGGCATATATAATTACTTTGCACGATAATGATTGAAGTCAGTATCGCGTCTGCTACTTCTTGCTTTTTGCTGTCATTGTACAACAACGCAGCCATGCACTCTGAAAAGAGGGCGCTGCAAATATAGTTGATTGTCTTTTTCAGTTTGCGCCTGTTTGCCATAATCGTCTGGTTTTATAAAGGTTTACACGGCAAATATACGAAATTAATTGTAAACATGGTACGCTGCGGGGATAAAATATTGAAAAAACGCAGGTTGTCGGTTTTTGGGCGGTTGGTGCCTGCAGAAAGCGTAAACCGTCGTGGCCGCCCGCATAGCATGTTTCAATGCGAAGCGGCTTGAGCGGCTATGCGCCATTGCCGACACAATACAGGAAATGTCATTTTGCCATGTTTACAGTCATAAAAGAATACAGATTGTCAATCAGGAAATGTCAGTCAAAATGCACGAAATAGGATTTCGCAAAGGCATACATGGCCGTCGCAGCCACCGAAAGCCGCCGTTGCCGATGCTAAAGGCGGCCTTTTTCATGGCAAAATGTCGCCTTTTACGTGCCAAAAGACCGTTAAAAGCAATGGCAGAAACGGTCTTTGCCATCCATGAATACGGTATTTATCGGCGATAAATACCGTCCAAAAAATGTTAAAATACGGCATCCGTTTGCACATTTTGCGTTGTTCTGCGCTAACAGCTTGTGTTTCAAGAAGTTGTGATTGCACGCGTTTTTCCGCATTATTTCCGCCAAGGTTGAATAAATTTTCCATCAAGGCCGTTCTGTGCATCCAAGGAAAATCATAAAGTAAGCGTTCGGCACATTTACCTTACAATATGTAAACCGCCACCGGCGGCTCTGTTTTTACTGCCCACAAGCGGCAGACCTGACAGCATTACGGCATGTCTGTAAAAATAAGACAATTCAGCGGCATTTATTTTCCAGTGTGGATGAAATTTCGTAAATTTGCACATGCCGAACAAAAAGGCTTATCTTGAATAATTAATTTAAATTTATTGTCATGGAAAAAAGCGCATTGCAACAAGCCAGAATGGCTTACATTCCAAAACTGCCGGAAGCACTTAAAGGATTAGTTAAGGTAAAAGAGGGTGCTCCGACTCAAAGCGTAGACAATCAAGAGGAAATCAAGCAATTGTTCCCGAACACTTACGGGATGCCGGTGGTAGAGTTTGAACCGAGCGAAACGGAAAACAGCGAGGTTACCAACATCGGCGTGATACTTAGCGGCGGACAGGCCCCCGGCGGCCACAACGTCATAACAGGACTGTTTGACACCATAAAGAAGATGAACCCGGAGAACAAGCTGTACGGCTTTATCCTCGGCCCGGGCGGACTGGTTGACCATAAATACATCGAGATAACCAAAGACTTCATCGACGACTACCGTAACACCGGCGGCTTCGACATGATAGGCTCGGGACGCACCAAGCTGGAAAAGGTGGAGCAGTTTGAGAAGGGTCTTGAGATTGTGCGCAAGCTTAATATCAAGGCGCTTGTCATCATCGGCGGCGACGACTCTAACACCAACGCCTGCGTACTGGCCGAATACTATGCCGCAAAGAACTACGGCGTACAGGTAATAGGCTGCCCGAAGACCATAGACGGCGACCTCAAGAACAGCCAGATAGAGACTTCCTTCGGCTTCGACACTGCCACAAAGACATACTCGGAGCTCATCGGCAACATTGAGCGCGACTGCAACTCGGCACGCAAGTATTGGCACTTCATCAAGCTCATGGGACGTTCGGCCAGCCACATCGCCCTGGAATGCGCCCTGCAATGCCAGCCCAACATCTGCCTCATATCCGAGGAGGTAAAGGCAAAGAACATGACGCTCAACCAAATCGTCGAGCAGATATGCGAGACAATAGCTTACCGCGCGTCGCAAGGCAACAACTTCGGCGTAATCCTCGTGCCCGAAGGCTTGATAGAGTTCATACCCTCAATAGGCAAACTAATCGAAGAGCTTAACGACCTGCTCGCCACTCACGGCAACGACTACAAGGGTCTTGACCCCGTAGCACAGCGCGAATACATCCTGGCTCACCTGAGCGAGGAGAACAAGCAGACATTCTCCACACTGCCTGCCAACGTGGCGCGCCAGCTGTCTCTCGACAGAGACCCGCACGGAAACGTACAGGTATCACTCATCGAGACGGAGAAGCTGCTTTCTGACATGTGTGAGGCAAAGCTGGCAGAATGGAAGAAGGAAGGCAAATACACAGGCAAGTTCGCCGCATTGCACCATTTCTTCGGCTACGAAGGCCGTTGCGCCGCTCCGTCAAACTTCGATGCCGACTACTGCTACGCTCTTGGTACAAGCGCGGCTCACCTTATAGCCAACGGCAAGACGGGCTACATGGCAATCGTGCAGAACACCACGAAGCCTGCAAACGAATGGAAAGCCGGAGGCGTGCCAATCACAATGATGATGAACATCGAGCGCAGGAACGGCGAGATGAAGCCCGTAATCCGCAAGGCTTTGGTTGAGCTTGACGGCAATCCGTTCAAGGAACTGGAGAAGAACCGCGACAGGTGGGCAAAAGAGACCTGCTACGTATATCCGGGTCCCATCCAGTATTGGGGACCGGCAGAAGTATGCGACAGGCCTACAAAGACGCTCGCCTTGGAACAAGAATAAGCATAAAATCATGCATTTTAGGGGTGGTTTGGTAAAAGCCACCCCTAATTCTAAGACTATGGCAGGAACCCGTAAGACGAATATGCCGAAAAGAAGCTCCATGCAAGGTAGGAAGCGGAGACGCAACATACACCATGCGCATCACGGTACAGGCATCTTGGCTACAGCCCTGCACCGCTACCCAAGGTGGGCATGGTGGGTGGGAGGCCTGTGCGTAGTCGCTTTTTACGTTTGGATTTTCTATTACATATTCGTCGGTCCGTTCGGTTTCCGCTGGCGGGCATTGTATGGTGACGCCAAATATCCTGAAGGATACGAAATCCACGGCATCGACATAAGCCATCACCAAGGTGAGATAGACTGGGAATTACTGCGTAACGCCATGATAGAAAAGTGCCCGATACGTTTCATCCTGATAAAAGCCACCGAGGGAACAAGCATAGTTGACTCAAGATTTAAGGATAATTTTACCCAAGCCAGGGAATACGGTTTCATAAGAGGAGCGTACCACTTCTGGAGCAACAAGTCGTCGGCAAGGGACCAAGCATATTTTTTCCTTGACAACGTGTTGCTAATTGACGGCGACCTTCCACCCGTGCTTGACATCGAGAACAAACCGAAGGATGTAAGCATTGAGGACTTTCAGCGCGACGTACTTACATGGTTGCACATCGTGGAAGACCGATACCATGTTAAACCAATTATATATACTTATTATAAATTCAAGATGAATTATCTTGACGCACCGGTCTTTGACGACTATCCTTATTGGATTGCCCATTATTATGTAGACAAGGTTGAATATCCGGGCGAATGGAAGTTTTGGCAACACACTGATGCCGGACGGCTGCCCGGCATCAACGGTTATGTCGATTTCAACATATACAACGGCAGTTATTATGACTTGCGCAAACTCACGATAGGCAATTGACATTGCCCATTGGGCGAAATACCTGTAACTTGGCTTTGCCGTATTTTATAATAAAGCCTCAAACTTCAACATGCACCAATTGTTTCTTTGTGTTTTCTTAATTAAGACAAGGTTTAAAGACATGGCCTTATCTGTCAATAAATCAGCATCTTGTGTATAAAAACCGCTTAATATCAACTGCGCCTTTTCGGCCATAATCTGCCTGAATGCAGCCATGTCTGCCAGCAGGATATTGCGGTTGATGTTGGCTAAAACTACATCAAAACGCTGTTTTATATCAGCCAGAAGGCTTGCGTTACCGTGCATTACACTCACATTGTTGACATTGTTCAAGCCACAATTATGCTTTGTGTTCTCAACGCTCCACTCGTCAATGTCGTAAGCAGTCACGCCTGTGGCTCCAAGTTTTGACGAAACAATCGACAGGATGCCAGTTCCGCAACCGCAATCAAGCACATGTTTACCTGTCATGTCGGTATCAAACAACTCATTTACAATCATGTATGTCGTTTCATGACCGCCTGTTCCAAAAGCCTGTTTGGTATCTATTGTTATGTCGAAAAAGCCATTTTGTACAAATGCAGATGTATGTATGGTGTCATGTATCACGCATTTCCCGTCAATGGCAATCGGGTCAAAACCTGCGTTTTCCCATACTTCATTCCAATTCTTGTCCTCAACGTCTTGGATTGTATAGGATATTCCAATACCGCTTATCGGGAAAGTCGCTATGCACGAGGCAACAGCCTCTTTGTCAAACACATTTTTTTGAACGTAACCTGTTACTGTGTCGCCTTCTTCTTCAAAAGATTCAAATCCGGCATCTCCCAACATTCCGCATAATACGTCTTTGGCAGCTTGTAACATGACAGCGTCACCGGCTTCTTTACTTCCGCCCGCTGTCAAATTGAATATGGCTTTCAGATATTTCATATACTTGTTAAATTCTTCTGCAAATGTATAAAAAATAGGGGAAAACCTATTGGCTTTTAGGGTTTTTCCTTATTTTTGCAATAAACTTATTTTATACATTTGTAGCGTAATATAAAGATTATAAGGAGGCGAAATATGAACGTTAGAAAGATTGTTTTAGGCTTATCCTTGTTTTGCTTGGTATCGTCAGGCGTAAGAGCACAGGATGACATGTACTTCGTTCCGAAAAAAGTAGACAAGACGGAAGTGGCCAAAGAGCGTAGCGTTGTACGCGCAATACCAATGAGAGATGTTGACGAATACAACCGTCGCGGCCAATTTTCAAGCCAATACCAAAGTGTAGATTTGGATACGCTGTATAGTGATGTCATCATCATGGACACCGCTTCGGTTGACACGACAACTGAAAACGCATTGGCGGTAAACGATTTCGAGTATGCATATGACCCGCAAGACGATTACACTTACAGCCGCCGTCTAAGCAGATATGACGATTATTATTGGCATGACCCATGGTATTACGGATGGTATGGCTACGGCCCATATTGGTACGGCAGTCCGTATTGGTATGCCGGCTGGTGGTATAACCCATGGTACGACCCATGGTTTTACGGCTGGCATCGTCCGTGGGGTTGGTATTACTCTTGGTATTGGCCGGTATCATATTACCGTCCTTATCGCGGCATAACCGGTACGACTAATCACGGACTGCCTTATCGCCACAACGGAGTTGGCAATACAAACTTCAAGGGGTACCGTGGTACGGGTAACCGTATAAACAGCAACCGCCACACGTATGACCGTAACAACGGCAACACTAATTACAATAACCGTTTCCGTGGCAACCGCCAAGACAATTACAACTGGAACAACAACCAAAGCCGTCCCACTTATAATAATTCGTTCGGTGGCAACCGTGGCGGTGGCAGCTTCCGTGGTGGCGGTTCATTTGGCGGCAGCCGTAGTAGTGGAGGCGGTGGCGGCTTCCGTGGTAGGAGATAACATCACGTAACAACGAATGGCGGTTGGATGCTTTTGCCGCTTTAATGGCATTGGCAAAGGCGACCAGCCGCCAAACATCAACAAACAAAAATATTTATGATTATGAAACAACTTGCATCAATATTATTTTCCGTTATAGCTCTCACGCCTCTTTACGCACAAGAGACATACGAGAATGCGAACATTGCAATGGAGGACCTTAACGGCACGGCTCGTTATGTAGGCATGGGCGGAGCGATGGATGCGCTTGGCGCCGACATTTCCACCATTGGCACTAATCCAGCTGGCATAGGTCTGTTCCGTCATTCTACGGCCAACGTTTCTTTCGGTTTTGTATCGCAACAAGGAGGCAAAAGCTTTGCCGACGGCAACAAGACTAACATGAGTTTCGACCAGGCTGGCTTCGTATATGCTCACCGCACGGGGCGCAATTCATTCCTGAATTTCGCTTTCAACTACCACAAAAGCCGCAACTTAGACTACATCCTTTCTGCCGCCGACGCGCTCAACGGCGCGTCGCAGAACAAGCTTTCTTACATGAAAGGCGCAGAAGGATTGTTTGACATTTATGATAACAATGGCACATTCATGGCAGACAACAATACATTCAACCAGGTTGACTACTTGTATTACAATGCACTGTTGTCCGATGAAGACGGCAACTTTTATTATAACGACGCCAACGGATATTTATTCAACCGTGCAAATTCAGGCTATATAGGCGAGTATGATTTCAATATCAGCGGCAACATCAACGACCGCGTTTACCTTGGCATTACTTTCGGTATCAGCGATGTCAACTATAAGGGGTATGGCGAATATACCGAAACACTTGCTGACGAAGCCGGAGCCGGTATCGGCAACGTCACGCTTGCTGACGAACGGCGCATCGACGGAACGGGATTTAATGTCAAGGCCGGCATAATATTCCGTCCCATCGAAGCATCTCCTTTCCGCATTGGCATTTCAGTTGCCACGCCAACATGGTATGACTTGACAACAACCAATTATACATATCTGCAGAACAATACCAATGTCGGAATGTATGATTCTGGTGAAATAGGAGAGAGCTACGACTTCAAGCTCTACACGCCGTGGAAATTCGGCTTTAGCCTTGGCACAACGTTCGGCAATTACCTTGCCGTTGGCGCTGGGTATGAGTATGCCGATTATGGAAATCTTGACAGTCGTGTAAACACCGGCGGAGGCTATGACTGGTATTATGACGAGTATTATGAAAGTTCGTCAAGCGACCGTGCGATGAACCGCCACACAGAACAAACGCTGAAAGGAGTGAGTACATTCAAGATTGGTGCCGAGTTCAAGCCTGACTGCAAGCTTGCCATCCGCGTAGGTTACAATTACGTTTCGCCGATGTACAATGAAGCCGGTTATAAGGATGTCACCGTAAATTCGCCAGGAACATATTACACATCGTCAACTGATTACACAAACTGGAAGGCCACAAACCGCTTTACTTGCGGCGTAGGTTACAATGTAGGCAAACTGTCCTTAGACCTCGCTTATCAGTATTCGTCACAAAGCGGCGATTTCAGTCCGTTCACAAGTTACTATGCTTCGGCTGACGACTCGCCCGAATATGACAACATATGTAACGCAGTTAAGGTTGACAACAAGCGTCATCAGTTGTTGTTCACATTAGGGTATCACTTCTAAAAGACATTATGCACTTCAACTTTTGAAAGGCAAGAAGCCTATTGGCTTCTTGCCTTTGCTATTTAGTAATCGTCTTATAAAAAAACAACGTCCAACGTGTAATAAAAAGAGGGCTGAGGCGTTACATTAATATATAAAGAACCTAAAAGAACAATATGCCTATGAAGAAGTTTTTTACACCAGAAGAATGCAAGCCTTCCAGCAAGACTTTGAACATAATAAGGCAAATAGCCTATACGTACTGCGTAATAAAGATAAACGGCCAAGCAGAGGCCTATTGTTTAAACTAAAAAAGGTTTGACGCATTATGGCTACAATGGTATCACCCTCACTGCTGGCTGCTGACTTTCTTAACTTGCGGGGCGACATAGAAATGATTAACCGTAGTGAGGCCGACTGGTTGCATCTTGACATTATGGATGGCGTATTCGTACCAAACATATCTTTCGGCTTCCCTGTTATTGAAGCCGTGGCGCGCATGTGCAAAAAGCCTTTGGACGTACATTTCATGATTACAAAGCCTGAACGTTATATCGAGCAGACAGCAAAGACAGGGGCTATGATGATGAACGTGCACTACGAAGCGTGCATACATCTTAACCGCACCGTACACGAGATACACGAAGCCGGCATGAAAGCGGGGGTAACCCTCAATCCGTCAACACCCGTTTGTATGCTTGAGGACATTATCCGCGACGTTGACATGGTGCTCCTTATGAGCGTCAACCCAGGCTTCGGCGGACAGGCGTTTATCGAAAACACAATAAAAAAGGTTGAGCGGCTACGCGAGCTAATCGGCCGTTCCGGCTCAAAGGCATTGATTGAGGTTGACGGCGGCGTGCAGGCCGACACAGCTCCGCGACTTGTCAAGGCCGGTGTTGACGTGCTCGTCAGCGGCAGTTATATCTTCAAGTCGGCTAATCCTGAAGGCATCATACACAGCCTAAGGGAACTTTGAGAGTTAAGAATTAAGAGTTAAGAATTAAGAAAAACACCATTGTAGGCTGTCTGCAAGGCATATTTTCTTAATTCTTAACTCTTAATTCTTAATTCTCAAAGTTCTTAATTCTTAATTTATTCAGTCCAGTTGCAAAGCTATGTCATGCTCCCTTGTCATGCGGCGCAGGTTCAGTATGGCATACCTCATTCGTCCGAGCGAAGTGTTGATGCTTACGCCGGTAAGTTCTGCTATCTCCTTGAACGACAAGTTTTGGTAGAAACGCATGAATACCACCTCGCGTTGCGTAGGTGGCAGCATGTTCATCATGCGCTTCACGTCTGTCAGTACCTGGTTGTTTACATAGCGGTTTTCCACATTCATGTCGAGCACGTCGTTCATGCTCAGGTTGGAAAGGTCGTTCTCTTCAGCCAACTCTACAAGGTTGCGCGCACGCTGCTCCCTATACCAGTCCATCATTACGTTGTGGGCTATACGCATTATCCATGCGCTGAAGCGGCCACTATCCACATATCGTTTTTCGTGAAGTTTTGTTATCACCTTCACAAACGTCTCCTGAAACAAGTCGTTGGCCTTGTCTTCGTCTCTTACAACGAAAAAAATATACGAGAACAACTTGTCTTGGTTGCGCGCCAAAAGCTCGTCAAACGCTTCGTTGTTTCCGTCAATGTATGACAGTGCCAGCTCCTCGTCAGTCAATGTGCTCAAATTTTTCATTATTACTTTTCTTTGTTCAGAAGTAATGATGTTCCGATAGGCAGGTAGTATAATTTAATTTATTTTTAGTTGAATGTCTACAAAGGTAAAGATTATTGTCAGAACTCCAAAAAATATTTAATGAAAATCGGCCTTCAAGTATGTCTTTTTAACAAAAAACATGCCTTTCCGTTACTTAAAGTCAGCCAGTTTGCTCATTTTACTGGAAACTCTAATCCGTCGATGTCTTTTATCCCGGGTATCTTCAAGTATACGTCTTGGAAGCCGAACACCTTTACCAGCTGCCCCTTGTTGCCGGGATTGTCTTTAAGATTAAGGAGTTCGCGGCGACTGCCCTGCACTAACCGCACGGATATTACCTTGTCAAGGTCGTCCTCTTCAGGCTCGTCAGCAAGCAGAATGGCCGTGTCATATGTAAAATCAGGGCCGAATTCGTATCTCATCTTATTGTTTTTGCCAGTCGCGGCACCTACTATATAGCCCTTCACCCACACTTGGGTGTAGATGGCCGAATTACGGAAAGTCGTCACATCCACCGTACTTCCCGTGGGAAAGTCGCCGTATTCATCATCATCCCCGTCCTCAATCCATCCTCCATAGTCTTCGTCGTCAACATCTTCAGTGGTGTCTCCACTGATGTATTCAGTTTTTTCGCATGAAATAAAACAGAAAAAAGCAAATAGCGAAACGGCTATTGAACATGTTGCAAAGGTTACTTTTCTCATGGCAAATACTTGTTAACGTCACAAAGTTAGACATTTACCGCCAAAGTTCAAAATATTTATTGTTGAAACATACGTTAAACAAAAAGAGGTTGACGCAGGATGCTGTCAACCTCTGGCGATTTCGTTAAAATCCTCGAAATCATAAATAAGATGTCGCAAATATAGTGTTTTACATTGTGAATTGCAAATTTTCAGTATTAAAAATCAAATATTTAACATTCGTCTAACATATATGTCTTTTTATGTTATATTTTGTTTTGCCGTGTTAATCGGCATTTCTCATAAACCGTTTTATATCACAGCTGTGCATCATCACGGTTAACGCTGATAGTTACGTTTATGCTTTGCGGAAAACATGACTTCAGCACAATTCAAATGACACATGTAAACGAATATGCCTTAATTAGTGTCTTTTTGATTTTTAATGACGCATTGAGACTGCGTTATTTGAAAATAATTATCTTTTATCCGTAAATACGCCCGTATAAAGTGTGCATCCGTAAACGACTGACGTACAGAGCCATAATCCTGCTTGCCGCAAGAATGTGCAATAATTATGGCTCTAAAAACGCACAGATACGGTCTTTACCGATGCTGAAGACCGTATCTGTGCTCCATGAATACGGCATCAGGCACGCTTAAAAGCCGCCTTTTGAACACCCAAACACCGCAATTCGCCATTGCTTTTACCGACTTTTAGAACAATATCCGCCTTGAAGTGGTTATGAAAAGAACAAGCCCTAAGTCTCTATTTTTCTATTTCACCAACTTTCCCGTACATTTTCAAAATGACAAAATGCAGACATTAATCAAGATGAAGTTGCATGTTGTCAGAGCCGAAAGGTGGATTTATTTACAACATCAGGTTCCTTTCTTCGGATGTGTGATGTCCGATTTGCATTATCATCTTAGCTTGTTACGGTTGTAGTGCGGAGTTACTTTCAGGTTGAAATAAATCATCGACACAAGGCAAAGTGCGGAGCCGATAAGATAGACCATATAGAATGTAAAGTGTTGGGCAATGATGCCGCTCGTAGCTATGCCGACACCTATGCCAACGTCCCATGCCGTAAGGTAAGTGCTCGTGGCCGTGGCACGCTGGTTGTTTGGGGCAAGATTGATGTAAAGGGTGTTCATCGCCGGGAATATAACGCCGAAACCTACGCCGAGGAGCAGCGGCACGGCGAAGAACATAGCCTCGGCCACACCCATGCTTTGTGGCGTAACGAAGCGGCACATGCTTAATATGAAGAATGCAGCCACGACAGGGTACAGGCCAAAGTGTATGCATTGCGTAATGTAACCTTGGTCAACCTTCTTGCCTGCAACCAGGCGTGATGCGCCCATGCCGGCAGCCATGAGCGTGAAGAAAAAGCCTGACGGCACGTCAAGATGGATTTCCTTGGCATACATTGCAACGAAGTTTGTAGTGGCTCCATAAGGTATTGATAGCATCAGCAAAGCTATGCTCACCGGTATTCCTTTTACAAGTATAAAGCGGTCGAGTGACAATTTACGCTTCGGCATCGCGGTGTCAACTCCCGTAAGCTGCTTTTCCTTTTGCCTGGCCTTGATGGATTCAGGCGTGCGGGCCTTCACACATATTGCGCATAGCAGTCCGACAATGCTGAATGCCATGCCGGTAAGGAATATGGTAGGGTAGCTTACTTGTCCGTGCATGAAGAGACCCGTCATAGGGCCGAGCGCCATTGCAATGTTGTTGGTAAGCCCGTAATAGCCAAGGGCTTCGCCGCGGCGGGTGCTCGGCGTGATGTCTACACAGAGCGTGTTTCCACCTACGGTTACGCTGCTGAAAGCAATTCCGTGCAGTGCGCGCAGCACGATGAACCACGCCAGCACTCCTGCGGCAATGTAGCCGAGGAAAATCGAGGCGCAGATGAAGTAACAGAAAATGTATATCGGTTTGCGTGGAAACTTATCCATCAGATAGCCTGAAAACGGACGCACGCACAGTCCGCTCACCGTATAGCAACTTAATATTGCGCCAAGCATTGCCTCCGGGCAGTGGTAAGTCTCTTTTAGGTAGAACGGCAGGACGGGGATGAGTATCCAGAAACCGAAAAACAACAGGAAGTTAGCCGCCAGGATGAATGTGTAGCTGCGTGTAAAAAGGCGTTCCTTTGCCATTATTAAATAATTAAAAATTCAATAAGCCACCATTGTGAAATTAAGAATTAAGAGCTAAGAATTAAGAAAATATGTTTCTTTGGTAGTTTTCTTAATTCTTAGCTCTTAATTCTTAATTTCTTATTTGTCCGTCAGTTTGCCGCGTCAAACTCATGCAGGAAACGGACGTCGTTCTCCGAGAATATGCGAAGGTCTGACACCTGGTATTTCAAGTTGGTTATACGCTCTACGCCAAGGCCGAATGCGTAGCCGCTGTAAACTTTGCTGTCTATGCCGCAAAGTTCAAGCACGTTGGGGTCAACCATGCCGCATCCAAGTATCTCGACCCATCCCGTGTGCTTGCAGAAACCACACCCTTTGCCTCCGCAGATGTGGCACGATATGTCCATCTCGGCACTGGGCTCGGTGAAGGGGAAGTAACTCGGGCGGAGACGGATTTTCGTATCAGCGCCAAAAAGTTCGCGTGCAAATGTGAGAAGCACCTGCTTCAGGTCGGTGAAAGATACGTTCTTGTCGATGTAAAGCCCCTCGATTTGGTGAAAGAAGCAGTGGGCACGCGCCGTTATGGCTTCGTTGCGGTAAACACGCCCCGGACATATGACGCGGATTGGCGGCTGTGTCGTCTCCATCACGCGGGCCTGTACAGAGCTGGTATGGCTGCGCAGTATGATGTTTTTGGTAACGTCATTGGGGTTGGTCTCAACGAAGAACGTGTCTTGCATGTCGCGTGCCGGATGGTCTGCTGCAAAGTTCATCTTTGTAAATACATGCATGTCGTCTTCCACTTCAGGACCGTCGGCAAGTGTGAAGCCCATGCGTGAGAATATGTCTATAATCTCGTTCCTCACAATTGTGAGCGGATGACGTGTGCCAAACTTGATTGGATAAGGCGTGCGCGTAAGGTCGATGTCGTCCCCTTGGCTCTCATTTGCCTCACATTGTTCGCGCAATGAGTTTATACGTTCAAGTGCGGTTTGTTTAAGTTCGTTGATTTTTATTCCGACTTCCTTTTTCTGTTCCGCAGGCACATTGCGGAAATCGGCCATAAGAGTGTTGATTTCGCCCTTTTTACTGAGATATTTTAGTCTTAAAGCTTCTATTTCTTCGGGCGTTGAAGCGTTAAGCCCTTTCACTTCTTCAAGCAGTTTCGCTATTTTGTCGAGTATCATTTTGAAGATAATTTAGATGCATATTAAAATCTTGATGCAAAGGTAATATTTTTACCTTGAATATATACTATAAACCAAAATAAAGTTGTACTTTTGCGCAAATTTTGAGAGACTGTTACAGACGTAAGGAAGTCAGGCCGCTAAGCGGTCAAGGAGTGGAGTCAGCTGTCTTTATATAAATACGGTACATCCACGAAAACCTGAAACTATAATGACCTTACTGCCTTGCAATGAATAGTATGGAAATTTATGAGAAAGGGTTTTGTATTAGTCTTTATGGTATGCCTGTCCATGATGTTTTGGACGACAGGCTGTTCTGACAAGAAGCCGGTCGCGGTTGATACCACGGCCGTAGATTCGGTATTGGTTGTTGATACGGCGGTCGTAGACACGATGGACCAGCTTATATCAGAGCAGCCGATGCCTAAGGCTGCCGATGAACTGTTTGACGATTTCATCTTCAATTTTGCTGCAAACCGTAAGTTACAGCTTGCCAGGATAAAGTTCCCGTTGAAAATTGTCGATGGGGACAATATTTCATATGTCAAGAAAAATCAATGGGAGATGGAGCATTTCTTCATGGAACAGGGTTATTACACTTTGATATTCGACAACGTAAGACAGATGGACTTGGTAAAAGACACATCGATAAATAATGTTGTCGTTGAAAAAGTCAACCTTACGGAAGAAAAAGTGAAGAAATATATGTTTAAGAGGATTGGTGGCCGATGGATGCTTAACTCTATCAGGACAAACGATATGGTTCATAATACAAACGCGTCATTCCTCTCTTTCTATCAGCATTTTGCAACTGACCCCGAGTTTCAATTGGAAAGCCTGAACAATCCAGTTCAGTTTACAGGGCCTGACCCTGACGATGATTTCAGTACCATGACTGGAGAAATTGCGCCAGAGACGTGGCCCGCATTTGCTCCGGAACTTCCTTCTGGGGCTATTTATAATATAATGTATGGGCAGAAATACGCTGAAGGCAATCAAAAGATTTTTGTAATGCGTGGCATAGCAAATGGAATGGAAATGCAGCTGACATTCAAGCGTATTGATGGAGAATGGAAATTGACAAGCCTTTCGGAATAATGTCCATGTCCTAAAATCGGAATTGTTATGAAAGATTTACATGACTATAATTTGAAAGGGCACAATACATTTGGAATGGATGTAAAGTGCCGGCGTTTCATTGAGTTCTCTACAGTTGAAGAGTTACAACATATTATAAAATCGCTTACAGCCGCAGATGCGCCGTTATTGTTTTTGGGAGGAGGCAGCAATGTGCTGTTTACGAAAGATTATGACGGAACAATCCTTCATTCTGCAATAAAGGGACACCACGCTACACGCATGGACGGGAGTGTATATTTACGCTGTGGCAGCGGTGAGATTTGGGACGATGTTGTAAGACTCTGTGTAGAAAACGGGATGTATGGCGCTGAAAATCTTTCGTTGATTCCAGGCGAGGTTGGTGCAAGCGCCGTGCAGAATATTGGCTCTTATGGTGTTGAAGCAAAGGACATTATAGACAAGGTTGAAGCTATTGATATCTCAAACGGAGAGGTCTGCGAATTTTCGAACGAGGATTGCGGATATTCTTACCGTTGGAGCAATTTTAAATGTGAGTGGCGCAATAGGTATGTGATAACGTATGTTACATATAAATTGTCCGACTCATTTGTTCCGCATCTTGATTACGGAAATATCCGTTCTGAACTTGAGGCTGAAGGCATAAAGACTCCTACGGTCTCGCAAGTTAGGAATGCGATAATCAGAATACGCAAGGCAAAATTGCCTGACCCGTCTGTTGAAGGTAATGCCGGGAGCTTCTTTACAAATCCCATTATAGATATGGGAAAATATGAAGAGTTGACAGCCCGTTTTGGTATTGTTCCGCATTATCCGGCAGGGATGGAGCTCGTGAAGATACCAGCAGGGTGGATGATTGAGCAATGTGGATGGAAAGGCAAATCGTTAGGTCGTGCAGGTGTTCATTCGCGTCAGGCATTAGTTTTGGTGAACCGTGGCGGAGCCGATGGTACGGAAATCTTGAAGCTTTGCGAGACTGTACGTAATGATGTGAAAGCCAAGTTTGGAATAGACATAACGCCGGAAGTGAATATTATCTGACAATGAGGCTGACTTTTCTTGGTACAGGTACTTCTGTAGGTGTTCCGACCATTGGCTGCAAGTGTAAAGTTTGTACAAGTACGGATGTTCATGACAAGCGGTTGCGTGCTTCTGCGCTTGTCGAGGATGGAAACACGCGGATATTGATAGATTGCGGTCCTGATTTCCGTCAACAGATGCTTGGCCGTGATTTCAAGAAGATTGATGCGGTGCTACTGACACATGTCCATTACGACCATGTTGGAGGAATTGATGATTTGCGTCCGTTTTGTGTTTTTGGTAAAATAAACATATACGCAGACAACATTACATCGGAAAGACTTAAACATTCCATACCTTATTGTTTTGGCGAACATAAGTATCCCGGGGTGCCGAATATAAGTCTTAATGTCATAAAGCCGCATCAGTGTCTGCATGTCGGTGGAACTGAGATAGTGCCAATACAGATTATGCATGACAAGCTACCTATTTTAGGCTATAGGATAGGTGGATTGATGTATATTACTGATATGAAATCGATAGCAGACAACGAGTTTGAATATTTTGAAGGAGTAAAAGTTCTTGTGGTGAATGCTCTGCGTTTTTCGCCCGACCATCATTCTCACCTGACAGTTGGACAGGCCATAGATTTTGCACGTAAAGTTGGTGCGGAACAAACTTTTTTCACCCATATGGGGCATGATATTGGCCTGCACAGTGTTGTAAATGATGCTTTGCCAGATGCCATCAAACTTGCTTTTGACGGACAAATTATTGAAATATAATTTAAATTCAATACCGTTTTAGTTAACAAACAACAAATATCCACAGTTTGTTCCATGGAAATTTTGCCGATGCAGTAAAAGTCAATACCTTTGCACCGTGTTTTTCATAGTATTAGATTTAAGGTTAACAAGGTTGGAGTACAGCGGTACTCCTTTTTGTTTTTATAGGGGTTGATGTAAATTTTGTTTTTAACGTATTTGTAATGCTATTTCTTAAACTTGCGGTATAGTTTCCATGCAAGCATAAAACCATCAGCAACACCTGCACCAACCGACATTAACGATGTCAGCGTAAAGCCCTTCTTCTTAGGTTCAGGTTTACGGAACAAATCTTTCCATAAGACATTCATTTGCTGATTGTCCATCCTTATTTCTGTAAGGATAGCCTCTTTTCGTAACCTGATTTCATGTAAAGTATTGTATGTTTCTGTTTTTCTCATGTCAAGCGAAGTAGTTTTAATCCATTAGCAAACTTGTTATAAATCTTATCAACGGCTTTTCAATCCAGCTCTTTCTGAAAGCAAGAAACAA
The DNA here is from genome assembly GCA_905196835.1 of uncultured Prevotella sp. Lineage (GTDB taxonomy): Bacteria > Bacteroidota > Bacteroidia > Bacteroidales > Bacteroidaceae > Prevotella > Prevotella stercoripullorum. Next base: position 83,391 of record CAJJWN010000002.1, on the reverse strand, counting down.
TATGAATATTATGATGTAGAATGCCGCGATAATCCCAAATGATGCAGGATAGCCAATGGCTTCTCCAATTGCGATGGCCGCAGACATGGAAAGGAAAAACAAAATGGCAATGACAATAAGCATAAGAATGGCGAAAAGCAGCAAGGCCGTTATAATCCTTACCGTTTTTTCCATAATATCGAGCTTCAGGTATTCGCCCTGAAGCCCGATACTGTGTTTAATCAACTGTATCAGTTGACTTATTGTTTCAATGTTTTTATCGCTTGAAAACATGCGCATGAAAAAGTGGTTTAAGCCCTTTCCGTATCAGCAGCATCAGTAATATCCTCAGCCAAGTCGTTCATTTCCTTACGACTCAACTTGATATTGTGCTTCTGGCAGAAGTCGTCAATGGCGTCTGTTATTTTCTCACGTGTGTCTTTTCCTTTTTCCGGGGCAAGCAGCAGACCTAAGGCTGCTCCTGCGATGGCGCCTCCCAAGAATGCGCCGATGTAACCTAATGCTTTCATAATTAATGTTTATTTTAAGTTGTACAATATGTTTCTTTATCTCAATGGCCTTTTGCCTTGAAATATTTGATGATAGCAAAAATAGTGATAATTTCTCAAACGTCAATGATTTTACTTGACTTTTTTGTTAAAAACAATGTATTTCCTTGATTTAACAAACTTTATGTGCGGTTTTTCAGCGGTTTTGCTTGTTTTTGTGTAATTTCGCACGATAAATGTTGAAACATTAATTTTGATTTCTAACAATAACAAGAGAAATTATGAAGAAATACATGGTTATGTGCGCCGGCTTATGTGCGGCATTGGCGTTTACGGGCTGTAAATCGTCAGAAAGTGCTTATCGTAAAATGTATGAGAAGGCAAAGGCGCAAGAGGAGAACCGTGCTACGGAGCAGAACCAGGGCGGTGAAGAGATTGCTGTTGTAGCTCCTGTTGTAGAGAAACCTGCAAGTGAGACTGTTGTCGTTGACAATGCCGACAATGTTCCGGTAAGGCAGGAAAGCCTGTCTGTGGTCAATGGTGCGGGTCTTAAGAGCTTTAGCGTGATAGTAGGCTCGTTTGCAATGCAGGCGAATGCCGAGGGCTTGCAGAGTACTCTCAAAAGTCAGGGATATGATGCTCAGGTTGCTTATAATCCGTCCAACCAGATGTATCGTGTCGTAGCCGCTACTTATGACACCAAGGCCGATGCTGTTAACAGCCGCAACGAGCTTCGTGCGCAATATCCCGACGCGTGGTTGTTGTATAACCAAAAATAAATAAGTGGCGCGTATATTGTCGATTGATTACGGCAAAAAGCGTACAGGCATAGCTGTCACCGACCCCCTGCAAATCATTGCAGGCGGATTGGTGACGGTTTCTACGTCTACACTTTTTGACTTTTTGCGCGATTACATTTGTAAGGAACAAGTAGAGCGCATCATTATCGGAGAACCCAAACAGGCCAATGGAAGTCCGAGCGAGAACATGGCACGTATCATACAGTTTGTAAACCGTTGGCGAAAAGCGTTCCCGAACATTCCAATAGAATTTTATGACGAACGTTTCACTTCGGTATTGGCTCATAGGGCTATGATAGACGGAGGTCTGCATAAGAAGAAAAGGCAAGACAAGGCGCTTGTCGATGAAGTGAGCGCGACGATAATATTGCAAAGTTATTTAGAGTCTGCAAGAAGAAAACAATGATTTTACCTATTTATATTTATGGTCAGCCTGTGTTGCGCAAGGTTTCGCAAGACATTGACAGCAATTATCCCAACCTGAAAGAACTTATAGAAAACATGTTTGAAACGCTTACCGCGTCAGACGGTGTAGGCTTGGCCGCTCCGCAAATAGGCCTCGACATACGTCTCGCAGTAATCGACCTAGATGTTCTTTCAGAAGATTTACCCGAATATAAAGGATTCCGTAAGGCTTACATCAATCCTCACATCCTTGAATATGACGACACAAAGGTTGACTCTTCCGAAGAAGGTTGCCTCTCGGTGCCGGGCATACACGAGAGCGTAAAGCGCCCTACGCGCATCCGTGTCAAGTATATGGACGAAGATTTTACAGAGCACGACGAGTGGATTGAAGGTTATCTTGCACGTGTAATGCAGCACGAGTTTGACCATCTTGATGCAAAACTTTTCATAGACAGGGTGTCGCCACTCCGCCGCCAGCTTATCAAAAACAAGTTGAAGGCAATACTCCAAGGCCGCTTCAACTGCAATTACCGTACCAAGGTAGCGCGTAAATAAAGTTTGTTGACGTTAGGCAGGCGTCTTGTCCATGCCAATTTGGCTGTGTTTGTTTTTGTATTTCAGGACATCATTATCCCTTATGCGCAAGTTTTTATTGTCTTTGTTGCTTTTGCTCGCGTCATTGCACATGTCGGCCCAATTCCGTACCGACAGGCTTATAGACGTGGGGCGCAGTGCGCTTTATTACGAGGATTATGTTCTTTCGATACAATATTTCAACCAGGTCATCATGGTCAAGCCGTATCTTTATGAACCATGGTTTCTGCGTGCTGTTGCGAAGTTCTATCTTGACGACTATGTCGGTGCCGAAAAAGACTGCTCCGAGGCAATAAGGCTTAACCCATACGTGCCCAATCTGTTCGAGCTTCGTGGCCTTTGCCGCATCAAGCAGCAGAAATATGACGACGCCATAGCCGACTACGATAAGACCATTGAGTTTAATCCTTATGATAAGAACTTATGGTTCAACCGCGTGTTGTGCAAGATGGAGAAGAAAGACTATGATGCTGCCAATGCCGACTTGGACTCGATGATGGGCATGTGGAAGACTTATGCCAAGGCGTTCACGCTTAAGGCGGAGGTTTGTATGCAGCAGAAAGACACCATCGAAGGTGCAAAGTATCTTGACAAAAGCCTTGAAATCGACCCGTATGACGGCGATGCGTGGGCATTTCGCGCAATGATTAGCCTGTCGCAACGCAAATGGAAAGATGCCGACGAACAACTTTCAAAGGCAATCCACTTGAAGCCGAGCACCGCGGCAAACTATGTCAACCGTGCCTTGGCGCGCTATAACATAAACAACCTGAACGGCGCACTCGCCGATTATGACAAGGCAATAGAGATAGACCCGCACAATTTCCTGGCCCACTACAACCGTGGTCAGTTGCGTGTGCAGGTGGGCGACGACAACAGGGCTATTGAGGACTTTAACTACATCATCAGTCTTGAACCTGACAACGTTATGGCGATATACAACCGTGCGATACTTCTCGAACGTACCGGCGACATCTACGGAGCTATACGTGACTACACGAAACTAATCGACCAATACCCGAACTTCTGGGCTGGATTGAACAACCGCGCACGCTGTTACCGCAAGGTGGGCATGACGTCAAAAGCCGAGCTTGACGAGTTCCGCATATTCAAGGCGCAAATGGATAAGCACTATGGCCGTCAGCAGCGTTGGAGCAAGCAAAAGAAAGACGAAGTGCGCAAGAAAAGCGAGATTGACTTCGACAAATACAACCAGCTTGTCGTGGAGGACGAGAACACCGTGCAGCACGAATATTCAACAGTTTATCGCGGACGAATACAAAACCGCAAGATAGACGTAGTATTCCAGCCTATGTTCCAACTGTCGTTCAGTCCGTATGACAATGCCGTCAAGGCATATCAGGCATTCGACAATGAGGTGGAGAAGTTTAATTTCAACGAGAAACCGTTGAACAAGATATACGTAAGATGCGGAACAAGACAGCTTACCGAACAGGAAAGCAACAACGTGTTTGCCATTATTGATACACTGTCGGCCCATATAGATGCGTCACGTAACTTACAGGCGGACAAGGGACTTATACTCCAGCGTGCCGTGGCAAACAGCGTGGTGCAGAATTACGCTGACGCAATAAGCGACCTTACGGCTTACATTCAGACCGACAGCACGTCGTCACTGGCCTATTGGCAGCGTGCCGTATGCCAAGCCCGCATGAATGAGTACGACGCTTCGCGCGGCGAGGACGTACGCCTGAAGACAGTCGGCGCAATCTCCGACCTTGACAAAGCCATGCTGCTAAGTCCCGATAATGCCTATCTGTATTTCAACCGTGGCAACCTGTATGCTTCCAATAAAGATTATACAAAGGCAATAGCCGATTACGACATGGCCGTGAAGCTTGACCCGAAACTTGCCGAAGCGTATTATAACCGTGGCATAGCCAACATCAATCTCGGCAAGACAGACATTGGAATAGCCGACCTTAGCAAGGCCGGAGAGCTTGGCCTTTACGACGCTTACAGTGCCATAAAGAAGTTCAGCGTCAAGAAATAACGGGTGTTTTATCCGTGTAAATCATTTAATTCCGATATTGTTGTCAGCCTTTACCTGTATAAAGGCTGACAACATTTTTATGCCAGACTATTCAACCCGTCAGGCCAGCCAATGCAATTGACGGCAAACGACGTTGCGAAAGGCCGTCAATTGCATTGTGAAAGGCGGCTTTTGGCAGCACAAAATGCGGTCTTTCACAAGACATTGAATGTCAAGGCATTCCGAACGTAATAATCACTCATTAAATTGTTTGTATGAATTTAAAATACAAAAACACAGCGTAACGCTTTGACGAATGAAATTAATTACTTACTTTTGCATCAATTCCGCGAATGTGGCAAGCCACATAGCGGAAGGACATACATAGAAGGGCGTCGAGCTTTACATATCCTGTGTTGGAATCTGGACAATTCTACCGTTATGGATAATAAGCAAGAACGCCCACATCCAAGTTATATATTCCACGAATAATATCGTAGGTTTATATACACCTTGGTGTGGGTTTGTTTATTATTATATAACGGTGGGCAGTCCAGAGCCTCAGCACAGTAATGATAAACAATGCATCCCGCACCTTTTTTGTACATATAACTGAAACTTCGTTTATTTAATCAATTAACATCATTAACTAAAAACAAAAAACAAAATGAAAACAGTAAGGTACATCGGTATGCTCTCATTGCCATGGTTTTATGTGTTGGCTTGGCGTCATGCTCGGATGACGACGAGGACGGCGACAAGATTTATACCAACGAGGAGCTTGTTGGTACGTCATGGCGCGGAACGTTCGAGGGCGCGTCAATCACCGTTAAGTTCGAGTCGGTGACAAATGTTTCGATACGTGCCGAATTTGAAGGCCAGATGGTCAGCTATGACAGCAGTTATACGTATGACGAGACTACTGGAGAGTTTGAGACGACTTACGGTGTTGATGAATTGACAGGCCGTATAAAGGGGAAAACTATGACGTTTGTGCTTTGGGATAAGAAGGGAACACTGACTAAACGATGATTGGCGGCAAGGCACGTTTGATGGCGGCAGGGCGTTATGCGCCTTGCCGCCGTCTTTGTTTTTTTGTGCAGTGAATTATGATTGTTGTCTGTTGGTTTTGTCGCTTGTTTTTGCTAACTTTGCGCCGTTAAAGCATTTTATTAACGGCAAATCAAATGGACGATAAGCAACGTATATTGCAGCTTCGTAAAGAGCTGCACGAGCATAACTACAAGTATTACGTACTGAACCAACCGACAATAGGCGACCAGGAGTTCGACTTCATGATGCACGAGCTTCAGGAACTTGAGGCGCGTCACCCCGAAATGGCCGACCCCGACTCGCCTACGCAGCGCGTGGGCAGCGACATCAGTACGGAGTTTCGTCAAGTGGCGCACAAGTATCCGATGCTTTCGCTTGCCAATACGTACAGCGAACAGGACGTGGCCGACTTCTACGAGAGCGTGAGGAAAGGGCTTGGCGGCGAGGACTTTGAAATCTGTTGTGAGATGAAATACGACGGATTGTCCATTTCATTGACCTATGTTGACGGTCGCTTGGTGCAGGCTGTCACTCGCGGCGACGGCGTTCAGGGAGACGATGTTACGGCCAACGTGCGCACAATCCGCTCCATACCATTAGTGTTAAAGGATGGCGACTGGCCCCGCGAGTTTGAAATTCGAGGCGAAATACTGCTGCCCTGGCGCGAGTTCGAGCGTATCAACGCCGAGCGTGAGGCTGCCGAAGAACCGCTGTTTGCCAATCCACGCAACGCCGCCAGCGGCACACTGAAGAGCCTTGACCCGAAGGTGGCCGCCTCACGGCGGCTCGACGCTTACCTGTATTACCTTCTCGGCGACGGCATTGAGGGCGACGGGCACTATGAGAACTTGATGCGTGCCCGTGCATGGGGCTTCAAAATCAGTGACGGTATGCGTAAGGTGAGGACCTTGCAGGAAATCTACGACTTCATAAACTACTGGGACACAGAGCGCAAGAACTTGCCCGTGGCAACCGACGGCATCGTACTCAAGGTCAACTCCCTGCGCCAACAGCGTGCGCTTGGCTATACGGCCAAGAGTCCGCGGTGGGCAATAGCTTATAAATTCAAGGCCGAGCGTGAGTGTACACGCCTTAATGAGGTGACTTACCAGGTAGGCCGCACGGGGCAAATCACTCCCGTCGCCAACATGGAACCTGTACAGCTGGCCGGCACTACGGTGCGGCGCGCCACACTTAACAACGAGGACTTTATACGCAGTCTCGACCTGCACGAGGGCGACTACGTGTATGTGGAGAAGGGAGGGGAAATCATCCCCAAAATAGTTGGTGTCGATACGTCGCGCCGCGATGCGTCTGCACGCCCGGTGGAGTTTATCACCCGTTGCCCCGAATGCGGCTCGGAGCTTGTACGCTACGAAGGCGAGGCCGCCCATTACTGCCCCAACGATGCCGGTTGTCCGCCGCAAATAAAGGGGCGCATCGAGCACTTTATATCGCGCCGCGCCATGAACATTGACAGCCTCGGCCCTGAAACCGTGGACGAATATTACCGTCGCGGACTCATCCGCAACGTTGCCGACCTGTACGACATACGCGTCGAGCAAATCAACGGCGACGGCAACCGTCAGAAGTCGGCCGAGCGCGTGGTCGATGGCATAGCCGCTTCGCGCCAAGTGCCGTTCGAGCGCGTGGTGTTCGCACTCGGAATACGCTTTGTCGGCGAAACTTCCGCACGCCTGCTGGCACGCCGTTTCAAGGACATTGACGCCTTGGCGTCGGCCACGTTGCAGCAACTCACCGACATAGACGGCATAGGCGAAGTCATAGCCAAGAGCGTAATAACGTATTTCCACAACCCCGTGAACATGGAAATCGTCAACCGCTTGCGCGCCTACGGCCTCCAGATGCGGCTGAGCAACGAGCAGATGCAGGCGCAGGGCACGAAACTCGCAGGCAAGAGCATCGTCATCAGCGGCGTGTTCGCCCGTCACAGCCGTGACGAATACAAGCGCATCATCGAGGAAAACGGCGGCAAGAACGTCGGCAGCATCAGCGGAAAGACCTCCTTCATACTTGCAGGCGACAACATGGGACCTGCTAAACTGCAAAAGGCGGAGAAGCTCGGAGTGCCCATTGTGGACGAAGACACGTTCCTCGGAATGATTGAATAATTGAGAATTGAGAGTTGATAATTTAGAATTATGATTACCGGTGTTGGCAATTAGTATGCTGTTTCCAATGGTAATCATAATTCTCCATTATCAGTTTTCAATTCTCCAATTAAATAAAATAAGGCAACCATGAACATCATAGTATCTGAAGAAATCGAGAAAGTGTGCCCCGGATTTGTGGGTGCGGCGGTCGAGGCCGACGTTGTAAACAGCGAGTACAACGCCGAACTGTGGGCTGAAATAGAGGCGTTGGGCGAAAAGTACAGGGCGGAATACACCACGGAGACCATAAAGCAAATACCTGGCATCGAGGCCACGCGCCGCGTCTACCGTGCGTGCGGCAAAGACCCGAGCCGCTACCGTCCTGCGGCGGAGGCGTTAATCAGGCGTATGCTGCAAGGCAAACAGCTCTACCAAATCGACACGTTGGTCGATTTAATCAACCTTGCGAGCATAGCCTACGGTTACAGCATAGGCGGTTTCGACGCAGACAAGTTCGTTAGTGACACGCTTACGCTTGGCATCGGGCGCGAGGGCGAGCCTTACGAGGGCATCGGCAGGGGAATGCTCAATATCGCCGGACTACCCGTCTACCGCGACGCCATAGGCGGAGTGGGCACGCCTACGAGCGACAACGAGCGCACGAAAATAACCATCGGCACGCGGCGCGTGCTCGTCCTCGTCAACGGTTATGACGGCAACGAGGTACAAGTAAAGGCTAACGCCGAATATCTTGTACGCCTTTTCGAGCGGTACGCACAAGGAACGAATTGCAGGTACTTTATTTACAGGTAAACAAAAGCGCATTGGTTGCATGAACATATCCAACATACGGTTACTAAACCAACAGCTTGTTGCACCAGAGTTTACCAACGTTCACGACCTCGTTGCATACATGGGCATGTTGCAGGCGCAGGAATACAAGATGATGCGCTGGGCTGTCGGCATCAGGATGAAGCGTCCCTCAATGGCGGCGTTCAGGTCGGCGTACAATTCGGGACGCATCGTCCGTACGCACCTTTTCCGTTGCACATGGCAGCTTGTGGCGGCTGAAGACCTGCGATGGATGCTGAAGCTCTGCGCCGACAGGAACAAAGCCGCAATCAACGGGTTTACGGCGTACCAAGGACGTGTTATCAGTGAAGATAAATACAGCCGTGCAAACCAACTGATACGGCAGGCGTTGGCCGGACGCAGGTCAACGACCAAGACCAAACTTGTTGAACGGTTGGCGGAGCTTGGCCTGTCAGATACTACTCATGCAATGTCTATCTTCCTGCGCAGGGCGGAGCTGGACGGCATCATTTGCAGCGGAGAGCTTGACGAAAAGGAGAATACATACGCGCTCATCGACGGACGCATACCTCCGGCAGAAGAGCCTTCACGCGAGGAGGCGGTAGCCATGCTTGCCCGAAAATACTTCCGCAGCCACTCCCCGGCCACGCTTGAAGACTTTACATGGTGGACTAACTTGAACGTCGGCGAATGCCGCGCGGCAATCGATGCGCTCCGCAACGAACTGACAGAGGAGAAATATAACGGTACAACATACTACATTCACAAGTATTGCCGCACGCGAGGCTGCCGACAGCAGACGCTCCTGCTGCCGTCGTATGACGAATACTTGCTCGGCTATAAGAGCCGCCACCATGTGCTCGAAGACGAGTTTCGTCCGCGTGCATACAGCAACAACGGTCTGTTTTACCCGGTAATCGTAAGCGGAGGGCGCGTCGTCGGCAACTGGCATCCTAAGAAGCCGGCCGCGTTTTTCCGTGAAGAATACACCCAAGACATTGCCGCCCCGCTTGGACGCTACTACAAGTTCATGCACGGTTGAGCCATTTTGGGCATATTGTAAGCAGACGTCCGCCAGTGCATATGTAAACGGTTAATGGCGGATAGGTTTCAAAATGTCATTTCAAGAATGTACGCGGAATTTGTCGAAATAGAATTCCGCGACGCTTATTTGTCGCCCTTTTCATGGGTAAAAGCCGTCATCAAGGGTGGTAAAGGCCGTCTTTACTGGTAGTAAAAGCCGTCTTTACTGATAGTAAGAGCCGTCCTTACTGATAGTAAGAGCCGTCCTTACAGGTAGTGAGAGCCGTCCTTACCGTGTTTGAGAGCCGTCCTTACCGTGTTTGAGAGCCGTCCTTACCGTGTTTGAGGGCCGTCATCGTTGCACACATCAGCGGCTTTGCGCTGTAATATTCGTTGTATCAGCCACTTGCGTTTGCACACTTCTGCTTGCATTTTTTCCGCCAAACGCCTTCTCGTTGCAGAATAACGGCGTTGTGGAGCATCAACGTAAATCAATGTGTAAGCAAACGTGCGGCATGGCATGGCAATTTGTCAAACCTCCGGCGGAGCCTCTGAGCCGCCTGTACGGAGGCTCGCGCAGGTGCTTGACGCCCATTATTTTAATTAATCTTCCTTAAACTTTCGTATATATCAGTTATTATTTGTATTTTTGCAATGGTTAATCCGCACATTTGCAAGTTTGGCGCAAACTGGCTGCAATGCTAAGTTGTCTGCATTGGAGGCCGTGCGGCATTATCGTTCAAACAAAGATTACTGGTAAAAGCATGAACGTTTTAGAACTGAGTGAACAGGAAATAGGCAGACGCCAAAGTCTCGAAGAGCTGCGCGCGATGGGCATCGACCCTTACCCCGCAGCGGAGTATCCAACCAATGCTTTCTCAACCGACATCAAGGCGGACTTCAAGGACGACGAGCCGCGCCGCGAGGTGTGCATCGCCGGACGCATGATGAGCCGCCGCGTGATGGGCAAGGCGGCTTTCGCCGAGCTTCAGGACTCGAAGGGTAGGATACAGGTTTACATTACACGTGACGACATTTGTCCGGGTGAGGACAAAGACCTATATAATAAGGTGTTCAAGAAACTCTTGGACATCGGCGACTTCATCGGCGTAAAGGGCTTCGTATTCCGCACGCAGACGGGCGAAATCAGCGTACACGCGCAGAGCCTGACGCTGCTCTCTAAGAGCCTCAAGCCCCTGCCAATAGTGAAATACAAGGACGGCGTGGCCTATGACAAGTTTGACGACCCGGAGTTGCGTTACCGCCAGAGGTATGTAGACCTCGTGGTTAACGACGGCGTAAAAGATACCTTCCTCCAGCGCGCCACGGTGATAAGGACGATAAGAAAGGTGCTCGACGAGGCCGGATATACCGAGGTTGAAACGCCTACGCTCCAGACAATAGCCGGCGGAGCGAGCGCAAGGCCGTTCATAACGCACTTCAATGCGCTTGATACCGACATGTACATGCGCATCGCTACGGAGCTTTACTTGAAGCGTCTCATCGTCGGCGGATTTGAGGGCGTGTACGAAATCGGCAAGAACTTCCGCAACGAAGGCATGGACCGCAACCACAACCCAGAGTTCACCTGCATGGAGCTGTACGTGCAGTACAAGGACTACAACTGGATGATGTCGTTCACCGAGAAGCTTTTGGAGACGGTCTGCATAGCCGTAAACGGCTCGACCGAGCGCGAAATCGACGGCAACATCGTAAGCTTCAAGGCTCCGTACCGCCGTCTGCCCATCCTCGACGCAATCAAAGAAAAGACCGGCTACGACCTTACAGGCATGGACGAGGCTCAAATCCGCGAGATTTGCAAGAAACTCAACATGGAGATTGACGACACCATGGGCAAAGGAAAGCTCATAGATGAAATCTTTGGTGAGTTCTGCGAGGGCACGTTCATCCAACCTACGTTCATTACGGACTACCCCGTGGAGATGTCGCCGCTTACGAAGATGCACCGCTCTAAGCCCGGACTGACAGAGCGTTTTGAGCTGATGGTGAACGGAAAAGAGCTTGCCAACGCCTATTCAGAGCTTAACGACCCCATAGACCAGGAGGAGCGCTTTAAGGAACAGATGCGCCTGGCCGACAAGGGCGACGACGAGGCTATGATTATAGACCAAGACTTCCTGCGCGCCCTGCAATATGGTATGCCGCCCACAAGCGGCATCGGCATCGGCATCGACCGCCTCGTAATGCTCATGACGGGCAAGACGTACATACAGGAGGTGCTGTTCTTCCCGCAGATGCGCCCGGAAAAGAAAGCCCCGAAGAGCAGTGTGGAGGAGTGGAAAGCCTTGGGCGTACCCGAGGAATGGGTGCCCGTGCTGAACAAGTGCGGCTATTACCTCGTAACCGACATCAAGGACGTGAACCCGCAGAAGCTCCAGCAGGATGCCTGCGGAGTGAACAAGAAATACAAACTTGGCTACGAAAACCGCAAGGTTGACGAATTTGCCAAGTGGATAGAGGCGGCGAATAAAATTGAAAATTCATAATTGAAAATGGAGAATTATGATTACCTTTGTAGCTTGAGAATAGCTTATCATGAATATATAAAGGTAATCATAATTCTCAATTCTCAGTTTTTAATTCTCAATTTAGAGAAAAATGTACGACTGCGGAAGAATAGCGATTATTGGCGGAGGCAGCTGGGCTACGGCCATCGCCAAGATTGTAGTGGAGCATACGCGCCACATAGGGTGGTATATGCGCCGCGACGACCGCATAGCAGACTTCAAGAGGCTCGGCCACAATCCGGCTTACTTGACAAGTGTGCATTTCAATATTGACGAAATTGATTTCTTTAGCGACATCAACAAAATAGTGCAGGCATACGACACACTAATCTTTGTTACGCCGTCAGCATACATAAAGAACCATCTGAAAAGATTGAAAACGCGTATAAAAGACAAGTTTGTAGTCACTGCAATAAAAGGCATTGTGCCAGATGAGAACCTTGTTTGCTCGGAATACTTCCATCATGTGTACGATGTTCCTTATGAAAACCTTGCGTGTCTGGGCGGCCCGTCACACGCCGAAGAAGTGGCTCTCGAACGCTTGTCTTACCTTACTGTCGGGTGCAGCGACCGCGACAAGGCGCAGGCTTTCTCTGAAATCCTTGCCTGTGACTACATCAAGACCAAGTTGAGCGTCGATGTCATAGGCATTGAATACGCGTCGGTACTTAAAAATGTCTATGCCATTGCCGCAGGAATATGCAACGGCCTGAAGTATGGAGACAACTTCATGTCGGTGCTCATGGCCAATGCCGTACAGGAAATGTCGCGCTTCTTGAAGTCGGTATATCCGCTTGAAAGGAACATCACAGACTCCGTCTACCTCGGCGACCTGCTCGTTACTGGTTATTCAAACTTCTCGCGCAACCGCACTTTCGGTACGATGATAGGCAAAGGGTACAGCATAAAGAGCGCGCAAATCGAGATGGAAATGATTGCCGAAGGCTATTTCGGAACGAAGTGCATGAAGGAAATAAACCGCCATTGCCATGTGAACATGCCGATACTTGACGCCGTTTACAACATCCTTTATGAGCGTATTTCACCACAAATCGAGATTAAATTATTAACCGATTCTTTCAGATAAGAATCATAATACCAACAAACAAATGAAAAATATCTCATTAGACGTAACTAAAGCCACGCAGTTCCTCGCTGAAGGTACGGTGAAGGCTTATGAACCGAAGGTAAAAGCTGCCCAGGAAGCTCTTGAAAACGGAACTTGTCCCGGCAATGATTTCTTAGGCTGGTTGCATCTTCCGTCGTCAATCACTCCTGACTTTTTGCAGGAAATCCAGGCGTGCGCTGATACATTGCGCGCCAACTGCGAGGCAATAGTTGTTGCCGGAATAGGCGGCAGCTACCTTGGAGCGCGTGCCGTCATAGAGGCTCTTGGCAATTCGTTTGCATGGCTCGTGGGCGACAAGAAGAACCCTACAATACTGTTCGCAGGCAACAACATTGGTGAAGACTACCTGTCGGAACTGACTGAATATCTGAAAGACAAGAAGTTTGGAGTAATCAACATATCCAAGTCGGGAACAACAACAGAGACCGCACTCACATTCCGCCTGCTGAAGAAACAGTGCGAAGAGCAGCGCGGCAAGGAGGAGGCAAAGAAGGTCATCGTGGCCGTTACCGATGCGAAGAAGGGTGCGGCACGTGCAGCTGCCGACAAGGAAGGCTACAAGACGTTCGTTATCCCCGACAACGTAGGCGGTCGTTTCTCTGTCCTTACGCCGGTAGGCCTGCTGCCGATTGCATGTGCAGGATTTGACATCCGCCAGCTTGTAGCCGGTGCAGCCGACATGGAGAAAGCGTGCGGAATGGACGTTCCTTACGATGAGAACCCCGCGGCGGTCTACGCGGCGGTGCGTAACGGACTGTACGAGCAGGCCGGTAAGAAAATAGAAATCATGGTTAACTACCAGCCGAAGCTGCATTTCATGAGCGAATGGTGGAAGCAACTCTACGGCGAGAGCGAAGGCAAGGACAACAAGGGCATATTCCCCGCTTCGTGCGACTTTACTACCGACCTTCACTCTATGGGCCAGTGGATTCAGCAGGGCGAGCGCACCATCTACGAGACGGTAATAAGCATTGAGGAGCCCAACCGCAAACTGCTCTTCCCGAACGACGAGGAGAACCTTGACGGACTGAACTTCCTTGCAGGAAAACGCGTTGACGAGGTGAACAAGATGGCAGAACTCGGCACACGCCTTGCTCATGTTGACGGTGGTGTGCCCAACATCCGTGTCAGCGTTCCCGTGCTCAACGAGTATTATATAGGCCAGCTGATTTATTTCTTTGAAATTGCGTGCGGCATTAGCGGCAACATACTTGGTGTAAATCCGTTTAACCAACCGGGTGTGGAAGCATACAAGAAGAACATGTTTGCACTGCTCGACAAACCCGGATACGAGGCCGAGAGCAAGGCTATCAAAGAAAGGCTGGCCAACGAGAAGTAAAGGTTTAATCTGGGTTATGCGGTTTTAAGGTTATACGGCTATACGGTTGCAGAGGAGCTGGCTTTATCATAGCCATGCTATTTCACAACCATACAGCGTTAAAACTGGACAACCGTAAAACCCTATAACCGCATAACCGTAAAATAAATGTTTGACACTGAAATAAGACAATATCTTGAAAAGCACGGCTTTGAGGCATTTACGCCCAAAGCCGTGCTTTTTGACATGGACGGCGTACTGTATGACAGTATGCCTTTCCACGCGCAGAGCTGGCACGAGTCTATGGCAAAGTTCGGAATAGACATGGCTCCGGAGGATGCCTATACGTATGAAGGTATGCGTGGTGTTGAGACAATAAAACTGCTCGTCAGCCGCCAACAGGGCAGGGAAATAAGCGATGAAGAGGCGGCGAAGATGTACGAAGTGAAGTCTGCGGCGTTCCGCTCGTGCCCAAAGGCGCAGAAAATGGAAGGTGTGGAGGAGCTGATGCGGAAAATAAAGGCCGGCGGACTGAAAATCGTAGTGGTGACAGGAAGCGGACAGAAGAGCCTTCTCGACAGGCTTGAAGAGGAGTTTCACGGACTTGTCAGCCGCGACCTTGTCGTCACGAGTTTCGACGTAAAGCACGGCAAGCCTGACCCAGAGCCGTATCTCATGGGGCTTGCCAAGGCCGGGATAAAGCCAAATGAAGGAATCGTAGTGGAGAATGCGCCGCTTGGAGTGCGTGCAGCCGTCGCCGCAGGCATCTTCACTATAGCTGTGAATACAGGGCCTCTGCCTGACAAGGCTTTGGCAGATGAAGGGGCTAACATCATCTTCCCCAACATGACTGCGCTCATGAAAGCGTGGAAATAAATTAAGAATTAAGGGCGTGAAAATTAAAAATTAAGAGTTA
Source organism: uncultured Prevotella sp. (assembly GCA_905196835.1). Classification (GTDB taxonomy): domain Bacteria; phylum Bacteroidota; class Bacteroidia; order Bacteroidales; family Bacteroidaceae; genus Prevotella; species Prevotella stercoripullorum. Next base: position 68,214 of record CAJJWN010000002.1, on the reverse strand, counting down.
AGAATTAAGAAAAATACCTTTGTTGCTTATTTTTCAAGGCTTATTTTCTTAATTCTTAACTCTTAATTCTTAATTAGAATATCGTTTTATCCGTAGATTATCTTTCCGTTCTCGTCCTCATACGGTGTGAGGTCCTTTGCATACTGGTTCATTGCGCGCAGGCTCATACCCATTGAGGAGAAGCCGCCGTCGTGGTAAAGCGTCTGCATGGTAACCTTGCGGGTGAAGTCTGAGAACATCATCACGCAATAGTCGGCGCAGTCGTCCGCACTGGCGTTGCCAAGTGGAGACATCTTGTTGGCGAAGTCCATCAGATTATCCATGTCCTTGATGCCCTTGCCTGCGGTCGTAGGTGTAGGCGACTGTGATATGGTGTTGATGCGCACGTTCTTCTCGCGGCCGTAAATATAACCGAAGCTACGTGCTATGCTCTCAAGCATACTCTTGGCATCGGCCATGTCGTTGTAACCGAAGAATGTGCGTTGTGCGGCAACATAGGTAAGTGCTACGACTGAGCCGTATTCGGCGATGGCGTCCTGCTTCTTTGCCACTTGCAGCATCTTGTGGAACGATATGGCTGATATGTCGAGCGTCTTTTGCAGGTAATTGTAATCGAGGTCGTCATAAGTGCGGTGCTTGCGCACGTTGGGGCTCATGCCGATAGAGTGGAGCACGAAGTCGATTTTACCACCCAGCAGGCGTACAGACTCTGAAAATACCTTCTCAAGGTCTTCCACGCTTGTGGCGTCAGCGGCGATGACGGGGGCGTTGAGCTTCTCGCTAAGTTCGTTGAGTGTGCCCATGCGCAGTGCCATTTCCGTGTTGCTGAGCGTTATGCTTGCGCCTTCCTCAACGGCTTTCACCGCCACTTTCCATGCGATTGAGTCTTCATTGAGCGCGCCGAAGATGATGCCGCGCTTGCCTTTCAATAAATTGTGAGTCATCTTTAAATATTCTTTGATTTGTAATCTGCGTGCAAAATTACATTATTTCACCGAAACGGGCAAGCGTTTCCGCGAAAAATGGCGTTATGACCAGTCTCTCACATTCCTGAACATTATAACCAAACGCTAAAGACCTGTAAACCAATAGGTTTGAGACAGGCGGCACCAAATGTTGCAATCAACCGCCTTTTAGTCTACGAAAGACCGTCAATTGCATTGCAAAAAGCCACCTTTCATAAGCCAAAAGACGGTCTTTTACAAGGCGTTGAATATCAACTGATTGTAGATATGGACATGCCAGAAGGGCATAATATGAGCAGGACAATGTAAAGCTGACTTTACAACATGTAGGCTTAAGGCTTAAAATGATATTTCATATGTTTAATTTTATCGCTTTTCATGTCATTTTTATAATTTAATTATGTAATTTTGCGATTTGTAATAAGAATAATGTAACTATCCATATTTTTAGATGTGAAGTTATGACAAAAGTTATAAAAATACGCAAGGGCTTGGACATTCGCCTGAAAGGTAACGCTGAAAAGGTGAAGACGGTTGTAAGCCTTAGCGGTGAATTGGGATTGTCGCCGGATTCTTTCCCCGGCTTGTCGCCTAAGGTCATAGTGCGTGAAGGTGACCATGTAAAAGCCGGTGACGCGCTGTTTGTCAACAAAAAGTATCCGTCCATAGCGTTCTCCTCGCCTGTAAGTGGTATTGTGACAAACGTTGTAAGAGGAGACAGACGAAAGGTATTGGTAGTAAAAGTAAAGCCTGACAAAGTGCAGGAGTATGTAGACTTCGGCCGAAAGGACGTTAAGGCACTTTCAGGTGGCGATGTCATCAATTCGTTGCTTTCTGCTGGATTGTTCGGATACATCAACCAATTGCCTTACGCCATATCCACAAATCCTGAAGTATTGCCTAAGGCGATATTCGTAAGTGCATTGAGAGACAAGCCTTTGGCTTCAGATTTCGAGTTTGAGCTGAAAGGCCAAGAGCAAGACTTTCAGACCGGACTGACTGCTTTGTCGAAAATAGCGAAGACATATCTCGGCATAGGCCGTGGGCAAAGCGCGGAAAGCCTGCGCCAAGCCAAAGACGTGGAAATTAACATTTTCGACGGTCCTTGTCCGGCTGGCAATGTCGGCGTGCAGGTAAACCACATCGCCCCCGTAAACAAAGGCGAAGTAGTATGGACGGTTGAGCCTACCGCTGTAATCTTCTTCGGCCGCCTGTTTAACAAAGGCGTGGTTGACTTGCGCAGGTCGGTGGCCGTTGTTGGAAGTGAAGTAAAACGCCCGGCGTATGTTGAAGCCTTGGTAGGCCAGCAGATATCGTCGCTGATTGACGGCAATGTGTCTGACGGAAACATAAGAATAATCAACGGGAACGTGCTGACCGGCAGTAAATGCGAACCCTCCGGTTTCCTCGACGCGCACGCTTCTGAAATTACGGTGATACCTGAAGGCGACGACGCAGACGAGCTGTTCGGCTGGATAATGCCGCGCTTCGGCCAGTATTCAACCAGCCATAGCTATTTCAGCTGGCTCATGAAAGGCAAGGAATACGCCCTGGACGCAAGAATTAAGGGTGGAGAACGCCATATGATAATGAGCGGCGAATATGACAAGGTATTGCCGATGGATATTTATGCGGAATACCTTGTAAAAGCGATTATTGCCGGTGACATTGACAAGATGGAGCAGCTTGGCATATACGAGGTCGCGCCTGAAGACTTTGCGTTGGCCGAATTTGTAGACTCGTCAAAGCTTGAGTTGCAGTCAATCATACGCAAAGGACTTGACTTGGTAAGGAAAGAGAATGAATGAAAGCTGTGAAAAATGTAAAAAATTATGTTGAAAAATTATCTTGACAAAATAAGACCGGCCTTCGAGGAGAACGGGAAGCTGCATTGCTTCCGTAGTGTCTTTGAAGGCATGGAGAGTTTTTTGTATGTGCCTAACACTACATCAAGCAGCGGAACCAACATCCACGACGCCATCGATTCCAAGCGCATAATGAGCATCGTGGTGATAGCCTTGCTGCCTGCCATGCTTTTCGGCATGTATAATATTGGCTACCAGAACTATGCCGCAGCAGGAAAACTGGCCGATGCAACCTTTATCGAGATGTTTGCATACGGTTTCCTTGCCTTGCTGCCTAAGCTATTGGTCAGCTATATTGTAGGTCTTGGCATCGAGTTTGCATGGGCACAGATGAAGAAAGAGGAAATACAGGAAGGCTATCTTGTAAGCGGTATATTGATTCCGCTAATCATCCCGATAAACTGTCCGTTGTGGATATTGGCCTTGGCCGTGGCTTTTTCAGTGATATTTGTCAAGGAAATATTTGGCGGTACAGGCATGAACATATTTAATGTGGCTCTTGCCGCGCGCGCTTTCATGTTCTTCTCTTATCCTACGGAGATGAGCGGAGACAGCGTGTGGGTGGCACGCGACACTATTTTCGGTTTGGGAAACACACTGCCTGACACCTTTACGCAGGCTACTCCGCTTGCACTTGTCTCAAAAGGAATAGACTCCGGATATGGCATATCCGACATGGTCTTTGGCTTTATACCCGGTTCTGTCGGTGAAACCAGCGTCATTGCCATTGCAATAGGTGCGCTGATATTGCTTATTACAGGCATTGCAAGTTGGAAAATAATATTTAGTGTGTTTGTTGGAGGTGCCGTTACAGCAGCCATGTTCCATGCGGCCAACATGACATCCATACCCTGGTACGAGCATCTGTTCCTCGGGGGATTTTGTTTCGGAGCTGTGTTTATGGCTACAGACCCTGTTACTTCCGCCCGTACTGAAATCGGAAAGTACATTTACGGATTGCTTATAGGCGTTATGGCAGTAATTGTACGTGTGATGAATCCGGGCTATCCGGAAGGCATGATGCTTGCAATTTTGTTCATGAACATGTTTGCCCCGTTGATTGATTATTGCGTTGTACAGCGCAATGTATCGATGAGGGCGAAACGCTCTGTAAAGAAATAACAAAAGGAGAAAGTAACTATGAGTGGCAATAAGAAACTGAACACTAATTCAAACGCATATACAATTGTATATTCGACCATACTTGTCGTTATCGTCGCATTCCTGCTGGCATTCGTTTCAAGCGCATTGAAGCCCACGCAAGATGTCAATGTCGCCCTTGACAAGAAGCGGCAGATACTCGCCGCGCTCAACATCCGCAATCTTGACAATGATGCCGTTGCAGGGAAATACAGGCAGATAATAGTAAGGGATGATGTCATAGACTCCGACAACAATGTCCTGACAAAAGGCACTCAAGGTGGAGAAGCGGCAGGTTTCAAGCTGAACAGTGCAGACTATAAGGCCGGACGGCTTGCCTTGTATGTATGCAATGTGAACGGCGAGACAAAGTATGTGATACCCGTCTACGGCATGGGGCTTTGGGGACCGATAAGTGGCTACATCGCAATCGACTCTGACAAGAATACCGTTTACGGCGCTTATTTCACGCATGAAAGCGAAACAGCCGGACTTGGAGCTGAAATAAAGGACAACGTTGCTTGGCAGGAACAGTTCAAAGGCAAGAAAATCACTCTGCCGGAACATGAAGGCATTGCGCTTGAAGTTGTAAAGAAAAGCGAAGTAACCAACCCTTCCGTACAGTGTGATGCCGTTACCGGAGCAACACTTACAACCGACGGTGTAAGCCGTATGCTCCAAGATTGTCTGGGTAAGTATATCAAGTTCTTGAACGACAAAAACATTTGAGGAGGCCATATATGAGCGAATTGTTTTCAAAAAAGAATAAAGAAGTATTCAAGAAACCGCTAAGCGCGGACAACCCTATACTTGTACAGGTCTTAGGCATTTGTTCGGCACTGGCCGTGACATCACAATTGAAACCGGCCATCGTCATGGGATTGGCCGTGGCCGTAATCACAGCGTTCTCCAATTTGATAATAGCTGTGATAAGAAACACTATTCCCAACCGCATAAGGATTATCGTCCAGCTTGTCGTAGTAGCCGCACTTGTAACAATTGTAAGCCAAATACTGAAAGCTTTTGCATATGATGTAAGTGTACAGCTGTCTGTTTATGTCGGACTGATAATAACAAACTGCATCCTCATGGGACGCCTGGAAGCTTTTGCAATGATGAACAAACCGTTGCCAAGCTTCATTGATGGTCTGTCCAACGGGTTGGGCTATGCGCTTATCTTAGTGATAGTCGGGGCTTTCCGCGAGCTTTTCGGACGTGGCTCACTTCTTGGTTTCAAGATAATACCTGACAGTTTTTATGATGCCGGTTATATAAACAATGGTATGATGACCATGCCTGCAATGGCGCTTATACTGCTCGGATGCGTAATTTGGATACACAGAGCGTATGTGAACAAGTAAAGTTTTAGAGGCATAAACCGTAAAACACAATATACCATATAACCCTAAAAACGCAAATAAAATATGGAACATATTATAAGTTTGTTTTTCAGGTCTATCTTCGTAGACAACATGATATTCGCGTTCTTTCTCGGCATGTGTTCATTCCTTGCCGTTTCAAAGAACGTAAAGACTTCCTTGGGATTGGGACTTGCCGTAACCTTCGTATTGTTGATAACCGTACCGGTGGATTACTTGTTGCAAGTTTATGTGCTGGGACCAGACTGTTTGGTGGAAGGAGTTGACTTGTCATACCTCAGTTTCATCCTTTTCATAGCAGTCATTGCGGGAATTACCCAGCTGGTCGAGATGGTGGTAGAGCGTTTTTCGCCTTCGTTGTATGCCTCGCTCGGCATCTTCCTGCCACTGATAGCGGTCAACTGTGCCATAATGGGAGCGTCTCTGTTCATGCAGCAACGCATCAACCTCGACCCCTCAAACTCACAATACATAGGTAATGTATGGGATTCCATTGCCTATGCCGTAGGCAGCGGGATTGGCTGGACGCTGGCAATTGTAGCCATGGGCGCCATACGCGAGAAGATGCAATACTGCGATGTACCTCGCCCGTTGCAAGGATTAGGCATAACTTTTATAACGGTAGGACTGATGGCTATGGCCATGATGTGCTTCTCGGGACTTACTATATAATGTAAAACGCACAAACAAACAGATATGTTACAATTCATTTCAACAAGCATATGTGTGTTTTTGGCAGTCATAATCCTGCTTGTGGTAGTTTTGCTGATTGCTAAAAAATATCTCTCACCGAGTGGGAATGTAAACATTGAAATCAACGGCGACAAGACAATATCCGTACCTCAAGGCTCGTCTTTGATGAGTACGCTCAACGAGAATGGGATATTCCTTCCTTCGGCATGTGGAGGAAAGTCGAGTTGCGGACAATGCAAGGTGCAGGTATTGGAAGGCGGAGGAGAGATACTTGACTCCGAGCGTCCGCACTTCACGCGCAAGCAAATCAAAGACCATTGGCGTCTCGGATGCCAATGCAAGGTAAAAGGCGACCTGAAAATCAAAGTGCCGGAAAGCATACTTGGCGTAAAAGAATGGGAATGTACGGTGATAAGCAACAGGAATGTAAGCTCGTTCATCAAGGAGTTCATCGTAGCGTTGCCTCCGGGAGAACACATGGACTTCATCCCCGGTTCGTATGCACAGATTAAAATACCGGCATACGATACCATAGACTATGACTCCGACTTTGACAAAAGCAGCATAGGCGACAAGTATCTGCCGATGTGGGAGCGTTTTAACATGTTCTCAATAAAGGCCCATAACGCAGAACCAACCATCAGGGCATATTCAATGGCGAACTATCCGGCCGAAGGCGACCGTATAATGCTTACCGTGCGCATAGCCACTCCGCCGTTCAAGCCGAAACCGCAGGTAGGTTTCCAAGACGTGCCTACCGGCATAGCCTCGTCTTACATCTTCAGCCGCAAGCCCGGAGACAAGGTTATAATGAGCGGTCCTTACGGCGAATTCCACCCAATATTCGACAGTAAGAAAGAAATGATATGGGTAGGTGGCGGTGCCGGCATGGCCCCGTTGCGCTCGCAGATAATGCACATGACAAAGACGCTGAACGTAAGAGACCGCGAAATGCACTATTTTTACGGGGCGCGTTCATTGGCCGAAGTGTTTTACCTGAATGATTTTCTTGAACTGGAAAAGGAGTTTGACAACTTCCACTTCCACCTTGCACTTGACCGGCCTGACCCGGAAGCTGACAAAGCCGGTGTGAAATACACGCCCGGTTTTGTACATCAGGTAATGTATGATACATATTTGAAGGATGTCGATTCGCCCGAAGACATCGAGTATTATATGTGCGGCCCGGGCCCGATGAGCAATGCCGTCGTAAAGATGCTTGACAGCTTGGGCGTTGACCCGGAAGCTATAATGTACGACAACTTCGGATAACGCAACCATATAAAGAGCCGCAAAGCATACATACAATGCCCTGCACATTCACGGATAACGGCAAATGAATGTGCAGGGCATTTTCTATTTACAGCAATACCAGCAACGGTTACAATTCATCTTAACGCATACCATTTTACAAAAGGCCACCTTTCGCACTGCAAAAGACCGTCTTTGGCATTGTAAAAGGTGGCCTTTGACAACGCCAAAGGCCACCTTTTGCAAAACCCTTTGCCACAAGGCTTTCCACAACACGCAGCCAAACAATGCAAAACAAGCGCAAAAACGGGCGAACGGATAAAATTAAACTCGTTTCACAACACATTGTTTTGTTTTAAGCCCAATATTGATTACCTTTGTAGGCAGATATAAGTTGAGGAACGGATTGTAGCATTATGGATGATAAAATAAGAATTAAAGACATAGCAGAACAGGCAGGTGTATCGGTGGGTACGGTTGACAGGGTGCTTCACAACCGTCCGAACGTATCAAAGTCGGCAAGGGAGAAGGTTGAAGCCGTATTGAAAAACATCAACTATCAGCCCAACATGTATGCAAGCGCACTTGCATACAACAAGTCTTACACATTCTATTGCATAATTCCGAGGCATGGGTCGGAAGCTTATTGGGACGAGATTGAGGAGGGAGCGAACAAGGCGTGTGAAACAAGGCGTGACTTCCACATCCATGTTAAGATGATGTATTACGAGCGTTTCAATACTGACACATTCAAAAAAAAATGCAACGAATGCCTTAATAACAACCCTAACGGCGTAATCGTTGTGCCGAGCGAACTTGAAATAACAAAGAAATTCACCGACAAGCTGCACGAACGCAACATTCCGTTCATATTGCTCGACTCGTACATGCCAGACCTTAAACCGCTGTCTTTCTATGGTCAGGACTCTTTCTGCAGCGGATATTTCGCGGCGAAAATGCTCATGCTGATAGCATCCGGCGAAAAGGAAATCATGCTGATGAAGCAGATGAAAGACGGCAAGGTGGCAAGCAAGCAACAGGACAACCGCGAAGTAGGTTTCCGCCACTACATGCAAGACCATTTTCCACAGGTCAAGATACTGGAACTCGACCTGCCATTGGAAGAAGACAAAGACATATACGACACTATTCTGGAAGACTTTTTCACCACACATCCACACATACATCATTGCATAACATTTTGTTCAAAAGGACACATCGTAGGCGAATTCCTGTTGAAGACAAACCGTCGCGACGTACAGATAATGGGATATGACATGGTGGAACGCAACGCAAAATGCCTGCGGTTGGGGTCAATATCGTTCCTTATAGCGCAACACGCCTTCATGCAAGGCTACAATTGTGTAGACACTCTGTTCAAGGCCATTGTGCTGAAGAAAAAAGTTGACCCGGTAAACTACATGCCGATAGAATTGCTTTCAAAAGAAAATATCGATTTTTACAGAAGAACTCAATTATAACTATAACTCTTTAAAACAAATCAATCTCATGGAAAAAGCACCTTTCATTAAAATCAACAAAGCAGATACTGTTGTTGTCTGCCTGAAAAACTACACGAAGGGGGAGACCATCAACGTTGACGGAACAACTGTAACCGTAGCGCAAGACACTCCGGTAGGACATAAAATCCTTCTGAAAGACACCCCGGCCGGAGTAGACATAATAAAATACGGATACCCCATTGGGCACGCTAAAGAAGACTTGAAGGCCGGACAATGGGTCAACGAGAACAACCTCAAGACCAATCTTGCCGGCACATTGACATATCAATACAATCCTGTACACGAAGAGCTTGCTATTCCAGATGAACAACTTACGTTTAAAGGGTATGTACGCAAAAACGGAGAAGTAGGCATACGCAACGAAGTGTGGATAGTACCGACCGTGGGCTGTGTAAACGGCATAGCCGAAAGGCTGGCAAAAATGTTGGAAGAGGAAACCAAGCTTGAAGGTATTGACGCAGTGCACGCATGGCATCATAATTATGGATGCTCACAACTTAGCGAGGACCATGAAAACACAAGAAAGGTATTGCGTGACATTGTGCTTCATCCCAACGCCGGAGCCGTGTTGGTATTAAGTCTCGGATGCGAGAACAACCAGCCCGACCAGTTCGAGAAACTACTGGGAGATTACGATAAAGACAGGGTAAAATTTCTCGTGACACAGAAAGTCCAAGGCGACGAAATAGAGGAAGGCATGAAAATATTGCGCTCGCTTTACGGCATTGCCAAAAACGACAAGCGCACGGATTGTCCGTTGAGCGAACTGCGTGTAGGCTTGAAATGCGGTGGAAGCGATGGTTTAAGCGGTATCACAGCCAATCCGTTGGTAGGTGAATTTTCCGACTTCCTCGTAGCCCAAGGCGGTACGTCAATATTGACCGAAGTTCCCGAGATGTTTGGAGCGGAAACAATATTGATGAACAGGTGTAAGAACGAAGAATTGTTCAACCGAACAGTCAAACTGATAAACGATTTCAAGGAATATTTCCTCAGCCATGGCGAACCTGTCGGCGAGAACCCGTCACCTGGAAACAAAGCCGGTGGAATATCCACGCTTGAGGACAAGGCTTTGGGCTGTACACAGAAGTGTGGACGTGCTCCAGTTTGCGGCATCCTTGGATATGGTGACAGGCTGGAAACAAAAGGGCTCAACCTGTTGTCCGCACCTGGCAATGACCTCGTGGCCGCCACGGCTCTTGCTGCCGCCGGTTGCCAAATTGTGCTGTTCACGACTGGACGCGGCACACCGTTCGGAACATTCATTCCAACAATGAAGATATCCACAAACAGCAACTTGTTCAACAACAAGCCCAACTGGATAGATTTCAACGCAGGAGAATTAGTTGACGGAACAGACATGAAGTCGCTTTTGCGCAAATTCATAGACAAGATTATTTCCATTGCCAACGGAGATAAAACATGCAACGAGAAAAACGGCTATCGTGAAATATCAATATTCAAGAACGGCGTAACTTTGTAAATATATAAGAAACAATAGAAGTGGATGACACCATGACAGAACAATAACGGTGGTGTCATCCACTTTAAAATTAAGCGACGACAATTTAATATAAAGGCGATGAAAATCATATACCGGAATTTCACAAAGCTTTTATCCACAGGCACTTTCGGGGGAGAATACACTCTGGAACCAATGTCTAAATACAAATGGAATAAATTGTTGTCTATCGCTGAGACTTACGGAGTATCTGACTTCGTTAACTATGGGATAATAAAAACAGGCAATACAGCAATACCTGCAAACATATATGAACGGGCAAAGAACCAAACATGTCATCCAGAAAACCAAAGAAATGAAGTTTCAGAAGAACAGAACTTTGCCATTGGGAAACAAACAAAGAAGTTTTCAAATCCATATTTGAACAATCGTTACGGCAAACTTGTATTCAACGAGATACACAATATTGACACATCAATCAACTCGTTGGTGCTGTTAGACAAGCTTATCAACAATACCAACAATCTCCTTGATTATGGTGTGAACATAAGAAAACTGGCCGATTTAGGCGTTTATCTCAGAACATATGGTGACAAAATAGATTTCATTAAAATAGAAAACTGGATAAAGGCGCTGAAAATTAATAAAGTATGTGACTTCATTTGTTGCCACCTTGTTGCACTTTTTCACTTTGAAAAAGAAGAACTGCCATTTTTCAACATGTCAAATGACAAGTATATTCATTGCATAAATGATGCCCTGGAGTTCAATAAAGACATTGTTAAAACGCAAACATGGCATCAAGAAACCGACAATACAGAAGAAGGTGCCATCAATCCAATACATAAACCCAACACACATCCCCTAAGATATTTTTCACTTATACCTATTGAAGCTTCAAGCCGTTTCATTGCAAATATAATCAAAAGTCTTTCAAACATTGATGAATAACTAAAATTATATAATTTATTTTGCTTTCATTACGATAAGGTGTACCTTTGCAAAAATAAGATTTTCTAAATGAAACGGCATACATTATTCCTTATAAGTATATTTTTATTAAGTCTACAACACTTAGCAGCCCAAGACTATGAAAGCTATATACAATGCGAAGACACATGCAGGCATGTGCACGGCATTGACCTTAGCCATTATCAAGGTGAAGTGTTTTGGGAAGTTGTGGGTGCCAACAGCAAGATGGCATACGTGTATTTGAAAGCCACAGAAGGCGGTACGCACATTGACGAAACTTACGAAAAAAACATTGAATTAGCCCATCGGTATGGATTAAAGGTCGGGTCTTACCATTTCTTCCGTCCTAAAACAGAACTTTCCAAGCAACTTGAGAATTTTATGTCGCAATGCCGTCCCGGCGACCAAGACCTCATACCCATGATAGATATAGAGTCAACGGGAGGATTGAGGACAGATGAGTTCTGTGACTCTTTGTTTAAATTCCTTGACTTAGTTGAAGAAGCTTATCGCCAAAAGCCGTTGTTATATACTTATACGAATTTCTACAACAAGCATCTTCAAGGAAAAATCGACGATTACAAACTGATGATAGCACAATATTCAGAAGAAAAACCCGAGTTGACAGACGGTAAGGATTATACAATGTGGCAATATACAGCCAAGGGAAAAATCAACGGCATAAACACATATGTCGATAAAAGCCGGTTTATGGGACGGCACAGTATGAGAGAAATCAGGTTCAAGCATTTTTAAACAAAAGACGACCTATAAATATTGAAGATTTAAGATGGCTATTATTAAATGTCCTGAATGCGGACATCAAATCAGCGATAAAGCTCCTGTCTGCCCCAATTGTGGTGTAGAAATTGTAGGGAAAATCATAAAATGCCCTTTCTGCGGGGAAGTTTATTTAAAAGACGAAGAAACATGTCCGCATTGCCATAAAGCAATGCCCAACGGCATTGATGATATTGGCGAACGCGAAATCAGGCCCCTTAATACCTGTATTGTAAATGGCGCAAACATTATTCCAAACACACAAGGCCGTCACAAAAATGATATTCCATTGCCGGAAAAGGCAAATGCTATATACAATGACAAGAATAAGAGGCACAGTCAAACTAAGAAAAACAGAACTACTTGGATTATTTCGATAATTGTCGCATTCTCTGTCATGGGTACTTGCATTTATTTTTACCATAACGCAAAAAGCGATAAAGAACGAGAGGAATATGAATTCGCTATGAATAGCGATGACCCTGAAATATTACAGACATATCTTAACAACTTCAAGGATGCGCCACAAGAACATCTTGACTCAATCACTACGCGTCTTCAAATATTGCTTAAGCAAGACCAAGACTGGGCAAATGCCGTGGCCAGCGACTCAAAATCTGCATTATCAGATTATTTGAATTCACATCCAGATAGTCCATACAGGCAAGAGGCATTAAACAAGTTAGACTCAATAGATTGGGAACAATGTATAAGGCTCAACACGACCGACGCATACCAAATGTATATTGACGAGCATTCTGACGGAGCGCATTATGAAGAAGCTGTCATTGCTCTGAAAAAAGCCAAGTCTAAAGAAGTCAGTCTTGACGAAAAACTTGCCATCAGCAACATATTCCACAAATTCTTTGTCAGCATAAATTCAAGGAATGAAAGCGGCTTGACTGCCAACATCGGTGAATACATAAACTTTCTTGGCAAGCAAGATGCCACACGCAGTGACATTGTGCTGTTTATGCACAAGCTTTATAAAGATAATGTAGAAAGCATGATATGGAGCATTCCTGGCAAATATGACATACAGAAAAAAGAAATCGGCGATGAACAATATGAATATGATACGACATTCATGGCCGAACAAAAGGTAAAGAACACGGACGGGACTGAATGTATAAACAACTTCCGTATCACTGCAAAAGTTGACCCAGACGGAAATATTATTGAAATGTCCATGACAAAAATATTCGAATAAAGTGAGAGTAAACGGCATGTGCAAGAATGTACTCAAACAAAGGTTGGCAACAGTTTTTCTTTTGTTTTGCTATTTTATTTCCACAACAATGTCACAAACAAAGATTGTTGAGATTCGTGTTTTGCAAACAAGCGATGTACACGGAAGTTTCTTCCCTTACGATTTCATTGACCGCAAACCGGCTGATGGTTCCATGGCCCGAGTGTCAAGCTATGTAAAAGAACTTAGAAAAGAATATGGCAATAAGCTGTTGCTGCTTGACAATGGCGACATATTGCAAGGACAACCCACATGTTATTATTGCAACTACATAAAGCCATCCATGCCAAATGTTGCGGCCTCGGTAATCAACTACATGGGATATGACGCGCAGACGGTAGGCAACCATGACATTGAGACCGGACACGCTGTGTATGACAAATGGATACGCGAAGTAAAATGTCCTATGCTGGGGGCAAACGTGATTGACACGTCCACAGGCCAACCGTACCTAAAGCCATATGCCATATTTGTACGCGACGGTGTACGCATAGCCGTAATAGGCATGTTGACACCAGCCATTCCCAACTGGCTGAGCTACAATCTATGGGAAGGAATGAGATTTGACGACATGGTGGAAAGCGCGAGATATTGGATTGAATACGTAAAAGAAAAAGAACGCCCGGATGTTGTCATAGGCTTGTTCCACTCCGGATGGGACGGTGGCATCACAACAAACAAGTATCAAGAAAACGAAACTCTGCGCATAGCACAGGATGTTCCAGGATTTGATTTGATATTATACGGCCATGACCATAAAAGCAACAAGCATGTAGTAAAAAACGCAATAGGGGCGACTCTCTGCATGAACCCATCGTCAAATGCTGAATATGTATGTGACGCATCTATTAAAATTACGTTTGAAAACGGCTCTATCACATCAAAAACAGTTACGGGCAGACTGGCTGATATAAGGCAACAACCTGTTGACAAGGATTTCATGGCGCATTTTAAGAGTGACATCGACAGCGTAAACGCCTTTGTCAACCGCAAAATAGGTACATTCACAAATTCCGTTTACACACGCGACTCATATTTCGGCAACAGTGCTTTCTGCGATTTCATACATAATCTACAACTTGAAATCACCGGAGCCGACATATCTTTTAATGCACCTTTGTCATTTGACGCATGTATAAAAGCCGGCGACATACACGTCAGCGACATGTTCAACCTGTACAAATATGAAAACCAAATATACGTATTGCGGATGACAGGCAAGGAAATACATGACTACCTTGAAATGAGTTATGCTCTTTGGACAAATACTATGGCGGGGCCTGACGACCATATCATGTTGCTTGACCAAAACGGCAACGGAAGCAGCGGCTATGGTTTCAAAAACCTGGCATTCAATTTTGACAGTGCGGCCGGTATTGATTACGAGGTTGACGTAACAAAACCCGAGGGGAATAAAATAAAAATCAAGTGCATGTCTGACGGCAGTCCGTTTGACGAAACAAAGTGGTACAAGGTGGCAATGAACAGTTACCGAGGCAATGGTGGTGGTGAGTTGCTGACAAAAGGAGCAGGCATCCCACATGATTCTCTGCAAAGCAGGATTGTCTACGAGAGCGAACGCGACCAACGCTACTACTTAATGAAAGAAATAGAGAAGGCCGGAACTATGGCACCACGCCCAAACACTAACTGGCGTTTCGTCCCGGAAGAATGGACGTCAGAAGCCATCAGGCGAGACAAGGCGTTGCTGTTCGGCCGAGAGTAGCTGCCTGACATACCTTATTTAACCATATTACAGTCTCCTTACAGATATTATTGAAGGCGGCAACAGCCTCTTCTTCAAAAAAGAATTTCAATAAACCTATTATTCAAGAAAGACCGATGAAAAGATACTGGTTTGTTTTCTGCAATTCAGAACTGATGCTTGAGAAAACGCCTGACGGCAAATATACGATACCGTTGCAGGAAGAAGCCCCGATAAATATTGCCAAACCTATTGGAGAAATACATAATATCACCCCTCTTGGCGACGTTGAGGTTAAAGCCTACAATACGGACGGCATATCACAGAATGACGGCACGTATGAGCTTTGCGGCCTGCGCGCGTCATACAAGAAACTGCCATTGGACTTATACATGAAAGCCGGCAAATGCGCGGAAATACTTTACTGGGACGCGAACACCCGGTATTGCGGCAGATGCGGAGGCCCTATGAAGCTGCATACTGACATATCCAAGGTTTGCACAAAGTGCGGCCGCGAAGTATGGCCTCAACTCTCAACGGCCATAATCGTGTTAATACACCGAGGCGATGATGTGCTATTAGTGCACGCCAACAACTTCAAAGGCCATTATTACGGCCTTGTAGCAGGGTTTGTCGAAACAGGCGAGACGCTCGAGCAAGCCGTAGCCCGCGAAGTTTCCGAAGAAACAGGCCTCAGCATACACAACCTGCGTTATTTCGGTTCGCAACCATGGCCGTATCCATGCGGTCTGATGGTAGGTTTCCATGCCGACTATGCCTGGGGCGAAATCAGACTGCAACGCTCCGAACTGGGCGATGGAGGATGGTTTAACAAGAACAACCTGCCGGAAATACCTGAAAAGCTGTCAATCGCCCGCAGACTTATTGACGACTGGCTCGGCAATCAATAACAGCTAAAACCTGTTTTATATCACTATTAAAAACGTAACGGCACGTCATATCCTTACATTCACTGCAATACCCATAAAAGCCATTACATAAGCAACTGATTTTCAGCAATTTAGCAAAAGGCCGTCTTTCACATTATAAAAGACGGCCTTTTGTCATGCCAAAGATGGCCTTTCGCCTTGCAAAAGACGGCCTTTAATGCAGACAAAGGCCACATATATGACTTCAGCTAATCCGACATTGTACATAACGATGCCTACGCATAGCCACCCGACACGGGCAACGATACAAATCGCCACTTGTTTTCCATGAAAATACATTGAATTGAAAGCATTTAAACAAAATAACTTATAATTTATTTGTCATATTCAATATTTATCTTTATCTTTGCAACCATAAAATAAAGAAATCATGACACGCAACATCAACATATCACTAATTTCCATTCTACGACTTCAAGACGAAGGCGGAAGTGGCAAAGTGTGCTGTTGACACAAGTGTCAATCAGGTTAAACCTTTCTCACTTCCAAGTGCGAAAGGTTTTTTATTAATCTAAAAACAACAGAAACATGAATGACAGGTTATTCATCTTCGACACAACGCTTAGGGACGGCGAACAGGTACCGGGATGCCAGTTGAACACGGTAGAGAAAATCCAAGTGGCAAAGCAACTGGAACAACTTGGCGTGGATGTCATAGAAGCCGGCTTCCCAATATCAAGTCCGGGCGACTTCAATTCAGTAATAGAAATATCCAAAGCCGTAACTTGGCCAACTATATGTGCGCTGACACGAGCAGTGGAAAAAGACATAGATGTAGCCGCGGAGTCGCTTAAATATGCAAAGCACAAACGCATACATACTGGTATAGGAACAAGCGATTCGCACATAAAATACAAGTTCAACAGCAACCGTGAGGAAATTATCGAGCGTGCCATAGCCGCCGTAAAATACGCAAAAAAGTATGTCGAAGATGTCGAGTTTTACGCGGAAGACGCCGGACGTACCGACAATGAATATCTTGCCCGCGTAGTGGAAGCCGTCATCAAGGCCGGAGCTACAGTAGTAAATATACCTGACACCACAGGTTACTGTCTGCCAAGCGAATACGGCGAGAAGATTAAATATTTGGTTGAACATGTTGACAACATTGACAAAGCCGTCATTTCAACTCATTGCCACAACGACCTCGGCATGGCAACCGCCAATACATTCAGCGGAATAGCCAATGGAGCACGACAGGTGGAAGTAACCGTCAACGGAATAGGGGAGAGGGCAGGCAACACATCTCTTGAAGAAATAGCAATGATATTGAAATGCCACAGGCACCTTGGCATCGACACCAACATCAACACCACGAAGATTTATCCCACCAGCCGGATGGTAAGCAGTCTGATGAACATGCCCGTACAGCCCAACAAGGCAATAGTCGGACGCAACGCATTTGCACATTCCAGCGGCATACACCAGGACGGAGTGTTGAAGAATACTGACACATACGAAATAATGAACCCGAAGGATGTCGGTCTTGACGACAACTCGATAGTGCTCACCGCACGCAGCGGCAGAGCCGCGTTGAAGTACAGACTCAGCGTGCTTGGCATAAACATTGAAGATGAAAAGAAGCTTGACAACATATATCAGAACTTCCTGAAGCTGGCCGACAAGAAGAAGGAAATCAACGACGACGACGTTCTCATGCTTGCCGGAGCCGACCGCGCCGAGGCTCATGCAGTAAAACTCGACTTCCTGCAAGTAACTACCGGCATGGGTGTAAAGAGCGTTGCAAGCATAGGTCTTGACATATCAGGACAGAAGTTTGAAGAGGCTTCTACCGGCAACGGCCCCGTTGACGCCGCAATCAAGGCTTTGAAGAAAATCATACAGAAACAGATGACCCTGAAAGAGTTTACAATCCAGGCTATAAGCAAGGGCTCTGACGACATAGGAAAAGTACACATGCAGGTAGAATACAACGGCAACGTGTATTACGGCTTCGGAGCAAATACGGATATAGTATCGGCTTCAGTTGAGGCATACATCGATTGTATAAACAAATTCAAGTAAGCGGTAATCATTAAAATATATATAACATCAAAAAACAATGAATACTCTGTTTGACAAGATTTGGGACAAGCATGTTGTACAAATAGTTGAAGACGGACCAACACAGCTGTACATAGACCGCCTTTACTGCCACGAAGTTACTTCGCCACAGGCGTTTTCCGGCCTGCGTCAGCGTGGGCTAAAATGCTTACGTCCGCAACAAATATATTGTATGCCAGACCATAATACCCCTACGCACGACCAGGACAAACCGATAAGCGACCCCGTTTCACGTAAGCAGGTGGAAACACTTAAAGCCAACGCAGCTGAATTTGGCTTGACATATTACGGAATGATGGACAAAAACAATGGCATAATCCATGTCGTAGGGCCGGAAAAGGGGCTTTCGCTTCCGGGCATGACAATAGTCTGCGGCGACTCACATACCAGCACGCATGGCGCAGTTGGCGCAGTGGCTTTTGGCATAGGAACCAGCGAAGTGGAGATGGTCATGGCTTCACAATGTATATTGCAGCAGAAACCTAAGTCAATGCGGATAAGCATAAACGGCAAGCTTGGCAAATGTGTAACGGCTAAAGATGTGGCGCTTTACTTGATGTCAAAGCTCACTACGTCTGGAGCTACGGGCTATTTTGTCGAATACTCCGGTCAGGTGGTGCGCGACATGTCGATGGAAGGACGCCTTACATTATGCAACCTGTCCATTGAAATGGGAGCACGCGGCGGTTTCATTGCCCCTGACGATACAACTTTCGCATACTTGAAAGATAAGGAGTTTGCCCCAAAAGGTGAGGAGTGGGACAAAGCCGTGGCGTATTGGCGTACCCTTAGAAGCGGTGACGACGCTGTGTTTGACAAAGAGCTATCGTTTGATGCTGCTGATATTGAGCCTCGCATAACATACGGTACCAATCCCGGAATGGGCATAGGCATATCGGAATGCATACCGTCCATCGATGAAGTCGAAGAAAACGGCAAGGCTTCTTTCATCAAATCGCTTGATTACATGAACTTTAAACCAGGTGACAAGCTTGTCGGACACGATATTGACTACGTATTCCTTGGTGCTTGCACAAATGGCCGCATAGAAGATTTCAGGGCTTTCGCATCCGTTGTAAAAGGGCGAAAAAAGGCGGAAAACGTGACGGCATGGCTGGTACCCGGCTCTTGGGCGGTTGACAGGCAAATAAGAAAGGAAGGCTTGGACAAGGTCTTGACTGACGCAGGTTTTGAAATCCGGCAACCGGGATGCTCGGCCTGTCTGGCAATGAATGACGACAAGGTTCCGGCCGGCAAGTATGCCGTTTCAACAAGCAACAGGAACTTTGAAGGTCGACAAGGCCCGGGAGCACGTACCATATTGGCAAGTCCGCTCGTGGCCGCCGCCGCCGCCGTTACAGGTAAAATAACAGACCCGAGAGATTTGATATAAACAAAAATGACATTATCATAACCCAAGCTAAGACATGAAACAAAAATTTGGCGTTATAACAAGTACATGTGTCCCACTACCTTTGGAGAATGTGGACACAGACCAGATAATTCCTGCACGCTTCCTTAAAGCAACTGACAAGGCAGGATTTGGCGACAACCTGTTCAGAGACTGGCGATACGATAAGGATGGAACGCTTAAAAAGGATTTTGTACTTAACAACCCGACATACGGCGGAGTAATACTTGTCGCAGGAAAGAACTTTGGTTGTGGGTCAAGTCGTGAACATGCGGCATGGGCAATAGCCGGATATGGCTTTAGGGTTGTTATCAGCAGTTTCTTTGCAGATATTCATAAGAACAACGAACTCAATAACTTTGTATTGCCAGTGGTCGTCACAGAGACATTCTTGGCAAAGCTTTTTAAAAGTATAAACGACAATCCGAAAACAGAAGTAGAAGTAGATTTGCCCAATCAGACCGTTACCAACAAGGGCACAGGCGAGAGTGAGCACTTTGAAATAAACGGATACAAGAAACACTGCCTGATGAACGGACTGGACGACATTGACTATTTGTTGCAAAACAAAGACAAAATAGAAGAATGGGAACGACGGAACAAATAAATTCATACACACGCATACCGCCGTTTATCGAAATAATGGACAGCACTCTACGTGACGGAGAGCAGACCAACGGCGTGTCTTTTCTGCCGCACGAGAAGCTGATGATAGCGAAGATGCTGCTCAACGACATAAACGTTGACCGAATAGAAGTTGCTTCAGCACGGGTTTCTGATGGTGAAAAAGATGCTGTCAAGATGATTTGCCAATACGCCAAGCGTATCGGCAAACTACAAAATGTCGAGGTTCTTGGCTTTGTTGACGGCAAAGCAAGCATAGACTGGATTGACGGTTGCGGCGGTAAGGTTATGAATTTACTTGCCAAAGGGTCGCTCAAACATTGTTCGGGACAGTTGCAAAAGACGTTGGACGAGCATCTGGATGACATCTTGTTCTCGTTGGATTATGCCAGACAAAAGGGTATTGAGGTAAATATTTATCTTGAAGACTGGAGCAACGGCATGAAAAAATCACCTGAATATGTATATGGAATGCTTGATGTGCTGACAAAAATGGATGTCAAACGTTTCATGTTGCCCGACACGCTTGGGGTTCTCAACCCACTTCAGGTAATCGAGTACATGAGGAAAATGGTGAAGAGATACCCTTCTGTACATTTCGACTTCCATGCACATAACGATTATGACCTTGCCGTAAGCAATTCACTTGCTGCTGTCTTAAGCGGCGCAAAAGGACTTCACGTCACGGTGAACGGCCTTGGAGAAAGATGCGGCAACGCTCCGTTGTCAAGCGTTCAGGTTATTTTGAAAGACCAGTTTCACGCCAAAACCAGCATCAGGGAAGACCGTCTGAACGATGTTAGCAGGCTTGTAGAAGGCTACTCGGGCATATCTGTAGCACCCAATCAGCCGATAGTCGGCGAAAACGTATTTACCCAAGTAGCAGGCGTCCATGCCGACGGAGACAACAAAGCCAACCTTTACACAAATGCGCTTATGCCTGAGCGGTTTGGCCGGAAGCGCGAATATGCACTTGGTAAAACAAGCGGAAAGGCCAATATAGACAGAAATCTGCAAGAGCTTGGCCTTGAGTTGACCCCAGAACAGACACGTAAGGTGACGCAGCGCATAACCGAACTTGGCGACAGGAAGGAAATAGTGACACAAGAAGACCTGCCTTTCATTGTAAGCGATGTGCTGAAACACAGCGTGCCTGATGACAAAGTCAAGCTTGTAAGCTACATGGTTTCATCGGCATACGGCCTGAAACCGATCGCAAGTGTCAAGGTTGAAATCAACGGATGCCAATATGAAGCCGACGCAATGGGCGACGGACAGTATGACGCTTTTGTCAAAGCCCTGCGCAAGATATACAAAAGGTCACTCGACCGTACTTTCCCCGTGCTTGAGAATTACAGCGTCACAATACCACCGGGCGGACGTACCGACGCTCTTGTACAAACCATTATAACATGGAACAACAACGGAAAGACAATCCGAACACGCGGCCTTGACGCCGACCAGACCGAAGCCGCCATTAAGGCGACAATGAAAATGCTTAACATCTTTGAAGAAAATTAATCATAAAGAAAAAGGTTATGCCGTGCTTAGGCTGCAACATTGAGCCTGTACCCCAATAACCTAACGACAAAACAAATATTTATACAGATATGAAACTTAAGATTGCAGTGCTCCCCGGCGATGGGATTGGGCCGGAAATAATGGCACAAGGCGTTGCCGTAATGGATGCCATCGCCAGAAAATTCGGCCATGAAGTAGAATATAAGGAAGCCATTTGCGGTGCGGCGGCCATCGATGCGGTGGGCAACCCGTTTCCTGACGATACGTTTGAAACATGCAAATGGGCCGATGCCGTACTCTTTGCCGCAGTAGGCGACCCGCGTTTCGACAACGACCCGACGGCAAAAGTGCGCCCGGAACAAGGCCTTCTGGCTATGCGTAAAAATCTCGGACTGTTTGCCAACATACGTCCCGTGCAAACGTTTAAATGCCTGCTGCATAAGTCTCCGTTGAAAGACGAATTGATAAAAGATGCAGACTTTATCTGCATTCGTGAGCTTACTGGCGGAATGTATTTCGGTGAAAAATACCAAGATAACGACAAGGCGTATGACACCAACTATTACACTCGCCCGGAAATAGAACGCATACTGCGCGTTGCATACGCCTATGCACGCAAACGCAAACATCACCTTACTGTGGTAGATAAGGCCAACGTCTTGGCGTCCAGCCGTTTATGGCGGCAGATTGCAAAAGAACTTGAACCTGAATATCCTGATGTCAAGACCGATTACATGTTCGTTGACAATGCCTCAATGCGCATGTTGGTAGAGCCGACGTTCTTTGATGTGATGGTGACAGAAAACACTTTCGGCGACATACTGACCGATGAGGGCAGCTGTATTTCAGGCAGCATGGGGTTGCTTCCTTCCGCATCGACAGGTGAAAGTACGCCGGTATTTGAGCCTGTGCACGGCTCTTGGCCACAAGCCGCAGGCAAAAACATAGCCAACCCGCTGGCCCAAATACTCTCCGTAGCCATGCTCCTTGAACATTTTGACCTTAAAGAAGAGGGTGCATTGGTACGCAAAGCAGTTGACGCGTCGCTCGACGCAAATGTGCGTACGCCGGAAATACAGGTTGAAGGCGGCGCAAGCTATGGTACAAAAGAAGCGGGAGAGTGGATTGTTGATTACATAAACAAGGCCTGACGATAAAAGTTTATCTTGGTATGGGCCGTCCAAACGCCCAGTTAGAGCCGTCCAAACACTATGTTTGGACGGCTCTAACTGTATGGATAGGCGGTTAATTCCATTATTTTCCGTAAATTGCAACCTTTATTACGCCGTCAAGCCGGTTCTCGAAAACGTTGTAGGCTTCTTCTATTTTGTCAAGGGGGAAGCGGTGTGTGATTAGCGGAGTAGTGTCAATCTTGCCTTGCTCGATTAAATGGAGGATTTCTGCACAATCGCAACCGTCAACGCCACCAGTCTTGAACGTCAGGTTCTTGCCGTACATATCGGGTAGAGGCAGTACCTGGGGCTTGTCATACATTGCAACTATCGTTACCGTAGCATTTGGACGTGCACTGCGCCACGCCATCTGAAATGTATCTTCACCACCAGCAACCTCCATTACGACGTCGGCTCCGCCGTGGTCGCTATTGCACAATACAAAATCTTCGCATTCATCGGGCGTTGTCACAAGTACGCTTGGATAATGCTTTTTAAAAAATTTCATGCGCTCTTCCGATTTCTCACATACGATTATGCTTTTCGGCTGTTTGAGCATAGTACAGAGCAGGGTGCATATACCTGTAGGGCCGGCACCGATAATTAGCACCGTGTCCTCTGCCGTTATTCCGGATATTTTAGCGGCCCAGAAGCCGGTGGCAAGTATGTCGCCGACGAAGATGGCCTGCTCGTCGCTCACGCAGTCGGGAATACGGCTCAAGCCTTGGTCGGCGTGAGGCACGCGGACGTATTCCGCCTGTCCGCCGTCTATACGGCATCCGAGTGCCCATCCGCCGTCAGGGTCAGTGCAGTTATTGACATATCCATGCCTGCAAAAGAAGCACTCGCCGCAGAATGTCTCAACGTTTACCGCCACGCGGTCGCCTGGTCTTACGGTCTTCACCGCACTTCCTACACTTTCCACAACGCCAACCATCTCGTGCCCGACGGTTATTCCAGGAACAGCACGCGGCACGCTACCGTGTTTTATGTGCAAGTCACTGGTGCAGATGCTGCCAAGCGTCACGCGGACAACGGCGTCGCGTTCGTCCTTCAATACGGGTTTAGGCTTTTCTGTCACAGCAAATTCATGCGGCCCTATGTATATATATGCTATCATGTTCTTGTAGTAAGTGATGTCATTAATGATTTTCAATATGTCCCGATGAAATCGGTGGTTTTGCAAAAGACGGCAAATCACAATGCAATTGACGGCCTTTTGCATGGTAAAAGGCCGTCAATTAGAAACTAAAAGATGGCCTTTTGTAAAGTGGTACGTATCAGGCTGTTGCGCATTGTAGTGATATATACACTTTATTTTGCGAAAACAACCATTCCATCGGTGGAACTCAATCCTTTTTGCCGTTGGCTTTTGCTTGGAATTTTGCGGAATTTACGACAAACCGTTCATGTGTTCCCGTTCCGATTAGTCCGGTTTCATCATACACGTTTGCATTGAATTTAAGACGCCGACCGTCAACTTCCATAAGTTCAGTCTCGCATTTTACAGCCATTCCAACGGGGGTAGGGGACACATGTTCAATGTCAAGCTTTGTCCCGACCGTTGCCTGTCCTTCTTCCAGATAAGGCACAACGCTGCGCCATGCAGTCTCTTCTATAAGTGCTATCATGGCCGGAGTGGCGAACACGGATAGAGTTCCGCTGCCCATTGCCTCTGCGGTATTGTCGTTATGAACTTTAATCTCGATAATGTTTTTAATTCCTGTCTCCATAATTCGGTTGTTTATATTGTTGATGCTTGCTTGAAACTACTGATACACAGCTTGTTTCCTGCAAAATTAACGATTGTGTGCGAGATTATGGAATTTTATCAACTAAAATTTTGTGAACAAGCAGATTTACCTTACTTTTGCATAAATTTGTGCACTATAAATGAAAAAGTATATATTAATAGGTATAGTTTTGTTTGTATGCGCATCGTTGCACGCGCAATTAAAATGGAACTCACGTTATCAGGCATACATCGACCAATATAAAGATTTAGCAATCGCCGAGATGTTGAAATACGACATACCGGCGAGCATTACGCTTGCACAGGGACTGCTTGAAAGCGGCGCCGGCATGAGTGAACTGGCCCGTAAGGGCAACAACCATTTCGGAATAAAGTGTCACGATTGGCGAGGAGCTACGACGTATCACGATGATGACGAGGCACAGGAATGCTTTAGAAAATACCGTGACGTGTACGAAAGTTTTGAAGACCACAGCAAGTTTCTGGCGCGCCAACCAAGATACCGCAGCCTGTTCCGCTTGAAACGCACCGACTATAAGGGATGGGCACGCGGACTGAAGAAATGCGGATATGCAACAAGCCCCACATATGCCAAGCAGCTTATCGGCATAATCGAACTTTACAAGTTGCATAAATATGACAAGGCGACCAAATACGACCGCTTCATGGTTGACCGTTCAGAAGTCAAGGGCATCGCTCCCGGCACGAATTTGCACCAGATACATATTTACAATAAGAACTATTACATTACGATAAGGCCTGGTGATACATTCAAGTCTATAGGTGAAGAAGTCGGCATCTCGTACAAGAAAATCGCCAAATATAATGAACGCGACAAGGACGACAGGCTGGTTCCAGGTGAAATAATATACTTGAAGAAGAAGCAAAAGAAAGCAATAAAGGCCTATAAAAATAGGCCGCACCGTGTGAAAGACGGTGAAAGCATGTACTCAATAGCACAGTATTACGGCATAAGGACTGAAAGTCTTTACAAGATGAACCGCCTTAATCCTGATTATTCAATACAAGTTGGGGACTATCTGCGTGTAAGGTGATAAATGGCTGGCAATAGTTCATGTTCAGGGTATTCGCTCCCTACTTTACCACTTGCCGCCATTTGTCAGCTAACCGGCATTATGATAAATAATAACGATGCGGATATACATCTGCAGTAGTATAACTCCCCTAAAACAAGGAATGGTAAAAAATGAATGATTGCATAGATTTAAGAAACATAAGGGTTAATAACCTCAAAAACATATCATTGAAAATACCTCACGACAAATTTATTGTTGTGACCGGAGTTTCAGGCTCAGGCAAATCGTCTTTGGCTTTCGACACGCTTTATGCTGAAGGACAACGCCGCTATGTGGAAAGTCTCTCGGCTTATGCACGCCAGTTTCTTGGACGTATGCACAAGCCGGACTTTGACTATATAAAAGGACTTCCGCCTGCGATTGCCGTCGAACAGAAGGTTAACACGAGAAATCCTCGCTCCACTGTCGGTACAAGCACCGAGATATACGATTATCTCCGTATGCTGTTTGCAAGGATTGGACGCACTTATTCACCAATAAGCGGCGTTGAAGTGAAAAGACATACTATTAATGACATACTTAAATGTATCGGTTCTTTTTCGCAAGGCACAAAGTTTGTGATTTTGTCCCATTTGCATGTTAATGAGGGTAATTCCCTTGAAAGGCAACTTCAAATATACTTGCAGCAGGGTTTTTCTCGTATTTATCATAATGGAGAGTTCGCCCAGATAGAAGATGCCATTGCGGATGTTGCACAACTTAAGGCTGAGGATTTGTTTATATTGATAGACAGGCTTTCTGTCGACGATGCACCAGACACGATTTCAAGGATTAGCGATTCTGTTGAAACAGCTTTCTTTGAAGGTGATGGCGCATGTCGTCTTGTATTCATACCATCGAACATAACTTATGATTTCTCGGATAAGTTCGAGGCTGACGGCATAAGGTTTGACGAGCCGAATGACAACATGTTTTCATTTAACTCCCCTATCGGGGCCTGTCCTGCCTGTGAGGGTTTTGGCAATGTCATAGGCATTGACGAGAAACTTGTTGTACCCAACCCGTCATTAAGCGTGTATGAAGGATGCGTGCAATGCTGGCATGGGGAAAAAATGGAGCAATGGAAGAACGAGTTTTGTATGCAGGCGGCAAAGGACAACTTCCCTATTTTCGAGCCATACTATAGTTTGTCGGCAAAATATAAGGATTGGCTTTGGCATGGGTTGCCATCACAAAAAACGATGGATTTGCGTGAGAAAGTATGTATAGACTCATTCTTCCAAATGCTGAAGGACAACCAATATAAAATACAATACCGCGTGATGTTAAGCCGTTACCGTGGTAAAACGACGTGTCCTGAATGCCATGGGACAAGACTTAAAAAAGAATCCAATTATGTTAAGATAAACGGAAAAAGCATAAGCAACCTTGTGGAAATGTCGATAGACAATCTAAAGGGGTGGTTTGATGCGTTGAAATTAGATGAACAAGAAACAAAAATCAGCACGCGTCTATTGGCGGAAATAAACAACAGGCTCCGCTTTCTGGTAGATGTCGGGCTCGGATATCTCACCCTCAATCGGGCATCGAACAGCCTGAGTGGTGGCGAGAGCCAGCGAATAAACCTGACAACAGCATTGGGCAGCAGCCTGGTTGGTTCGCTTTATATATTGGACGAGCCAAGCATAGGCCTGCATAGCAGGGACACATACCGGCTTATCAATGTGTTGAAAGAACTCAAGTCATTGGGTAACACCGTAATTGTAGTTGAACACGACGAGGACATAATAAGGTCTGCCGACTATCTGATAGACCTTGGTCCTGATGCAGGAAGAAACGGAGGAGAGATTGTTTATGAAGGTGTGCCGTCAGAAATAGGCAGCGATGATTTGGAAAAATACGGCCAAAGCCACACCATAAAATATCTTTTCGGCAAAGAAAAGATACAATTACCGCAAAGCATAAGGTCGTGGAACAAAAGCATTGTGGTAAAAAGTGCCATGATGAACAACTTGAAAGGCATAACTGTAGCATTCCCGTTAAACGTCCTGAATGTAGTCACAGGCGTAAGCGGTTCGGGCAAGTCTTCGCTGGTAAGAGGAATACTTTATCCGGCACTGAAACGCAAGCTTGACGAAGTTGCCGATATTCCAGGTGAATATGCCGGGCTTGAAGGCGACTGGAAAGACATCAAGCATGTAGAGATGGTCAATCAAAACCCTATTGGTAAAAGCTCACGTTCAAACCCTGTTACATACGTCAAGGCGTTTGATGAAATAAGGCAGCTCTTTGCCGAGCAGCCGTTGGCCAAGCAAATGGGGTTCACCGCGCAGTATTTCTCGTTCAATGCAGACGGAGGACGTTGTGAAACGTGCAAGGGTACAGGGGTTATCACGGTGGAGATGCAGTTCATGGCAGACCTCGAACTGGAGTGTGACGCCTGCCATGGCAAGAGGTTCAAGTCAGACATTCTTGATGTGTGCTTCTGTGGAAAGAACATATACGACGTGTTGGAAATGACTGTAAAAGAAGCGATTGACTTCTTTGGACAGAACGGACAAGAACTGATAGTGCGCAGGTTGAAGCCTCTTGATGATGTAGGTCTTGGATATATAAAACTCGGGCAAAGCTCGTCCACATTGTCCGGTGGTGAAAACCAGCGTGTGAAGCTGGCCTACTTCCTCGGTCAGGAGAAGTGCGACCCTACCCTATTCATCTTCGACGAGCCGACTACAGGTCTTCATTTCCACGATATAAAGAAACTCTTGAAAGCCTTTGACGCACTGATAACGCACGGACATACGGTCATAGTCATAGAGCACAACCTTGATGTGGTGAAGTGTGCGGACTATGTTATCGACCTCGGGCCTGAAGGTGGCGACAAAGGCGGCAACCTTGTAGTCTGTGGAACACCTGAAGACATAGCCAAGTGTAGCGAAAGCATTACAGGTAAATACCTTAAAGAGAAGTTGCAAGCACAAGCTTAATCATTTCAATATGCCGCATTCAACAATAGTGAGAGATTGAATGTGGCGATAAAGACAACACCCGGCAAGTTTGTTTTACTTGCCGGGTTTTATTATATTTAATGTAAATGTAATCTTTTATAGATGTGAAAGACGCAATACGTTTTCTCTCTTAGATTGACAAGAAAATATTAACGCTGGCTATTATGTTTTTCATGTCGAGCGGTAAACGAGGCTCGAACTCGCGACCCCCAGCTTGGGAAGCTAGTGCTCTACCAACTGAGCTATTACCGCAATATTTGCTTCGCTTGAGCCGATACCGGGACTCGAACCCGGGACCTATTCATTACGAATGAATTGCTCTACCAACTGAGCCATATCGGCCTTGATTTTTTCAACGGTGCAAAGGTAATACTTTTTATTGATTATAAGGAATGTGAGAGTGTGCAAAAGCCGAATTTTAACTTATTTTTTCAAATTTGCCATGTAAATAAGCGGCAAATCCGCCGTGTTTCTACGGCTTTTATTCCTTAACATGGCTGTTGCGAATATGCAGGATGAAAGCATATTGCGGCTCTTACCTAGCTTTTTGTCAAAAGCAAAACGGCTTTTTGCATTTTGCAAATAGAAAATAAACTGCCAACCGGTTTGTTCCTTTTAAGAACAAACGTGCCACATATTGTCCTGTTTGTCGTATAAAACGACAGCTAGAACCATGTTTAAGCGGAGTCTTAACGGTGAAAAGCATGTTTAGAGGCGGCCGAAGCCTTGGCTAAAGACGGTCTTTGCAATGCTTAAAGGCGGCCTTTGGCGATGCGAAAGGCCGCGAACTGCAACGTGCAGCGTTACCGATTATTGCACATTTGGCTCCACAAACGGCTAACATATTGGTTTAACGGCAGTTACGTTTGCACACAAAAACACGCGTTATTTCCCTGTATCGGCGTTTTATCTGCAATGAAACGTATTATCAGCCGCCATTAAAAATCACAATGTAAGATGTTTGCTGAATTTAACAGCAATATGTCACATGGCGTAAACAGCCTTGCTATGTGTCGGCAAAACGTACACAAGTCATTGGGATAAATCATGAAGTGATGAAAAAGGATTGCCGCAAACATTCGCATTTCTCGCATATTTTATTTAACTTTGCAGTGCATACGTTATAAATTTGAATAAAAAAACAAATAAGATATGGAAACGTACAGGATACAGACCAACGCTTCTGGTACAAGGAGCATTACGGTTAGCAGTGCCCATCTGGCTACGATACAAAAGTATTCGCTGCTTGACAACCTTGTTGACAGCAACGGAATTGTAGACGAAACCGTGCTGGACAAGCTGAAGTTTAACATAAGGGCGATGCTTGAAACCGCCGCCGACACGAACAAAGAACTGCTTGACCTGTGCCTTGACGTGATATACAACAACAACATGAAGGCGTTTGGACTAAACCAGCTTGTAACATTATATAAGCAATGGGAAAAGGAACAACCGGCGACAGGGGAAGGCGAATAGTACAACAAGTTGCAGACGGCGGCAGGCTTATACCCAAAATGGCGTCAAGTGAAGGGCGTGGAATGCGCGATACAAGCACCGACGACATATATAGGGACATGCGCGCTTCGCAATGGTTGCCTACGACGAAGAAGGAAGCGGAAGTCAGGGGATGGGACGAAGTTGATGTCGTACTGTTCTCGGGCGACGCATACGTTGACCATCCGTCGTTCGGAGTGGCCGTCATCGGGCGCACGCTTGAGGCCATGGGGCTGCGCGTAGCCATAGTTCCGCAGCCCGACTGGCACGGCGACTACCGTGATTTCAAGAAGTTTGGCCGTCCCCGCCTGTTCTTCGGCATAGCCCCCGGGTGCATGGATTCCATGGTAAACAAGTACACGGCCAACCGGCGGCTGCGTTCGGAGGATGCCTACAGCCCGGACGGTAGGCATGACTGCCGCCCGGAATACCCAACTATTGTGTATAGCAAAATACTGCGCAGCCTGTACCCTGACGTGCCGATAATCCTCGGCGGCATTGAGGCATCGCTAAGAAGGCTCACCCATTATGATTACTGGAAGGACGAACTGAGGCGTTGCATACTGTGCGACTCGGGTGCTGACATGATAATCTACGGCATGGGTGAGAAGCCCGTCACGGCCTTGTGCAATGAGATGCTTGCAGGAAAGCACGTGGAAGATATACGCGACATTCCGCAAACAGTCTATCTGTGCAAGAAGGACGAATTGCCCGGTGGCGTAACTGAAGATGACATAGTGCTGCATCCACACTCTGAATGCCTGCGTGACAAGCGTGCGCAAGCCGAAAACTTCAGGCATATAGAGGAAGAGTCGAACATGCTGCACGCGCACAGGCTCATACAGGAGGTTGACGGTAAATATGCAGTTGTCAATCCTCCTTATCCGCCAATGACAACGGAAGAGATAGACCGATGCTACGACCTGCCCTACACCCGCCTGCCCCACCCCAAGTATCGGGGCAAACGCATACCGGCATACGAGATGATACGCCACTCGGTCAACATCCACCGGGGGTGCTTCGGCGGATGCGCCTTTTGCACCATAAGCGCCCATCAAGGCAAGTTTATCGCCTCACGAAGCAAAGACAGCATATTAAAAGAGGTGAGGCAGATAACGGAAATGCCTGATTTCAAAGGGTACATAAGCGACTTGGGAGGTCCGTCGGCCAATATGTATGGCATGGGCGGACGCGACAAGGATGTTTGCGCCAGGTGCAAGCGTCCGTCGTGCATCAACCCGAGGATATGTCCTAATCTTGACACAGACCACAGCCGCCTGCTCGACATATACAGCTCTGTTGACGCACTTCCGGGCATAAAGAAAAGTTTTATAGGCAGCGGAGTGCGCTACGACCTTCTGTTGCACAAAAGCAAAGACGAGAAATGTAATAACGCCGCACGCGAATATACGCGTGAGTTGATATGTAAGCATGTGAGCGGAAGGCTGAAAGTGGCGCCGGAACATACTTCGGATAGCGTGCTTAAGCTTATGCGGAAGCCACCGTTCAGGCAATTCGAGGAGTTTAAGAAGATTTTTGACGAGATTAACAGGAAAGAGAATCTGCGCCAGCAAATCATACCCTATTTCATAAGCAGTCATCCAGGATGCACGGAAGAAGACATGGCCGAACTGGCGGTCATAACCAAGGGCCTTGACTTCAAACTTGAACAGGTGCAAGATTTCACCCCTACGCCTATGACCGTAAGCACGGAAACATGGTACACAGGGCTTGACCCGTACACCCTGCAACCTGTATATTCAGCCAAAACGCAATGTGAAAAGCTTGCACAGAGGCAGTTTTTCTTCTGGTATAAGCCGGAGGAGCGGCGCAATATTGAGCATGAGCTGACAAGAATCGGTCGTCCTGATTTGATAAAAAAGCTGTATGCCGGCGCATCTTTTCATAAAAGAAACAGTTTCCAAGATGATAGAAATAATAGAGAAAGCAATCGTCGGCAAGAGAAACATGCAAGAATGCGAGGACGGGATAATCGCAAATGAACGGTTTGTTGCTGCAATAGATGGAAGCACAAGCAAGACTCCACGCAGGATAAACCCGGACATGAGGAACGGGAAATTCTGTATGGAGATTGTCTGGAAATATATAAGCAGTATGCCCGGCGATATTGATGTCCGGGCATTTTGTAATGGAGTAACGCTATCGGTGCGCTCCATTTATAAGACTTTTGGGATTGACATAAACAGATTGGAACGCCATCCTGAAGAGCGGCTTACGGCAAGCGTTGCCGTATATTCACATCATTACAGGCAAATATGGATGGTTGGCGACTGCCAGTGCATCGCAGACGATATTTATCATGACAATTCAAAGCCACAGGAAAAAACGCTCGCCGAAAAACGTTCTGCGTTTCTAATAACAGCAATAAAGAACGGGCTTAACCCCGAAAACATACAGACTGAAGACCCTGGCAGGCACTACATCTTAGCCGAATTGACTGAATGTTGCAAAAAGCAAAACATTGAATATCCAGTAGTTGACGGTTTCGATATACCCATAAGTAAAGTAAAAGTGATAGATGTGCATGATTGCGGCAAGGGCATAGTCCTTGCTACAGACGGTTATCCTTTTTTATATGACACTTTGGCTAAAAGTGAAGAAGCATTGGCCATACAACTGAATAACGACCCGTTATGTATTTATTCATTCAAAGCCACCAAAGGGTTGATGAAAGGTAACAGGTCGTTTGACGATAGGGGGTATGTTAGGTTTGTAGACAGAGCAGATGAATAATAAATCATAGTGTTGTTTTATTATTTAAATACTATTGTCTTGAACCAGTCTTTTAATATTCCACGATACCTGTTTTGCGAATCGCTAACGAGAATAAGCACTTTGCTTCCGTCTTTAAGTGTCGGGCCAAGGCACATCCCTTCATAATTAGCCAGTGACCTGTCAAAAATATTCAACTTGGTTGTAAACGAATGCACGAGCCGCTTGGGTAAGAAATACATTTTTTCAACAGGCGTGTCTGGCGTTATTGCCAAGCATTCGTTAGGCTCTATTTCATACAGTTTGCACTGTACAAATGCTCCCAATTTTGTCTTTGGAACATAGAACTCACGCTCAAGCACAAGTAAACGCCCACTACCAACAGGTGTGATTTCACTCACTCCCATTGCGTATTCACTTGATTTTGAATGGATTGTAGGCGCATCCATCATGTAGGCGTATTGCATGTGTGGCTGCAAGTCATCTGAAAAAGACTGCAATCTAAGGATATTCCTGACGGCATTCGCCGATGTAGCTTGTTGCCCGTCACAAGCCAATGTGCTCTCATTCATCGTCCAAAACAAATGTTTTTCATCATCATATGCCAATGATTCCAATCCGTAATTCCCCATGTCATGTTTATATACATCGGGTATGGCTAAACTTCGGCCAGTGATTTTTCCGGTGCTGTCAAGTTCTACTATCGTGGCATCAGCTTCCCTGCAAATAAAAAAAGTTGATGTTGAGCGTCTATAAGCAATGCCTTCACAATCGCCATTATACAAGCTGTCACCTAAAAAGGCTTTCTCTGCAACATTGATAATTTCACCTGAAATGGAATCAATGTCTATATTGAAAATATATGAAATCCGTCTTTCTCCGACTTGTCCGATACAATGGCGTATTCATTCCCGTCAATATGGACTATTCCACTATAATTTCCGGCAGGCATGTTTTTAGGAAATGCCCGTTGTTTATTTTCTTTTACAACCGTTATTTGTGCATGTATTGCATTTGATAAGAATATGCAACAGGCGATAATAAGTATTTTCTTGGAAGGCATACATACTTGTTTTATATAAAAACAGGGATTATATCAACTCATGACATAATCCCTTGTTAAGTCGGGGCGACAGGATTCGAACCTGCGACCACCTGGTCCCAAACCAGGCGCGCTACCGGGCTGCGCTACACCCCGAATACGTACCTTTTGATTTAGCGATTGCAAAGGTACGCTTTTTACTTGTGATTTGCAAATTTTCCAAGGCTTATTTAATTATGCCTTGCTCTACAAATATCTTCTTCAGAGCCTGTACGCCACGTTCAACTTGTTCTGTTGTATGTGTTGCCATAAGCGCAAAACGAACCAATGTGTCTTGCGGAGCACATGCAGGAGGTATTACAGGGTTGATGAAAACGCCGGCGTCAAAAGCCAACTTGGTTACCAGGAAAGTCTTTTTTACATCGCGTACATACAATGGGATAATCGGACTTTCCGTATCTCCAATTTCAAAACCCTCTTCCTTAAAACGTCTCAAGGCGTATTTTGTAACATCCCACAGACGCTCAATACGCTCCGGTTCATTCTTGATTATATGCAGAGCCTCCATCGCAGCAGCTGTTGCAGCCGGGGTGTTTGACGCACTGAAGATGTAAGTACGGCAAGTATGTCGCAGATAGTTTATTGTATCCTTGTCACCAGCAATAAATCCGCCGATGCTTGCAAGGCTTTTCGAGAATGTTCCCATTATAAGGTCAACGTCGTCAGTAACCCCGAAATAGTCGCAAACTCCCCTGCCCTGCTTGCCGAAGACGCCAAGTCCGTGAGCCTCGTCAACCATGACCGAAGCATTGTATTTCTTTTTAAGACGGATTATTTCAGGCAGGTTTGCCAAGTCGCCTTCCATTGAGAACACGCCATCAACAACAATAAGTTTTATTGACTCGGGCTTGCACTTCTGCAATTGTTTCTCAAGGTCTTCCATATCGTTATGCTTGTACTTCAAGCAGGTCGCGAATGAAAGACGGCGTCCGTCAACGATGCTTGCATGGTCGCGGTCGTCACATATTATATAATCCTCACGCCCACAAACGACGGCAAGCACACCTGCATTAACAGAAAAACCTGTCGAGAAACACAAAGCATCATCCTTATGCTCAAATTCAGCAAGTTCTTTTTCCAATTGCACATGAAGGTCGAGTGTCCCGTTCAAGAACCTGCTTCCGGCACAACCACTTCCGTACTTGTCAAGCGCAGCTTTAGCCGCAGCTTCCACACGTGGGTCACCGGTAAGACCGGTGTAAGCATTTGAGCCAAACATAAGCACTTTGTGACCTTCCATCTGCACTTCCGTGCCCTGTTTGCCTGTTATCTCACGGAAATAAGGATAAACGCCTGCTTCCATGAACTTCTGCGGCTCACGATAATTCTTGTATCTCTCTTGTAATAATCCCATAATTAAATAATGTGTAGTTTTGCTACATTAAAAGGTTGTTTCTGTGTGAAAAGTGTAAAGCCATCGAAAGTACAGATATTTCCTTAATGGCCAACATCACACGTCCATTATCCAATCAGGCTGCAAAGATACAAAAAAATGCCGAACGCATAAGAAAAAAGACGGAAAAGTGTCGCAATTTTGGAAATATTACCATCCTAAAAACGTATTTATACCGATATATTATTAATTTTGCACCCGTATGGCGGCTAAAAAGAAGTTACTATTCATAATGAATCCCATTTCGGGTACGGTACGTAAAACCGGTATTCCGAAAATTATCGACGATACAATCGACAAGGACTTCATTGAATTTAATATACAAAGGACTGATTATCCGGGACATGCTTACGAGCTGGCAACCCAAGCAAAAGAAAGCGGTTACGATGCCGTTATTGCTGTTGGCGGCGACGGAACGGTCAACGAGGTTGCAAAGGCGATTGTACATTCAGATACAGCCCTTGGCATTATACCATGCGGGTCCGGCAATGGGCTTGCGCGCCATCTTATGATACCATTGGATGCAGCCAAGGCTGTAAAAGTTATAAATGCTTATACCATACATGACCTTGACTATGGAGTAATCAACGGCATACCGTTTTTCTGTACCTGCGGAATGGGATTTGACGCTTTCGTCAGCATGAAATTTGCCGAATCGGGACGCCGTGGCCCGGTAACTTATATAGAAAACATCCTGCGTGAAGGCCTTAAATACAAGCCTGAAACTTATGAAATTAAAGACGAGAACGGCGTTTCGCTATGCAGGGCGTTCCTCATATCATGCGCCAACGCCTCGCAATACGGAAACAACGCATACATAGCTCCTCAAGCTTCGATGAGCGACGGCTTGCTGGACGTAATCATAATGGAGCCTTTCGACATGCTCGAAGCACCCCAAATAAGCATCGACATGTTCAACAAAACCCTCGACAAGAACTCTAAAATAAAGACGTTCAGGACAAAACACATACAGATACACCGTGAGAAGCCCGGCTTCATACATTATGACGGAGAACCGGTAATGACCGACAGTGATGTCGATATATCGGTAAAAGACAAGGGCGTTAAAATAATAATCAATCCTTTTGCCGACAAGACAAGGAGAATGCCGAACGCCATGCAAAACGCATTCAGCGTGTTCTTCAACGATATTGTGAATGCAATAACCGACAAGAAACTGATGCTGTCATTGAATAATGTAAAAGGCAAACTTACCAATTTGAAATAACGTATGCGCCGAAGCCACTTGGCTTCGGCGCATACGTTATCAATTATTCTCCAATATAACCTTTCACCGCGTCCGCGCAACGCTCGCCATCAACACCTGCCGACACTATGCCTCCAGCATAGCCTGCTCCTTCACCGCAGGGGAAAAGCCCGTGCAAGCGTACATGTTGCAACGACTCTGCATCACGAAGAATACGCACAGGCGACGAAGTCCTTGTTTCCGCGGCAATGAGTACCGCCTCGTTTGTCAGGAAACCGTGGCTCGTCTTGCCAAATATTCCGAAGGCTGTTTGCAGGCGTTTGCCTACAATTGCAGGAAGCCAGAAATGCAACGGACTGGAAATCAAGCCTGCCGCATACGAACTTTCAGGCAGGTCGTAACTTAGTCTGGAACGCGTAAAGTCAACCATACGCTGTGCCGGGGCGGTCTGCCTCATGTTGCCTTGCTGCCAGCACGTGCGTTCCATTTCTTCTTGGAAACGCATCATGCAAAGTGTATCGGGCGTTTCACACACGTCTTCGGGGTGCACTTCCACAACCATGCCGCTGTTAGACCAGCGCGAACCTCGGTTGCTCGGGCTCATGCCGTTAACTACTATCTGCTCCGGCCCCGTAGCGGCAGGGATTACAAAACCTCCGGGGCACATGCAGAATGAATACACGCCACGGCTTTCCACCTGTGTTACAAAGCTGTATTCTGCGGCAGGCAACCACCGTCCGCGACCATACTTGTTGTGATATTGTATCTTGTCGATAAGCTCCGCAGGATGCTCCAAGCGCACGCCTACGGCAAGAGCCTTGGCCTCCATCTCGAAGCCGCAGCCGTTGAAATAGCGGTAAACGTCGCGTGCCGAATGCCCGGTGGCAAGTATTACCGGGCCGCGGTATTCCACCTCTTCGCCAGTCTGTAACCGTACAGCCTTTATTCCTACAACGGTATCGCCGTCGAGCAACAGTTCCGTCATTTTCGTCTGGAAATGTACTTCGCCGCCACAATTTATTATTGTGTTGCGCATGTTCTCGATTACACGCGGCAACTTGTCCGTACCGATATGCGGATGGGCGTTGGCGAGTATTGCCGTAGATGTCCCGTGTTGGCAGAACACATTGAGTATTTTGCGTATGTTGCCGCGTTTCTTGCTGCGCGTGTACAGCTTTCCGTCCGAATATGCTCCTGCCCCACCCTCGCCAAAGCAATAGTTGCTCTCCGGGTCTACCTTGTGTGTTTTGGTGATTAATGCCAAGTCTTTTTTTCGTTCGCGCACATTCTTTCCGCGTTCAATGACTACGGGGCGCAGCCCAAGTTCTATAAGCCTTAATGCCGCGAACAGGCCGCCTGGCCCTGCGCCGACTACGACCACAGGCTTTGCCTGCGACACGTCGCGGTATTCAGTCCGTTCATACTCGTCGTCACAAGGCTCTTCGTTGACATATAAGCGCACTTTCAGGTTGACGTATATTGTGCGTTGCCGCGCGTCAATGCTTCGTTTTAGTACGCGCACGGCGTTTATCGTGCGCACGTCAAGCCCCTTGTCGCGCGAAACATATTCTTTTATCGTCGTTTCGTTTGCCGCCTGCTGCGGAAGCAGCCGTAACTGATATTCGTAAACCATTATTATAAATCTTAGAATACAAAATCCGCATACAAAGTTCGTCAATATGCTTTTAATATGCAAACTCTTTATCAATAATTTTTTAGTTTAACGCCACAAGCCACCTTTACCGTGCGCTCGCCGCCGGCGTAATATCAGTAGTTCGTCACGAAGTCGTCGTCGGAGGCCAGCAGGCGGTTCTCCTCGTCCCACTTCAGCTTGTGTTTGTCTGTGTCAATTTTGTTACGCTCATCGTTGAGCATTCTGTTTATCATTTTTATTTATATACTTCATTTGGCATTGTTTGATGAAATTATATCAGCATTTGATTTTGTTGAAAATTCAATAGCACAATGACCAGCATCAGGAAATGAAAAATTAGAAATTAAATATTTAAAATTTGCTCGCAAATGAAAATCTTTGTTTGCAACGATACTATCGTTGTAAGTTATTAAATAGTCATCGTCAATACTATTAAGGTTTATTAGTGACGAACCAACATGTCCATTTTTTAGCGAAATGCGATATGTAAATTCAGCAGAATCAGTACCTAAAGTTAAATACCTAAGAATATAATTGTCTGTGGAATATATTGATGAATTTTCAGCATCAATAGAAATCATATTATTTCCACATGAAATACATACTAATGAAAACAAAATAAATAGCAGTGGAATGATATACTTCATAGTTCCATTTTTTTTTTTTGTGTGTGTGGGGGGGGGAAGAATACGCACATGGAGTTTTTTGGACATCCACTCATGCTCGTCAGTCTCTCCGTCCTTTTTCGGGCAGTTGTTAGTTTATGGCGTATATTTACTTTGTTCGTATAAACTTTTTGCCTTTCCAAATAAATGATTATACAAATCTAAAAATGATTTCGAATATGTTATTTTATAATGTTCTTGTCGGGTTCCTACAATATAATCCTTAACAATTTTCTTACCTCTAATATAAATTTCAAATGTAATCAAAGGTAAGTCTGATACTACTATTTCAGGCAAATATTTTTTAGAAACAATAATATCACTGTTAGACTCAATAAATACGTTACTGATTCTTTTTATAATTAACTTCGATTCTGCTTCTGACAGCTTTTCTTTAAGACGTGGAGAAAATTCCTGTTCAATAACCCCTTCTCTGTCTTTATATACTGAAATGTTTATTGTATTCGCATCCAGGACAGACGCAAAAATAGTCACTTTAGCAGAATCAATAAGTAAAGTTTCTTTATGATTAACGCTGGTATCAGTAGCAGTGGAGTCAAGTAAGACAGTATTATGATTTACCAAATTGCGTTGTCTGTCTTGCAGGCAAGCAAATAGTATTAACGGATACATTAATAAATAGATAGCAAAATTTCTCATGTAACTTTTTATTAATTCAGTATGAGGTAAATCTACTTTAGTACGTAAAACTTAATAAATTAATACAGTTCTTATTTTATTTCTCCAAACCCATACTTGCAAACCTTCTTCTTCAAATTCATAAACATGTTGATTTTGTCCTTTTCCATTATCCAGCAAAAGATATATAGTGTCTTCTTCTGTTGGAATACTATTTATTAGGTTCAAAAACGTTGCATAGTTTAATCCAATTAAATTATGCCCTTTATACCAACAAGTAGTATCGCATCTTATTGTACTAATAAGGCCATCTTCACACCACAATTCTATACCACCTTCAAAGATATAACATTCATTTTCATACGTCCGTTCATTGTATATCTTCTTTTTGTATTTAGTGTTTCTTAAATAATCAATGACTGGCGTATTAAGAATAAACTCGCCATAAGACTTGTTTAATATCAATTCCCTTTCCATATTAATTCCAGTCTTATACGTTTATTTATAATTGTTCGTTCCTCTGGAACGTTTGGGTGGATTTCAATCTTTCAAGTGCTTGTCAAGGAACTCCAGGACGCGCTGCTGCGCCTTCACGCCGCACGAATGCGGTATGGGCCACAGCTCGGCCTCGAAGTTCTGTCCTGCGCCCTGGCTCTGCCATACGTCGCGCATAATGCCGAACGCCTTTTCAACGCCGGGTATTTTGAACAGCTTGTCTTGCGTGCCGTTGATGAACAGCATCGGTTTCGGACAGGCGATGCTGGCTATGTGCGGATAATCGAGATACTGGCGCAGGCCAGGTATGCAGTTGGCAAAGCCGCCGTTCTCCTTCCGTCCGTACTTCCACGTCATCTGCACGTCCGTCGTAACCATCCAGCACACCGCGGCGCAGGCCGCAATCTTGTCAGACAAGGCCGCGAGCATCCACGACCTATAAGCGCCCATGGAACATCCGGCGCAGGCTATGCGCTTAGGGTCTACTTCCGGGAGAGTGGCGAGAAAGTCAGTCGAAGCGATGTCGTCATACGTCATGAACGCGCTCAAACACCGTCCGTACATCATCATGTTACCTGCAATAATGTCATACTTATTGCGGTCAACGCCCTCCTTTCGCCCACGCTCACCCCACATCGGGGCGTCGGTTGAGAACACTACGTAGCCGTGGCGCGCCAAGTGGTCGCCCATAAACTGTCCTCCGTAGATATTGTCCACCCACTCGTCGGCATCGGCAATGACAAGCGAATCGTCGGCGAACGGGCGCACCATCTTCTCCTTACCTATATAAAGGTGTGCCCCGTGGTCGTGCAGCAGGTTGACGGCAGGGAACGGCCCTTGGCCGTCGGGCACGAGCAGATATGCCCTTACGCGGTAAAATCCCGACAGGTTGAACTCTATTTTGCGTGCCGTGTAGCCGTCGCGCCGCTCCTCAGCAAGCACCTTCATGCCGTAACTCTTAGGTGCCGGGGGCGGAGCCATCATGCACTCTAAGACCTTGCCGCGTGCGGCCTGCTTCCACCTGCCAAAGTCTTTTATGTCGCTGTTGCCCCAGGCCATAGGGTATGTAAGCTGCGACAAGAGCGAGTCGGCATACATGGGGAAATCTTTATAAAACTCGTACCTGTCCCTTTTCTGCGCCGAGGCTGACACTACAGCTGTCAATAGGACTGCAAGCACGGTAGTAAGTTTGTTTTTAAGTAAAGGCATTGTCTGTATGTTTTTAGTGCAAAGTTAATGATTTTACAAATAATACCACCGTACGAGCTATTATTTTCACAATTTTTGACAACATATATGGTTGATAACTGCAAGCCAATGTGCCAACTAAAATCCAAGAATACATGTCATTATGTCAAAACGGGAATGTACGGGAATTATGCTGGAATAGGAAAACGAGTGTGGCCAGAACTGTCCTTTTCATTACCAAAAGCGGCAGTTATTGTTCTCTTTGACGGCTGTTAAGGCTGTCAAAGGCCGTCTTTTCACTCCTTAAAAGCCGTCATTACCACCCTTAAAGGCCGTTATCACTATCCTTCCGGACGGCTTTCACTACTTGAGAGGACGGCTTTCATGTCTTTTGGAACCGTTTTTATTGCACACTTCAGCCGTTATCGCTGCAACGCCCTGTCATTAAACCATTTGTAATTGCACACTCCAGACTCGCGTTTTTGCGCCCAACGGCCGATAATTTTACGGCGAGGCCGTTCTACAGCGTCAAGCAAAATCAATGTGAAAGCAAACTGCCGGATAGCGTGGCAATGTGTCATCGGCAGAGCAAAGGCGTACGCATCGACAGCAACAAATGTGACATTGACAGGCGGAGAAGTGTAACAAAATCACACATTTTCGCCTAAAATCGTCATTTAAATTAAGAAAAAGGTTGCCGTAAAAATAAATTTTGCTATTTTTGCTGCGCGAATATAGGATGCGGCTCGGCAATGCCAATCTAAAAAGCTGCGTTTTTTGCTTGTCATTGCACTCGCCTTTCACTATATTTGCCGCGCGAATATAGGATGCGGCTCGGCAATGACAGTCTAAAAAGCTGCGTTTTTTGCTTGTCATTGCGCTCGCCTTTCACTATATTTGCCGTCATTAACAGAGAACACGCCTTGGTTGTATCAAGGCTCTCAAGACAAATAACACGAAGAAATGAAAGTATTAAAGTTTGGAGGAACATCCGTAGGTTCCGTTAAAAGCATACTGTGCTTAAAGAGAATTGTAGAGAGAGAAGCCAGGCGCCAGCCCGTAGTAGTTGTTGTAAGCGCGCTTGGCGGAATAACAGACAAGCTGCTCTCCACCGCCCAGTTCGCGCTCCGCGGCGACGATAGGTATAAGGAAGAGTTTGACGCGATGGTGGCGCGCCACCACAAGATGATAGACACCATCATCACCGAACCTAAGAAGCGCGAGGACTTGTTCAACGCCGTTGACGCATTGTTTGAGCAGCTTAAGAGTATTTATTACGGCGTTTACCTAATCCATGACCTTAGCGAGAAGACGCAGAACGCCATCGTAAGCTACGGCGAACGCCTTAGCTCGAACATCACGGCTGCGCTGATTAAGAACGCGAAGCTGCTTGACGCAAGGGAATTCATCAAGACCGAACATAAGAACAACAAGAACGTGCTTGACAGCGAGCTTACCGCCCGGCTGGTATGCGACGCTTTCAAGGAACTGCCAAAAATATCTGTCGTGCCGGGCTTCATCAGCCGCGACGAACACACGGGCGAGACTACCAACCTCGGCCGCGGCGGAAGCGACTATACCGCGGCCATCATCGCGGCCGCGCTCGATGCCGAAGTGCTTGAGATATGGACCGACGTTGACGGCTTCATGACCGCCGACCCGAAGGTAATACGCACGGCGTACACCATCAACGAGCTTAGTTACAAGGAGGCGATGGAGCTGTGCAACTTCGGCGCGAAGGTAATCTATCCGCCCACGATATACCCGGTATGCGTGAAGAACATACCCATCAAGGTAAAAAACACGTTCAATCCTGACAATCCCGGCACTATAATAAAGGAAAAGGCCAGCAACGACAGCAAGGCCATCAAGGGCATATCGAGCATCAGCGGCACAACGCTGATTACCGTTACGGGCCTTTCAATGGTAGGTGTAATCGGCGTCAACCGACGCATATTCACGGCCTTGGCGGTCAACGGCATATCGGTTTTCCTCGTCAGCCAGGCTTCGTCGGAGAACTCCACGTCAATAGCCGTCAAAGACTCTGACGCGGAAGAGGCGGTGAAGGTGCTCGACGCCGAGTTTGCCAAAGAGATTGAAACGGGCGCAATGTTCCCCATGCACGCCGAAAGCGGCCTTGCCACAATAGCCATAGTGGGCGAAAACATGAAGCATACGCCGGGTATCGCCGGCAAGCTATTCGGCACGCTCGGCCGCAGCGGCATCAGCGTAATAGCCTGTGCACAAGGAGCGTCGGAGACAAACATATCGTTCGTAGTCAGCGGCAAGAGCCTTAGGAAGTCTCTCAACGTGCTGCACGACTCGTTCTTCCTGTCTGAATACAACGTGCTCAACCTTTTCATCTGCGGCGTAGGCACCGTTGGCAACAAGCTGATTGAGCAAATCCAGTCGCAATACGAGGAGCTGAAGCTCAACCGCAGGCTAAAACTAAACGTTGTGGGCATAGCCAGCAGCACGCACGCCATATTCAACCGCGACGGCATCGACCTTGACAACTTCCACGAGTTGCTGCAACACTCGGATGAAAGCAACACCGCCCACCTGCGTGACGAGGTAATCGGCATGAACATATTTAACAGCGTGTTTGTTGACTGCACCGCAAGCAAGGAGGTGGCCGCGCTGTATCAGGAGTTCCTTGAGCACAACATATCGGTCATAGCAGCCAACAAAATCGCCGCGTCGTCAGATTACGGCAGCTATGTAAGGCTTAAAAAGACGGCGTTGGCACGCGGCGTGAAGTTCCGCTTCGAGACAAACGTAGGCGCAGGCCTGCCCATCATCGGGACTATAAACGACCTGTGCAACTCAGGCGACCGCATACTAAAAATAGAAGCGGTGCTGAGCGGCACGCTTAACTTCATCTTCAACGAGATTTCCGCCGACGTTCCGTTCTCTGAAACAGTGCGCCGCGCCAAGGAGCAAGGCTACAGCGAGCCCGACCCACGCATCGACTTGAGCGGCACTGACGTTGTGCGCAAGCTCGTAATACTTACGCGTGAGGCCGGATATAAAGTAGAGATAGACGATGTGGAGAAGCATCTGTTCATACCTGAAGCACTGTTTAACGGCACGCTTGACGACTTTTGGAAGAACTTGCCGCAACTGGACGACGGTTTCGAGCAACGCCGCAAGCAGCTCGAGGCAGAGGGCAAGCGTTGGCGTTTCGTGGCAAAGATGGACATGGGACACACCAGCGTGTCGCTGCAAGAGGTTGAAAAGGGGCATCCGTTCTACAACCTCGAAGGCTCAAACAACATCGTAATGCTTACTACTGAGCGTTACAAGGAATACCCTATGCTCATACAAGGCTATGGAGCCGGTGCAAGCGTGACCGCCGCCGGTGTGTTCGCCAACATCATGAGCATAGCCAATATCTGATTTTCAAGCAGTTCCAGCAAAATGAAACACCTCATAATACTCGGCGACGGCATGGCCGACCACCCTGTCGGAAGGCTTGGCGGCAAGACTCTCCTGCAATACGCCAGCAAGCCATATATGGACATGCTGGCGCGCGAAGGCCGCACAGGCCGCCTCGTAACCATACCCGACGGCTTCCATCCGGGCAGCGAAGTGGCCAACACGGCCATCCTTGGCTACGACCTTAACAAGGTGTACGAAGGGCGCGGGCCACTTGAGGCGGCAAGCATAGGCTACGACATGCTCCCTGACGACATGGCTATGCGCTGCAACATCATAACATTGGCCGACGGCAGG
The DNA here is from genome assembly GCA_905196835.1 of uncultured Prevotella sp. Classification (GTDB taxonomy): domain Bacteria; phylum Bacteroidota; class Bacteroidia; order Bacteroidales; family Bacteroidaceae; genus Prevotella; species Prevotella stercoripullorum. Next base: position 23,385 of record CAJJWN010000002.1, on the reverse strand, counting down.
ATAAAAAACCACCACGGCGGACACCTCACCACGGAGCAAAGCGACGCATTGATAAAACTCCTGAACGCCAGCCTCGGCAATGACTGCATACGCTTCATAACGGGCATACAGTACCGAAACCTGCTCGTAATCAGGAACGCCAACAAGCACATAGTGTGCGCCCCGCCGCACGACCACCCCGACGAGCCATGGCTGCCGCTCATGGTAAAGCCTGAACCAGGATGGGAAAACAAACACGACGGCGCACGCATGACAGCACAAGAGACGGCAAACCTGATAAACGACCTCATCCTGAAATCGCAAGAAATACTGCCGCACACAGACAAGGAAACATTAAGCATCTGGCCTTGGGGCGGCGGTTACAGACCAGACATGAAGAAACTGGCCGACATATATCCGCAGATAAAAAGCGGAGCGGTGATTTCCGCCGTAGACCTTATTCGCGGCATTGGGCATTATGCCGGACTGGAAATAATCAAAGTAGAAGGAGCTACGGGTCTGGCCGACACCAACTATGAAGGCAAGGCGCAGGCCGCGCTCGACGCTCTGCGCACACACGACTTTGTCTATCTGCACGTTGAGGCCAGCGACGAGGCCGGACATGACGGTGACCTCGCGCTAAAACTCAAGACAATAGAGAATCTTGACGCAAGGCTCGTGCGCCCAATTATAGAGGAAGTAAAGTCGTGGCACGACATGCCTGTAAGCATCGCCCTGCTTCCCGACCACCCTACCCCGGTTGAAGTGCGCACACATGTAAACGAGCCTGTGCCCTTCGCTATATGGCATCAGGGAATAGAGCCGGACACGGTGCAGGCTTACGACGAGATGAGTTGCGCCGATGGAGCATACGGAATGCTTAAACTTGGCGAATTCATGCAGACATTCCTATGCGACGGAGAGTGAGCAATGCCATACATTTATTTATAAAACACCAAGCAAGAACATACCTAACACCCAAGTATGAGATATTACAGCACAAACAAACGGGCACAACCGGCATCGCTGGACGAAGCCGTAATCAAGGGACTTGCGCCCGACCGCGGACTGTACATGCCGGAGAGAATAGAAAGCTTGCCTGCGGATTTCTTCCAGAGCATAGAGCATAAGACATTCCAGGAAATATCCTTTGAAGTGGCGAAAGCCTTTTTCGGCGAAGACATTGAGGCTGACAAACTGGAAGCTATCGTGTATGACACGCTGTCGTTCGACTGCCCCGTCGTCAACGTAGGCGGCGACATATGGGCACTTGAGCTGTTCCACGGCCCCACGCTCGCATTCAAAGACGTAGGCGCACGCTTCATGGCGCGTATGCTTGCATACTTCATAAGCAAGGGCAAGCTTACAGGCAGGCAGAAGAACGAGACCGTCAACGTGCTCGTAGCTACCAGTGGCGACACCGGCTCGGCCGTTGCCAACGGATTCCTCGGCGTGGACGGCATACACGTATATGTGCTCTATCCCAAAGGCAAGGTCAGCAAAATACAGGAATGCCAGTTTACAACCCTCGGACGCAACATCACCGCACTTGAAGTAGACGGCACGTTCGACGACTGCCAGGCTCTTGTCAAGGACGCTTTTGCCGACCAAGAGCTTAACGGAAGGCTGTGCCTTACGTCGGCAAATTCAATCAATGTGGCGCGCTTCCTTCCCCAAGCATTCTATTATTTCAACGCATACGCAAGGATGAAAGAACGCGGACTAGCAGAAAACTTGGTGTTCTGCGTGCCAAGCGGCAACTTCGGCAACATCACGGCTGGCCTCTTCGCAAAGCGCATGGGGCTGCCCGTAAAAAGTTTCATTGCGGCCAACAACGCCAACGACGTGTTCCTTGAATATCTGCGTACAGGCGAATACAACCCACGCCCAAGCATCCAGACAATCGCCAACGCCATGGACGTAGGCGCGCCGAGCAACTTCGCACGCATACTTGACCTTTACCACCATTCGCACGCCGACATATCAGCCGACATCAGCGGAGCCGCATACTCTGACGCACAGATACGCGAAGCAATGGCCGAATGTTACCATGACAACGGTTATATACTCGACCCGCACGGGGCGTGCGGCTGGCGCGCATTGACCGAAAACTTGACATCCGGCGAAACGGGAGTATTCCTTGAAACGGCACATCCTGCCAAATTCAAAGAAACTGTGGAACAAGCCATCGGCGCATCCGTAACCATACCGCCGCGTCTTGCAGCCTTTATGCAGGGTGAAAAGCAGTCTGTACCTATGACAAAAGCCTTTGCCGACTTCAAGCAATACCTTGTCAAAGATGCAGATTAAGCCGACATCATATCTTGCATGAAATGAACATGTAACATCATCACAAATGTTCTTTCATGCAATAGACGGCTTTTGGGTTCGCAAAAAGCCGTCTTTGACACTGTAATATGTGGCCTTTTACAAGACAAAATGCCGCATATTGCAAAACAGAAAAAGTTAATACAAAATACGGGGGAATACCGATAGGCATTCCCCTTGTCTTTTTCATTGCTACATACAGCTACCGGCATGTGCTTCGTTTGCAATTCGCTGCGCCTCGGCGCGTGCCGGTTTGCCAGTTTCAGTTATCGGGATTTGATTAATTGGAATATAATTCTTTGGCCGCCAATACTTAGGTAATACACGCAAGCACACTTCTTTTACTGTATCAATCATTGCGTCCGTCCCTTCATACAATATTACGACGGCCTCGCCCAGCCGTGCGTCAACACGTTTGGTTATGGTGAACGGCACGGATAGATGCTGGAGGAGAGCGTCTTCCACGCTTTCCATCATTATCTTTATGCCGCCGCTGCATATTACGTTGTCTTTGCGCCCGAGTATGCGGAAGCGGCGGCCGTCGGCGTGCAACTCGGCAATGTCGTTTGTATGGAGCACTGACGGACATACGGCCAGAGCGTCTATCACAAGACAACCGTCCATGTCAAGGCTCACGTTTACACCGTCAAACGGAGTGTACCAGCAGTCTGCATCGCTGCCGCTGATACGGCGCATGGCTATGTGCGACAGCGTTTCGGTCATGCCGTAAGTACTCCACACCGCATTCGGGAAGTTTTGCAACTCGGTTTCGAGCGTCTTGTCAATGGCGCCCCCGCCAATAATCAGATGCTTTACGGCTTCAAGCATGGTGCGTTCGCGCTCCGTCTGCAAACTGTTGTACACCTGCATGGGTACCATCGCGGCAAAAGTGGGTGGCGCGTCAATGCCTGCAAGCGGATGGCCTGACGGCTTAACGCTGACAAGCCGCAACCCTCTTACTATGGAACGCACCACGACCATTTTCCCTGCAATATAGTCGAGCGGCATACACAACAGGGCCGTATCACCGGGCATCAGACCGAGAAAGTCGCACGTAAGCTGAGCGCTTGCCTCCATGCGGCGTTTCTCCACACGCATGGCTTTGGGTTTTCCTGTCGAACCACTTGTGTGTACGAGTACTGTATCAGACTGATTGTTCCACTCGTCAAGGAACTCTTGTAAATCCATAAACAAACATTAGTTATAATGAAAAATGAATAATGAATAATGAAAAACAGATGACTTACTGTCAAGTAACATTTAAATTATTCATTTTTCATTATTCATTTTTCACTTAATATAATAAAGCTTGTCCCCGTGTATTTCTATCGGCATGTCGATATTGTCGGTAAAAAGCTGCCCTGTGCCAAGGCCTTGCGGCATTGTTATATTCGGGCCATATACTTGTGCGGCAAGCTGGGCGATGGCGTTAAGACCTATGTTGCTTTCGAGCGCACTGGTTATCCAAGTCTTGACATTATTGTCGTCGGCCGCCTCAATCCATTTCCTTACGCCATACATTCCACCATGCAAAGACGGTTTAAGTATTATGTATGCAGGCCGTATCACGTTTAGCATGTACTTCATCATCGACGGATCGGTGACTCCGATAAGTTCCTCGTCAAGGGCGATTGGCAACGGTGACTCCCGACACAGCTCTGCCATGTAGCTCCATTGGCGTGGCTTTATGGGTTGCTCTATCGAATGCACGGAGTATTGCGACAGTAGTTCAAGTTTGTAAAGGGCATCTTCAGGGGTGAATCCTCCGTTGGCATCAAGGCGTAATTCTATTTCAGAAGGAGAAAAGCGACTACGTATGCGCTTTACCAAATCAAGTTCATGGTCGAAGTCTATGGCACCAACTTTCAGCTTAACGCAATGAAAACCTTGCCGGATTTTCTCTACCATCCGTCCAAGCATCTCCTCATAGCTGCCCATCCATACAAGGCCATTTATCGGTATGCCCTCTTCTCCACGGCTGAACGGCGTATCGAAAAAAGCCGTAGTGCCAGAATTGAAATGAGCCAAAGCCGTTTCCAAGCCGAATAGCATCGAAGGATACTCTCTCATTTTCTCATAATCAACCGCTCCTTCGCGTTCAAAAGTATCACAAAAGGCACGCAACCTTTCTGCATAATCAGCTCCGTAATCGCAACTTAGGTCAGGCAACGGGGCACACTCTCCTATTCCTTTATGGTCAGGAGCGTCGGGCGAGGTAAGTTCAAGCTGCCACGACTGCCTTTCGGTATATACTCCGCGCGACGTTCCTGCCGGTTGCTTGAAGTGGAATGTCCGCGGAGTTATTTTGATATTGTATTTCATTTGAGAAATGTTTTTTGCATCAAGGCAGCTTGGGATATTTCTTGAAGTCGGGCTTGCGCTTTTCAAGAAAGGCCTTACCGCCTTCCTGTGCCTCGTCAAGGAAGTAATAAAGCATAGTGGCGTCACCTGCGAGCTCTTGTATGCCGGCTTGTCCGTCAAGTTCGGCGTTGAGACCTGCCTTTATCATGCGCAGTGCCAACGGGCTGCGTTCCATCATGGTTTGCGCCCATTCCACGCAAGTGTCTTCCAGTTCGTCGAACGGTACAACACAGTTTACAAGCCCCATTCGCTCAGCTTCATGGGCTGAATACTGCCTGCACATGAACCAGATTTCGCGTGCTTTCTTCTGTCCTACAATGCGTGCGAGGTAAGAAGCACCGAAGCCGGCGTCAAAAGAACCGACTTTCGGCCCCGTTTGTCCGAATATGGCGTTCTCACTTGCTATTGTCAGGTCACACACTACATGCAATACATGACCTCCGCCTATGGCATATCCGTTGACCATCGCTATTACAGGTTTTGGTAAAGAACGAATCTGCTTTTGAACATCAAGGACGTTAAGGCGTGGCACACCGTCCTCGCCTACATATCCGCCACGCCCCTTCACGTGCATGTCGCCACCGGAGCAAAACGCCTTGTCGCCCGCTCCGGTAAGTATTACAACGTCTATGCGCTGGGCCTCGCGACAATAAGCGAACGCCTGGCTCATTTCCCATGTTGTCCTCGGCGTAAAGGCGTTACGGTAACGTGGGCGGTTGATTGTAATCTTAGCTATGCCCTCAAATTCTTCAAACAAGATTTCCTTGAAATCAAAACCTTCTATGGTTTTCCAAATTCTATTTTCCTTCATTTCCAATATATTTCATAAAATCACTTATCACGCGCTTGTCTTCTTCTGCGTCAGTAAACACTTCCAATAACATCGGCCGCTTTGATGCCGTTGTCATAAGCGTAGCCAATCCCAAACGTAATTCTTCCATGTTTCTGGCAGAAAGATAACCAATGTCGTTCTGCGTGCATATTCCTTTGGCGTCAGAGGTGTGATGCGCCGTAACCAATTCGTCGAAAGCGGCACTATCACGCAATCCTTTAAGGCTGTAGAATATTCCGCCACAGCTGTTGTTCAGCAATATTATGCGCAAGTTCCCTTGTAGGTTTGTATTCCACAATGCGTTTTGGTCATAGAAAAAGCTCAAATCTCCAATTACGCAAAATACTACCGCCTGTCTGATGGCAACAGAAAATCCGGCAGCCGTAGAAAGGCTGCCTTCAATGCCGTTTACCCCTCGGTTGCACCAAACATGATGCGAAGCGTAAATGCAGGCCAGCCTTATTGCATTGCTGTTGGCATAATGCACTTTCCAATCGTAATCCATATCGCCGAGAGAAAGCTCAAACTCCCTTACAGCTGCCATCTGTGAATAACGCGGCTCATAACACCATGCCTGCTCACAGACTTTATCCATAAGTTTGTTCCACTTCTTCGCATAGTCGCTTCCTAATCGGGTGTTAACATCTTCAATCTCTTCCAAATAAGACGAAAAAGCCAATAGCGCCTCTACGGGACTACATTTTACAACGCCGGTCTGGCACATAAACGTATCGTGAACCTCTCCATCGCTTGACACGCCCCACGCTTCTGCGATATTAGCATCCCTAAGAAACCGCTTCAACCTTTTGCTGACAACTGTATCACCGACATAAAGCAAAAAGTCAGGAGAATAATCGGCTACATTGTCATTGTCAATGCTTGCAATTGCCAAATCGGATAATCGTTGCGTTCCACCTGACAATGGTTCAGACAACACCGTAACATGTTTCCCAATAGTTTCCAATGCTTCCTCTATTCTGTCATGACAACTATTTATCTGGCCTACAACAAGCATCGGACGTTTAGCTTCAATCATGCGTGACAATACGCAACACTTAAAAGCTCGTGCATCAAGTACAGGTTTTATGTTGTGGACCTTGGACACAATAGGCAGTTTCGAAACATTAAATTCAAATAAAGGCTCGCTTATTGGAACATTGATATGCACAGACATCCGTCCGTCTACCGTAACAGCCATTAACGCCTTATTGGCAAGGCGTTTGCAATGCCAACGTTCAATTTCGTCATGAGGTTCTGGAAGATTGACACTTTTGCAGACAAAACAGCCAAACGCATCAGGCTGATGCAGGGTTTGGCCGTCAAGTTGACCAATCCAAGCTGCCGGACGGTCTGAGGAAATAACAATCAGGCCATGATGCTGGTAAGTAGCTTCGGCCACTGCCGGTGCAAGATTTAGCAAAGCAGTGCCTGATGTAACACAGACAACCACGGGCGTATCGTCAGCAAGTGACATGCCCAAAGCATAAAAGCCTGCGCTGCGTTCGTCTGTCACAGGGTAACACTCTATGCTACCGCATTCATTAAGATTGTGAACGATAGGAGCATTCCTTGACCCCGGACATACAACCGCACGCTTTACACCATGCTCTATGAGCAATGATGTCAATATGTTTACATTCTCTTTATTGACAAACATCTTCTCATCGTATCCATTTTGGCTTCGGTCTCAAGCCATTCATCATAAACTTCACTATCAGCCAATAAGCCTCCACCGGCATAAAGACGGCATTTGCATTTGTCAATCTGCATACATCTCAATGTTACATAAAGATGCGTACCTTCTTCACACATATTTAGCGGACCGGCAAAACCGCTGTAATACTTACGGTCGTATGCTTCGTTTTCACAAATAAAATTATAAGCATCAGATTTAGGAATACCGCATACTGCTGGCGTAGGATGCAACTTTTCGATAAGTTTGCCAATATCCGTAACATTTATCTTGAAGTAAAAATCACTGCGCAGATGTTTTACTAATCCAGCCCTTGCTGTATAAGGCCCGGTTTCATTAATCGCTGAAGAATAACCATACAGACACTCTTTTATATACATTGAAACATATTCCTGCTCACGTATGTTTTTCGTACTCCATTCATGTATGTCACCAGCATCTTTTCGTTCAGCCAATTGCATATCAGAGTCCTTGTACTCATCAATGGGCATCGTTCCTGCAAGAGCCATGGTATGCCATGTGTCTTTATTGTTTTCCAATAATATTTCAGGAGTAGCCATAAGCCATGTTCCACATTGCGGCATTGACACCAAAGCTATGAACATGCGAGGATAAAGGACACAGGCTCGCATAAAAAGCTTTTCGATATCAAGCGGTGAAACTGCCTCTTCGTCAGAACAACGTGAAAGCACAATTTTTGAGAACTCTCCAATTTCAAGCTTATCATGGAAGCATGAGAAAACTTTTTCATATTTATGGCGTTCTCCGTCGATGTCCCGTTTATGGAAAAGAACTTCGTCAAAATCTACAAGCTCGTCAACAACATGTTTTTCCACAATATTCGGACTAAGGAGCAAAAACGGTAGCCCAAAAGTATGACGAAACGGAGCAAATATAAAACCAGACTTGCCATTAAGTTCTTTACACGATGACAATGTAAGCGGTTCGCCGCTTGTCTGTTTCATCAATGTGTATTCGTTTGCATAAGGGTATCTGTATAAGGCAAATGCACCATTCATCGCAGACTTATTTATATCAATGATACTTATTTGAAATACCAAAAATACAAAGCAACAAGAGCCGCGATTATCACCGCAAAGAACAGTGACTTCATCAGACAGCCGGCAACTTTCTTCAATACAATTATCGCCACAATGGCAGCAATAATGCAGAAAATGTAATATGCAAAATTTTCCATTTATACAACAATCTTATCCTTACTTGAACAAACTTTTGAAAGCTGGCGGTATTGGAGTTTCAAATTCCATACGTTCCCTCGTGACTGGATGGTAAAAACACAGCACATAAGCGTGCAGGCACAGACGGTGAAGAGGGTCATCTCCATTCCCATATTTAATGTCACCACATACAGGATGCCCCATGTCGGCTGAATGTACGCGTATCTGGTTCTTACGTCCGGTCTCCAAACGGTATTCCACAAGGCTGTGTTCCGTGGTACGTGCCAGTGTATGAAAATGTGTCACAGCATATTTGCCTCCATTATCAACCGGCGACGAATATGTAATATACGCTTTGTTGTCTTTCAACCAGTTGGCTATCGTTCCTCCTTCGTCCTCTACCTCACCACTGACAACGGCAACATAACGGCGGTCGTAAACGATGTCGTGCCAATTGTGCTCCAATATCTGTTCTGTCTCCATATCCTTGGCATAAACCATGAGTCCGCTTGTGTCACGGTCAAGCCTATGCACCACATGAGCCGTACAACGCTGACGGCTTTTGCGAAAATAATCGTCAAGCACGGATTTTACATTAAGCGAACTATGCCCGGCCGCCATCGATAGTATGCCTATGTTCTTCTCCACGACAACGAGATACCTGTCTTCATATACAAGCTTGACATAACGGCTTTTAAGCAACAATTCATCACGTTTCCGCTTGCTCACAGCCACCTTCATGCCCGGTTGCAGTGGAAAGTCAAATTGAGTAACGGTTTTTCCGTCAACCTTGATGCCACGTCCACGCAGCGTGGCTTTTATTTTTGTGCGGCTCTCATTATTGACGTTTGCGAGCAGGAACTCAAGCAGCGGCTTTTCCTCTGTTACTGTAAAATATAAATAATCTGCGTTTGGTTTACGATTATCCCTATTTAACATGATATATCTTTACAATTCTGATTGGATATGATGTTCAGGCACAATTGCCAAATATTGCAAATCTACGTTTGTGTTGTTTTCCATATAATGCGAATGGCCTTCAGGGCAATAATGCACCTGTCCCTCTGCAACGGTCTCCACTTTACCGTCATAATGGAATGTGGCTGTTCCGCTGACAACATAAACTATTTCAGAATTGCCGTCATGCCTATGGAGTCCGCTTGACGCTCCCGGACGCAGGCAACTCATCATTATCTTGCACTTGCCGTCAACATAGTTACGGGTGAGCAATTCGCCATGCCCACCCTTGAAATTCATTATGTTTTCCTCTTTTATATTGTCAAAATCTATAACCATAACGTATGTGTTTATTCCTTGTCAAACAGCGTGTTTATCTCGGCTATCTCATCTTCGTCAAACCATTTGCCGAGTTTGGATTTTGCCTTGTCTTTTATTTCTTCAGACACATTGCCCCACACTTTGTTAAGTACGTACACCAGCACTGCCAAATCATCGCCCAATCCGGCTATGGGGATAGCATCCGGAATGACATCCAAAGGACTTATCAGATAACCTAACGCGCCGATGATGATGGCTTTGTCTTTTACGGAAATCTTGTCGCTCTGCAACGTATAATAAAGTATCAATGCGGCATATACCAACTTCGCCCCCGCCCTCTTGGCTATTCTTGAGATTTTTTCAATAAAATCACTTGCCGTGAATTTATTGGAATATGACATAAAATCTGGTAAATTCATATCCTCACAAACTTTTAAATAGTGCAACTTAATTTGGCACAAAAGTAGTAATTATTTTCATTCCCTCCAAATTTATTTTGTGTTTAGCAATAGTTGTTATACCTTTGGGGAAATTTTGAATGCGTATGGAAAAGATGCGATATACAGACTGGGAACACTCGATAACCGAAAAGATAGACAGCTATAAAGCCTGTGATGATTTTCCGCGTCCGGAAGATTTCGGTACTACTGAGAACGAAGTGAAAGACTATGTGTACGACAAGCAACGCATACTCGACCGTGGAGAGGAACGCAGCAGAAACCTTGTAATACCCGGCATCATACTTGTAATGCCTGTAATAATACTGTCAGGCTTCGGTGAGGGAGTAAAGATACTGCTTATTGGAGTATTGCTCGGCGTCATTTTCACAATGCTTTATTTTGCAATAGCAAAAGCCATTGACAAAAGGAGACTGAACAAAATGTACGATGGCGATGCCGAACGGTATATACAAGCCGTATCAGACTACGTTGTAAAATGACCTGAAAAACAGCGTTGCCGGCAGTAGTCCGTAGGTGAACAGTCCCATATCATAACTATTTTGGCTGTAAAAACGCATCACATATCTTTAAGCAATATTTCCCGTTGGCTGTCCAGGTATTCGGAACGCGACCTTATCACATGCTTCCAATTATCTGTGGCGAGCATGTGCATGTCAAGCTCTATCGACCATTTCCCTTGCGACTCAATCCTGTCTATCAGCATCCCCACACTCAACCTTTCCGTAGATTCGGCCGGCTGATACATGCTTTCCTCGCCTTTCTCATCGCTCGTAACTTCTATTATTATATGCACTCGTGTCAATTCGTATAGCAAATCATTGACAATTCTTACGGGTATTCCGGTCTTCAATTTTAGCTCCAACGCAGTATAAGGCCTGCCACCCTCGTCAAAACGCTTGCATATCAGGCTTGCCAACATTACGCTCAACATAAGCCGGTAACGGTGGCAAATGTCTTCGGTCTTGGCTCGGAAAGCAAAGTCTTCAAGATTTTGACTCGTATAACAAAGCTCTGCGCCGAACAGGCATATCGTCCAAGATATTTGCACCCAAAGCATGAACAGCGGCAGGGCGGCAAACGAGCCGTAAATGGCGTTGTAACTGCTCACCCATATCTGCGAGTAGATGTAAACAAGCTGAAGCCCCTGCATGGCCACGCCGGCAAGAATGCCTGGAACAATTGCGCAGCCAAGTTTTACCTTCGTGTTAGGCATGAACAGATACAAGGCTATGAACACGGCCGACATGAAGATGTAAGGCATCAAGGCTATGATGAAACGCATTACCGGCGCCAGCAACGCATAGCCCTCGATGCTGTCGGACACCGTTGCCACAAATATGGAAATACCCGACGTTATCACTATTATTATCGGCACAAGAAGGAACATCGCCATATAGTCGGTTATGGTGCGGAACAGGCTGCGCGGCTTCTTTACCTGCCATATGTAATTAAATGTCTGCTCGATGTTGTTTATAAGCATTATGACCGTCCATAGCATGAATATAAGTCCGACGCCAAGGAATATGCCGCTTTTCGTGTGGACAAGATATGAGTTTACGAAACCGACTATAACCTCCGCCGCCTGCGGCTGGCTTGCCAACGCGTCACGGAACCATTCCTCGATATACTTATTGTAACCGAAACCACGGGCTATGGCGAAAACCACAGCCATTATCGGCACTATGGCAAGCAAAGTGGAATAAGTAAGGGCCGATGCGGCATCAATCATCCTCTTTGTCGTGGCGCGCTCGATAGCAAGAAGCAGCTTCTTCACCACGCCGTATAGAAAATACAGCCACGGCGAAACGTCCTGACGCTTTACATGCCAAATGCCTACGGTCATGAATTTAATTATCCGCGTTATCTGTTTTTTCATACGTCTTACGGTCATAAGGTTGTTCAGGCGGTTCACTTCAAGATTTCCAATCTCTTTTAAGTCCACCGATATAAACAAAAAAAGGAATACAGTGCCCCTGTAAGCCGGGTTCTGTTCCGCCTTGACCTTGAGGCCAAGCGGCGCCTGCCATTTATCTACGCCGCAAATCACTCTGCGGCTCAAGCGTTCCACCCTCCATCGTTTAATAATCGGGCGGACAACCCTCAGACGACGGTTTACGCGAACTTGCAGCCTCCAGATAGCACAGCCTGGCAGTCGCCTGCCAGCTGGTGGTCTCTTACACCGCCTTCTCACCCTTACCCACGACATGCGCAGGCGGTTGTTTTCTTCTGCATCATCCTGCCGTCACCGACAGCTTCCATTTTCAGAAGTGGAGCGTCCTATGCTGCCCGGACTTTCCTCTCGCATTACAACTAATGCCAGCGGCAGACCGGAACACTGTATTCTGAATGCAAAGATAACGCAAAAATGAGAGAAATACAAAATTAAGACTGATTAAACGGTGTTTTATCCCATATTACCGCTTCACATTGCATGTTTATGTATCATATCGTCCCTGCAAGTTTCAAATGCCGTATTTAGCATTGTCAAAGGTGGCCTTTGACAATGCTAAATACGGCATTTGAGAGCATCATATATAACATATTGGCAACCCTTTGATTTTCAGCACATTAAGGAGCTACGCATATCTGGCGGCAAAAAAGCCGTCCAAACATGATGTTTGGACGGCTCAAACTATGTGTTTGGACGGCGCTTACATGTGCCAAAGGCGGTCCATACAAATGCCTGTTGCTTTTTAGCGCGATTTTCTTTTCAGTTTGTTTTCAAGCTTTGGTATCTTCAACTTCATACCCTCCTTAACATTTACGATACCGTTATGTACCTGAATATAACATTCCATACCGTCGCCAAGATAGAACTTCGATATTCCCTTCAATGTTTCTCCATGCTTTACCGTAACGGTTTGTGCCGTTCCCACTATACGGTACGCACCTGTATTCATTATGGCCATAGCGTTTTTGTATTCAGGAGAATTACTTACTTCTGCCGACGGCGTTACAAAATCCTTGTCTACACCAATATTTGCCTTGACTTGTTTCACTGTGTCCGCACCCAAGCTTGCCGCCTTTTCCACCGCAACAGTATCCTTATGATGTACGGTGTCGGCTTTTTCAACGGTCATAGCCGGCTTTTTCGTAATATATACAGTCTTTGTCTCAACCATCGGCTCAACCGAATAGCGCCCCCAGTAATATCCGCCGATAAAAGCACCTACACCGACAAGCAATACTAAAACTGCTGTTAAAAAAGCTTTATGACGGACAACAAAACTGCTATCTTCAACTTCATAATCAATGTGGCCATTCTCTTCCTCTGCACTTTTCACAGGCATATCCGTGTCCACACTGGCAGCATTGACACTTTCAGGCTGTTCTATATCATGCACATCAGTTATATCGGCATCAGTTTCAAGCTCGTCATCATCTACACTCTCATGAGGTGTTGCTTCAGCCTCACAGGCTTCAGCTTCATCTTCCTCAGGTGCAACCGGCTCTTGGGTCATGGCCGTTTCATCCGTTGCAGATGCTTGAACATCTACTTCATTAGCCTTTGTTTCCGGAATATCATCAACCGCTTCGGTGTTGTCATCAACATCGTCTTGAATCCTACCCATTTCTTCCAAATCCACACCGTCATTCAAGACTACTGTCTCAAATTGTGCGAACGGCTTATTAACCAAGTCACGCATCACTGGGTCTGGCGTAAACGTAATCTTACCATGACTTTCTATGACAACACGCTCACCAGTGTTTACGTTGACGCTCTCACGTTCACGCACGTCAATCACCTTGAATGTGCCAAGCCCTTTTACCTTCACGGCCTTCTCGGAGTTTAAGCCTTCATTTATCACGTCGAACAGTGCGGTGACAAAATCCTCCGCATCACGCTGTGCCAAACCGTGCTTGGCAATGATGGCTTTTGCCATATCTTGAATTGAAATTCTTGCCATCAAGCCTGTCCTCCATTCTTTAATTTCTCTTTGATTGACGCAATAGGCTTAAAATTGAGCACAAGTTTTGGAGGAACAAGCATTCTCTGTTTGGTACCAGGATTTACAACAATGCGTTCCAAACGCTTCTTCACCTCAAAAGTTCCGAATTTTGGAATTGCCACAACGTCGCCACCTTGGAAAGCTTCATTCATAGAATCTATAATGGTGTTAACCATCTTTTGAGTATCGTCCAACGTGTAGCCAGAGCGTTGGGACAATTCGGAAATAAAACTTTTGTTGTTCATAATAAAAACTTATCACTATATGAAGACTTGCACATTGGATTATATAACAATACCGTACAAATCAAATTCCTCGGAACTCGTAATCTTTACATTATAGAATGAACCCGTGCGCAATCTCTTTTCTGTAACGGGAATAAGAACTTCCGGGTCAACTTCAGGAGAACTGAACTCTGTTCGTCCGACATAATAATCACCTTCTTTTCTGTCTATTATGACCTTAAACACTTTGCCAACCTTTTCAGCTGCTATTTCAGCACTTATTTCCTGCTGCAAAGCCATCAACACGTCCAAACGTTTCTGCTTGGCTTCCCGGCTTATATTATCAGGATAATGTATGGCACTATACGTACCCTCTTCCTCAGAATAAGCAAATGCCCCCATGCGCTCAAAGCGCGCCCATTTTGTAAACTCCATCAACTCATTGAAATCATCGTCGCTTTCATTCGGAAATCCTACCATCAATGTTGTGCGCAAATGTATTCCTGGCACCTCTTTCCTTATGCGCTCTATCAGTTCATAGGTCTCGGCCTTGGTTATATGCCTCCTCATGGCGGAAAGCATATTGTCTGAAACATGCTGCAAAGCTATGTCAAGATATTTGCACACATTCGGCTTTTCACGGATAACATCCAACAGTTCGTAAGGGAAATGCGTCGGATATGCATAATGCAGGCGTATCCATTTTACGCCAGGAATATCAGCCATATCCGAAACAAGCTCGGCAATATGCCGTTTCCCATCAATGTCTATTCCATAATACGTCAATTCTTGTGCTATAATCTGAAATTCCTTTACGCCATTGGCTACCAAATATCTAACCTCATCAAGTATTTCCGATTTAGGTCTGCTAACATGCTTGCCCGTTATCAAAGGTATAGCACAATAAGCACAATGGCGGTCACAGCCTTCACTTATTTTCACATAAGCATAATGATGTGGTGTAGTCTGCACACGGCAACCTTTACACGACGGCATCTCTGCCTTTCCCAAATCGGCCAAAAGCTGTTTATAGTCAAACTTACCATAATATTTGTCTACCTGTGGTATCTCCTTCTCAAGTTCCGACTTATATCTTTGCGAAAGACAACCCATGACAAAAAGTTTCTTCAACTTCCCTTTTTCCTTCGCATCGGCAAACTCAAGAATGGTATTGACACTTTCCTCCTTTGCGTCACCAATAAAGCCACAAGTATTTATGACAGCAATCTCGCCTTGAGGATTTTTGCTGTCATGTGTGCACTTATATCCATTAGCTTCAAACTGTTTCATCAACATCTCTGTATCCACAAGGTTTTTAGAACAGCCCAAAGTAATAAAGTCTATCTGATTTTTTCTCACTTTTCTACATTAAAAAGAGAATCGACAAATTGGTTTTTATTGAACAATTGCAGGTCTTCCATCTTTTCGCCCAAACCTATGTACTTAACCGGCACTTTCAACTGGTCCGATATACCAATGACAACACCACCCTTTGCAGTCCCGTCAAGCTTTGTTATAGCCAAACTTGTTATCTGTGTCACGGCTGAGAATTGTTTAGCCTGCTCAAAAGCGTTTTGCCCCGTAGAACCGTCAAGAACTAGCAAAACTTCATCGGGAGCCTGCGGAACGACTTTCTTCATCACATCCTTGATTTTCTTAAGTTCGTTCATAAGACCGACTTTGTTATGCAAACGTCCTGCGGTGTCTATAAGAACAACATCCGCAGAATTCGCTTTGGCAGAACTTAATGTATCAAAAGCGACACTGGCAGGGTCTGCCCCCATTTGTTGCTTTATAACTGGTACTCCGACACGTTCTCCCCAAATCGTCAATTGTTCAACCGCCGCAGCACGGAATGTGTCAGCTGCACCAAGATACACTTTCTTTCCTGCTTTCTTGAACTGATATGCAAGTTTTCCTATTGTCGTGGTCTTACCTACTCCGTTTACCCCGACAACAAGTATGACATAAGGAGAATGGTCCGAAGGCAAATCCCAGTTCTCGTTATCTACGGAATTATTTTCTGTAAGCAAAGCCGCAATCTCATCACGGAGTATAGCGTTCAGTTCTGACACCGAAACATATTTATCTCGTGCAACTCTTTCTTCTATCCTCTTTATTATTTTCAGCGTAGTGTCAACACCAACATCCGAGGTTATAAGCACTTCTTCAAGATTGTCCAGTACGTCTTCATCAACCTTTGATTTTCCTGCAACGGCTCTCGCTATCTTAGTGAAAACACTTTGTTTCGTTTTTTCAAGACCCTTATCAAGCGTTTCCTTCTTATCCCTATTGAATAATCCAAATAATCCCATATCTATGTATTTTGCTACAAAATTAGTAAAATGAACTCACACTTACAACAAAAAAGGCCGCAAAATTCATTGCGGCCTTTTATTGATATGATGTCTTGACAAAATCAATTCTTGAAGAAATCCTTTACTGCCTCATTGGGCACCATCTGCTCATCAAAGATGTAAGCACCAGTCTTGGGGCTTTTTACCATCTTGATAACCTTAGTATAAGCGCGACCATCCTTTGAACCTTCATGGAGGGTTGCGACGGTTTTCTTTGCCATTTCCTAAATTATTTAATTATTATTTTATCTCCTTATGAAGAGTCATCTTCTTCAAGATAGGATTATACTTCATTAACTCCATTCTCTCAGGCGTGTTCTTACGGTTTTTAGTCGTTACATAACGGCTTGTACCGGGAAGACCACTGTTCTTCATCTCGGTGCACTCCAATATGACCTGCACCCTATTGCCTTTAGCCTTCTTTGCCATGGTCGATTATTCTCCTATTACTTTAATGTCTTTCCAATCACAGTAGCCTTTAGAAACAGCCTGCTTGAGAGCCGCGTCCAAACCAACTTTGTTTATAAGGCGCAGACCTGCCGCGCTTATCTTCAAGCTTATCCAGCACTGCTCCTCTACATAGTAAAACTTCTTCCTGAAAAGGTTTACATCAAAACTACGCTTTGTGCGGTGCTTTGAATGTGAAACATTATTTCCAATCTGGGCTTTCTTACCTGTTATTTGACAAATCTTAGACATTGCTATCTACCTTTTTTGTTTTAATTTTGATACTTATTCCAAACAGCGTGCAAAATTACAAACTTTTTCCGAATAATCAAAATATTCGCATCAATAATAAACCTTTTAATCTTTTTTTAGTATTGACAACGTGCGAACTATATGACATTCAACCTATTAAGGAACAAGAGACTTATGTTTTCAACCTAAATCCTGCACATCATCTTCACTCTTCAACCGTTCTGTAAGATAGCCCAAAAACAACTGAAGAGCCTGCGTTGTAGCATTTGCCAGATTTAAGTCACGCCCTTTGTCCTCTTCAAGTTTCAATGTAACAATATCATCTGCCGTGCCACAGGCAAGCCAAATCGTGCCAACCGGAATGTCGTGTGTACCTCCGGCCGGCCCGGCTATACCGGTAGCGGAAATCGCATAGTCAACTCCCAATGCCTCTATTGCGCCTTTGACCATTTCGATTGCAACCTCTTCACATACAGCGGTTTTCTCTTCAAGAACGTCATGACTGACCCCAAGTATTTTTTCCTTTATCTCATTTGTATAAGAAACGATGCCGCCCTTGAAATAATTAGATGCACCTGGCATCAAAATTATCGCCTCGGCAATCCTTCCACCAGTACAACTCTCGGCAGTACCAAGCGTCTTCCCCTTTTCCCAGATAAACTGGCTTATCTCCTTGCTTAATATTTTATTTTCGAAATCCATACCTTTTATATCTGTTTATTTGAATGTAACCTTTGAGAATGCGGGCTTGTCAATAGAACAAAAGTCATTGTCAAGATATTTATAATAGCCCGTTATACCTATCATCGCCGCATTATCCGTTGTATAGCTGAACTTTGGAATGTATATTGTCCAACCATATTTTCCAGCATATTCATGAAAAGCGTTTCTCAATCCCGTGTTCGCACTTACCCCACCGGCTACGGCGACATGCTTTACACCAGTCTGTTTAACTGCAAGTTTAAGTTTTTTCATCAGTATGTCTACAATGGTAAACTCAAGACTTGCCGCAAGGTCTTCCTTGTGATGCTCTACAAAATCAGGGTCATCCTTAATCCATTCACGCAGGCTATACAAGAAAGACGTCTTCAATCCGCTGAAACTATAATCAAACCCTGGTATATGCGGTTCTGAGAATTTATAGGCATGAGGATTGCCCTGACGAGCCAAACGGTCAATGACAGGACCACCAGGATACCCGAGTCCCATCACTTTCGAGCACTTGTCTATCGCTTCTCCGGCAGCATCGTCTATCGTCTGCCCAAGCACTTCCATGTCATTGTAGGCGTTCACCTTGACTATCTGCGAATTGCCTCCACTCACAAGCAGGCAAATGAACGGCAGAGGGGGAGCCGACGTGTCGTCGTCGCTCTCCTTGATAAAGTGTGCCATTACATGACCTTGCAGGTGGTTGACATCTATAAGAGGAATGTTCAACGAACGGGCAAAGCCCTTGGCAAAGCTTACACCCACAAGCAGAGAGCCCATCAGTCCAGGGCCACGTGTGAAAGCGACGGCAGACAATTGTTCCTTAGTCACTCCGGCACGCTTCAAAGCCTGGGCTACCACAGGCACTACGTTCTGCTGATGAGCACGCGACGCCAACTCTGGTACAACGCCTCCATATGCCTTGTGTACTTCTTGCGAAGCCGTAACGTTACTTAGCAACACGCCGTTGCGCAGCACCGCAGCCGATGTATCGTCGCAACTGCTCTCTATACCTAATATATATATGTCTTCCATAAGAGCTGTCTTTTAAGCGGAAAGTATCTCAACGCCATGCTCCGTCATCAGGAACGTGTGCTCCCACTGCGCACTGGGCTTCTCGTCGCCCGTTATCACTTCCCATCCGTATGGGTCGTCAGCGTCGATAAACACTTTCCATGTGCCCATGTTTATCATAGGCTCGATAGTAAATACCATGCCCGGAACGAGCAACATGCCAGTCCCCTTGTGTCCGAAGTGCATCACTTCAGGCTCTTCATGGAACTTAATGCCAACACCATGACCGCAAAGGTCGCGCACAATGCCATAATGATATTTCTCGGCGTGCTTCTGTATGGCATGGCCTATGTCGCCTACAAAACCGTAAGGCTTAGCCGCTTCGGCACCGATTTCAAGACATTCTTTCGTCACACGCACAAGCTGTTCCTTCTCGGGCGTTGTTTTTCCGATGATGAACATACGTGAAGCGTCGGCATAATAGCCGTCAAGTATCGTAGTGAAGTCAACGTTTACAATATCGCCTTCCTGCAAAATGTCAGTCTCCTTCGGTATGCCATGACATACCACTTCGTTTATGCTGGTGCATACGCTCTTCGGGAAACCCTCGTAATTCAAGCAGGCCGGCACGGCTCCGTGCTCCGTACAATAATCATAACAAATCTTATCGATTTCGGCGGTGCTCATCCCGGCATGTATGTGTGCGGCCACCTCGTCGAGCACGCCGCTGTTCACTACGCCGCTCTTGCGTATGCCTTCTATCTGTTCCGGGGTCTTTATCAAGTCGCGTGTGGGTACAAGCTTACCCTTGTTCTCCCAGTACATCACCTGCTTGTCCATCTCGGTAAGCGGCTGACCGGGCTGTGTATGCCATCTTCTCTTTTTCTTGAACATTGTTTTACAACATATAAACTATGTGCAAAAGTACAAATTTTATTGTAAAACAGCACATTAATTGAACTTTTTATTTTGCCAGCATTTCCATCAACGCCTGGGGCCAATCTTCGCCGTTCTTCGGGCACATTGTGTTGAAGCCAAGCTTGCGTGCCGCCTCGATGTTGCACGGCCCGTCATCAACGAACAAAGATTCTTCAGGCAATATGTGTTCATTGTCGATAACGGCTTGGAAAAACTTTGCGTCGGGCTTCATCACGCCAATGCGGTAACTAAGATAAAGCGCGTCAAAGTAATCTTCAAGCGAGCCGGTGCCGCCGTCAAAATCCTTTGTCAACGCCCAACTCATCATGAACGGATTGGTGTTTGACAGGAGAATGAGGCGGTAACCCTCGCCGCGCAACCGCCTTAAAGCGTCAAGATTGCGCTGCGGCACTTCTTTACGGTAGCCAAGCCAACCGTATTTGCAATCATCGAACGACAGCGTGCGGCCTACAATACGGCTCAACTCCACACGAAATTCCTCCGCAGTAACCTTGCCCTCTTCCACATCTCCGAATATTCCTGTCTGCGTATAAGGGTCAAGCCTGCGCTCTATATCGGCTACGCCCAGTTCCTTAAAGCGGCGCAACGCTTCGTTTTGGTCGATTGTCATGATAACACCGCCAAGGTCAAATATCAAGTTTTTTATCATTTGTTACGGTTATGGGATTATGAGGTTTTACGGTTTTAAGGTCTTGCGGTTACAGGATTTACGGCCATAGGTACATACAACAAAGCATATATACTTACTCCTTTACTTCTTGCTCCTTTCCTCCTACTCCTTAATAATGCTTTATTGCACGGTCTATCTCGCGGCGGTCTTCCTTCTCTTTCAGCGTCTGCCGCTTGTCGTATTCCTTTTTTCCTTTGGCAAGGGCGATGTCAACCTTGGCGCGCCCTTTGCTGTCTATGAACACAAGCGTAGGCACAATAGTGAAGCCTACCTGCTTAGTAGCTTCCTGAAGTTTGTGTATCTCGCGCTTGGTAAGCAACAGCTTGCGGTCACGCTTGGCTTCGTGGTTATTGTAGGAACCGAAAAAATACGGCGATATGTTCATGCCTTTCACCCAGATTTCGCCGTTGTGTATATAGCAATAGCTGTCTACCAGCGAGGCTTTGCCTTGACGGATAGACTTTATTTCAGTACCGGTGAGCACTATGCCTGCCGTGTAAGTCTCGACGAAAAAATACTCGAACGAGGCTTTCTTGTTGCGTATGCTTACCGGGCTTTTCTTTCTTATCTGTTCTTCTTCCTTATTCATTCCCGTTCAACTCTTTGCTTTTATGCTCTTATTCGTCCACTACATCCGCAAAACGGTCGATGTGTTCGTCTATGTAATGCGCTATCTCGCTTACCCAACGCTCTTCGTTCTCTACAAACTCGTCGTCAAGTTCGTCAAACTTCGGGTATTTCTCAAACAGCGCCATAAACTCCTCGTCCGTGCATTCCTGCTGTATTTCATTGCCATATTTACGGAAAAGGCGGCCGGCCTTGTTTACAAGCGAGGCCAAATCGTCAAGCCCCCATGCCCTTACACACTTTGCAAAAGGATTGAAAAAGACGAAAGGCCCGTAGCCGTTATAAATCAGCTGCACAAAACCACCGTCCATAATCTCCTCATGCAAAATCTTAAACACAACCAATGTCATCTGGTCTGCATTTATTCCTTGCATCGTTTCGGCTGTCACCTCGCCGCCCGAATAGTCCATTATAGCATCATAAAATACATTTACGAACTCGTCCATACCGGCCTGCGCGGCTATCTGCACGCTTTCATAGCTTATCTTTACAACATTCATAGGCTACAGTCTGTTCATCAATTTACTATGCAAAGATACTTATTTTATCCGACATACGGCTACTTTACATAACAAAGTTTTATGCTCCAAGCTGATAAATGTCGCCAGCCCAAACAGCTTCCGTCGGCCGTGACAATTGTGATAAAAACACGAAAGACCGTCTTTTACCTTCCAAAAGACCGCAAATAGCAAGCTTAAAGGCCGTCTTTTAGCGTATGATTTGCCGTCTTTTAGAAACCGCTGGATATCAACACGTTACACTAAACACAAAAAGGCATTCTAACGAATGCCTTTAAACGTCATTTCAAAGGAAAGATTGAAGACCTGCGCAAACTCAATACAACAAGGCGTCAGCCGAAAAATTGTCAATCGTCCAGCCGTCAGTGGTCTTTGAAAGAACAACCGTGCCACCCTTCCATTCGGTAAAGGGGAGTTCGCCGGTGAAATGATAAAAATCAATAATCTTGCCGTCTTCAATCTCAAGCACGCACGGACTGACCGTCTCACCATCCGCAATCACCCTGTTTACGGCCACCCGTCTAATCCTGTCCATAAGCACTTACTTTAGTAAAGAGCGACATGTCACTTATCATTTACGCGCTTCTGCAACGGCACGGGCTTTACTTCCGACATTTTAATCGGCGCGGCCACACGGCCGGCAGGCAACATGCGGTGTTCCAACGGTTTCACCGCGTTTGTTCCGGCAGGCGCTTTTACAGCTTCGCCGGCCGGCTTCTTCACCGCATCTTTGGCAATAGTGTCCCTCCGTACGTTCACCGGCTGTGACGCCGTCTCGGTCTGACTTTGCGCCCTGTTGTCCCTCATCCTCACCATGCGGATATTGTCTATGAACATCAGGCGCAAGTCCTCACGGTTAGCATCATCACGCCTCGCCCTCCTTTCACCAAGATAAATAAAGCCACGGATGGCTTTAATACCCTTACGGCTGTAGTCGCCTACGGTCACACTGTAATTTGAATTTGACGACATGCGCACAGTGCTGCTCGCCACGCTGTCGTTCTTAAACTGGATTGCAAGAAGAGCAACACCCTCTTTAGGCCCGTCCTTGTAAACAAAATCTGTGTTGAAACTGAATATTATTTTGTCACCCGGCCTATAAGTGCTGTCCGCAGCAATCTCGAAAGTCATTAC
This sequence comes from uncultured Prevotella sp., assembly GCA_905196835.1. Classification (GTDB taxonomy): domain Bacteria; phylum Bacteroidota; class Bacteroidia; order Bacteroidales; family Bacteroidaceae; genus Prevotella; species Prevotella stercoripullorum. The sequence continues at coordinate 435 of CAJJWN010000002.1, read as the reverse complement.
ATTGTAAGGCGCATACGGCATGAGCATAGCCGCATGTACACCGCGCCAAAGGTTTGACGTGTCACGCGCCGAGGTCATGTCGCCGTAACGGCGGATGTCGTTTGCCGACGCACCAAGTGCCATGGCCTCTTCCTCAAACCTTTCAGCAAGGCTCTCATAAATCTTGTGCAGCCTGTCGGCATGGCGCATGTAATAAACAAGCGAAGAGTCAAACTCTGCCTGCGTGACGCCATATTTATGCAATACAGCTTGACGGTACAATGTAACGTCGTAAGCTGCATCACCATTTTCTCCATCACCGTCGGCCATGCCGTCAGCCAAGTGAAAATCATACAGGATGTCTTCAAACTCGTCAGGCTGTATGTATTCGCCCGGCACTTGCGGCTTGCACGAGAAAGCCAGAAGGAGAAGCAGCAGGAATGGGACTACACGCAA
>CAJJWN010000001.1 GCA_905196835.1 uncultured Prevotella sp. | reverse complement strand
CTGTTCGGTGGTGCTTGCCCCCTACACGTCGTACAACTTCTCGTTCCGCTGCAACGCGGCGACGCTCACCGATGCCCTGAAATACGACAAGCGGAGCGGCTTCAGCAACGCCGTGCAGTGGTATTGACGGCACGCCTGCACACGCAGCGGGCATCAGGCTGCAACTGCCTGGCAGCCAACAACATAGCCATTTGCTTACTACAATAATGCCACATCTGGCAAAACGCATTTGCAAAAGACGGCCTTTTACAATGCAAAAGACCGTCTTTTACACGACAAAAGGCCGCCTTTCGCAACGTGAAAGGCGGCCTTTTGTAAACTCAACGGTCAAGGCTCGGCAGACAGAAGCGTGCCGACGGCTCAGTTTTCGGCGTTGAAACGCATGATGTCTTCTTCCTCTCCTACAATCCAGACGATGTCTCCGGCCATGATAATACGCGACGGGGCGACTGGCGAAAGGTTTTCCTTGCCCTCCTCGATGCCTACCACCATGCAGTTGAACTTGTCCCTTATGCCGCTCTCCTTCATGGTTTTTCCGGCGAAAGCGCCGCCCTCGCGGATTACGACTTGCCGCAGTTTCATCTCCCGTTTCTCTATGTCGGGGTCTTTCTGGCGCACCTCCCTAACGAGCGCTGAGCCGAAAGCGGTAAGCTGGTCGTCGCTGCCGATGGCTTGGATTTTGTCACACGGGAAGATGATTGTGTCACCGTTGGGTATGTTAATGCGCAGAATACCGCGCAGGATGCTGCTTACATGCACGCCGTACTTGCTCCCCAGGCCGAGCTGGCGCAGCGTCTTGCCGCCCCAGAGCGAGTCTTCGGGCACGTCGAAGTCGGCTATATGCACATCGCGGTCGAGCAGTTTGCCCTCGTAAAGTGGGCGTTTGCGCCCCATAACCTCGGCCGCAATCTCGCGCGAACGCAAGTTTTGCAGGAACATCCGCTCCATCTTTATGCTGCGCCTCTTGAGCGAACGCGATATTATCATCAACGCGACGGCAGCCAAGGCGATGCTTATCATAAGAGCGTTGGTGAAGCGCGTCAGATAATTACAGATGTAAAACACGAACGCCGAGGCGACGGCGAGGCGCACAAGGATGGTGAACACCAACGGGAAACGGTTATAGACGTTCTCCGCCCACAGGGCCTTAAACTCCTCGCTGTGGTTCTTCTTCATCACGATGGCGCGCAGGAAAGGCGAAATCATGAGCAAAGTGGCAAGGCCGCACACGGCGTTCGCCCACCAATGGGGCAGCACATGGCGGATGAAAGGCAGGAAGAAAGTGAACATAAGGGCAATGGCCGCACCCGAAAGGATGGCGTAGATTACCGTAACACGCAGCATCTGCATAAGCAGACTCTTCCACTTGCGCCCCGTATTGGCCGGGCGGCGGCTCAAAGTGACGTTGTTCAGCGCGGCAATCCACCGCCCGGGCAGCCGCCGTTCGAGCATACCATAACACGGGTTGGCGGCCCGTATCATGTAAGGAGTTAGGAAAGTGGTGATTACCGAGACGGCTACCACTACGGGATAAAGGAACTCGCCAATGACACCGAGCGACAGGCCGAGCGACGCTATGATGAAAGAGAACTCGCCGATTTGCGCCATCGAGAAGCCACATTGCATCGCAGGCTTCAGCGGTTGGCCGCTTAGCATGAAGCTGAACGTGCCGAACACGGCCTGGCCTACAAGTATAGTGAGCACCAGGCAGGCGATGGGCACCGCGTATTCTACAAGGACATGCGGGTCAACAAGCATCCCGACGGACACGAAGAACACCGCTCCGAACAAGTTTTTCACCGGCTCAACAAGCCTTATTATGCGGTCGGCCTCAACCGTTTCAGCCAATATTGACCCCATGACGAACGCCCCGAAGGCACTGCTGAAGCCCACCTTTGTTGACAATACGGCCATGGCGCAGCACAAGCCGAGCGACACAATGAGCAGCGTCTCGTTGTTAATCAGCTTGCGCATGGAGCGCAACATCCACGGTATCAGGAATATTCCCACGACAAACCAGAGGATGAGGAAGAAGCCGATTTTCATCACACTGCCCAGCATCTCGCCGCCGTCGGGATTACCGCCTATGGCCAAAGCCGATAGCATCACCATCAAGACGATGGCCAGTATGTCTTCAAGTATCAGCACGCTCATCACCAGTCCGGCGAAGCGTTGCTGGCGAAGGCCGAGGTCATCGAACGCCTTATATATAATGGTGGTTGAGCTCATGGCAAGCATTCCGCCAAGGAATATGCAGTCCATGCGGCTCCATCCGAAGGCATGTCCGGCCACAATGCCGAGCATCATCATGCAGAACACCACGCTGCACGTGGCGATTACGGGCGACATGCCCATCTTCAGGATTTTCTTAAACGAGAAATCGAGACCCAGCGAGAACAAAAGGAACATCACACCGATGTCTCCCCACGTCGAGATGTCGGCCTTGTCAACCACCGACATGGTGTAAGGCATGTGCGGACTGACTAAGAATCCGGCCACGACATACCCCAACACAAGCGGCTGCTTGAGCTTCTTGAACACAATGGTGACTACCCCGGCCACGACAAGTATTAGCGCAAGGTCTTTGACGAGATAAGGAAGTTCGGACATATATTATACGGTTATAAGGTTTTACGGTCATGAGGTTTTACGGTTATAACAGCATACAGCAGCAATGCCAAAGGCCACAATGAAAGCAATTATGGCATGACGCAACTGCAAAAAACGCCAAACAATCACAAAGTTTCACATCTGCAACACCGTAAAACCGTATAACCGCAAAACCTCGTAACCGCATCTAATCATTATATTCCGCCGTAATCTCGCATATCCTTACGATAACCTGCATGGCCTTCTCCATCACCTGAACGGAGACAAACTCGTAAGGACCGTGGAAGTTGACGCCTCCGGCGAAGATGTTGGGGCACGGCAGACCCTTGAACGACAGCTGCGCGCCGTCCGTACCGCCGCGGATAGGCTCTACTTTGGGCGGAACGCCGCAGTCCTGCATGGCCTTCAGCACAATGTCTATCACGTGCATGTTGGGGTCAATCTTCTCTTTCATGTTATAATACTGGTCCTTCACGTCGGCCACGACGGTGCCCTCGCCGTACTTCTCGTTCATCCTGCGCGCGCAGTCGGCGATGAACTCCTTGCGCTCCTCAAACCGTTCGCGGTCGTGGTCGCGTATGATGTAGGACAGCTTGGCCTGCTCTATGTTCGACTCGATGCCAAGCAGATGGTAGAAACCCTCGTAACCTTCGGTCGTCTCGGGCGTTTCGTCGGCCGGAAGCATGGCCGCAAACTCGGCCGCCAGCCTGTTGGCGTTCACCATTTTGCCCTTGGCGTAGCCCGGATGCACGCTCACTCCCTTGATTACAACCTTCGCCGAAGCGGCGTTGAAGTTCTCGAACTCGAGGTCGCCAAGGTCTCCGCCGTCCATCGTGTACGCCCATTCGCAGCCAAACTTCTCAACGTCGAAGTGGTGCGCGCCCATTCCTATTTCCTCGTCGGGATTGAAACCCATGCGTATGTCGCCGTGCTTTATTTCGTCATGGTCGCGCAGCCAGCACATAGCCTGCACTATCTCGGCTATGCCGGCCTTGTCGTCCGCGCCGAGAAGGGTGTGCCCGTCGGTCACGATGATGTCCTCGCCCTTGTGCGCAAGCAGCTCCGGGAACTTCTTTACAGACGACACTATGCCCGGCGACAGCTCTATGTCGCGCCCGTCATAGTTGCGTATGAGGCGCGGCTTAACGTCCTTTCCGCTGCAATCGGGCGACGTGTCGTAGTGGCTGATGAAGCCGATGGTGGGCACGTCCTTCTTCATGTTCGACTTCAGCGTGGCGTACACATAGCCCATGTCGTCCATCTCAACGTCGTCAAAGCCCTCCTCCTTCAGCTCGTCGCGCAGATACTTGGCGAATACCAGCTGCTTCGCCGTGCTCGGCACGCTGTCGCTTTCCTCGGCCGACTGCGTGTCGAAGCTAACATACTTCAAAAATCTTTCAATTATGTCCATAGTGTTATAAGTGTTTTTATTTTTCCAGTTGATAATGCGTCAATAACCATCAAGCTACAAAGGTACGCATTTTATTTCATTCATTGCGCCCGTCAGGCCATGAATTTAAGCGCATTTTTAAAATCTTCTTAAAAGCCGGAGGCCGTCCGCACGCAGCCTTCCGCCATCCGCACCATGCCCCACCGCACCGCCAAAGACGGCAAACAGCCCTGCAAAAGGCCGTCTTTCGCAACGCGAAAGGCCACCTTTCGCAGTCTGAAAGACGGCCTTTTGGATTGAAAGGAAACTCTTTCGTTTACATAACAGACCGTAAATCTACAATACGCATACGCACAAATCGTTACGATTAAGCGGCAAAATGCTTACAGTTTTACGGCCGTTCGTAAAGCAAAAGGACACGAAAAATGCCGCATGAAGCCATCTTTCATGCTTCATGCGGCCACCGGTGTGACCCCGTTGGGATTCAAACCCAAGACCTTCAGAACCGGAATCTGACGCTCTATTCAGCTAAGCTACGGGGCCAAAAGTATGGTTTCACGGCACAGACAGGCTGCGAACCGCGTGCAAAGGTAATACATTTTTCCGACAAACAAGGCTTTTCAACGGTGAAAGTGGACATTGGTAGTTAAAGTATTTAAAATGAAAGATTGCGCGGAAATGTTGCAGTTGTTTACAGAATTGTGTACTTTTGCATCCGTTACAATACTATCCGACCTAAATATTTGATAAAATGATAACATTCATCATCAGCCTTGCAGCCCTCATTGTGGGCTATTTTGTCTACGGACGAGTGGTGGAGCGCATCTTCGCTCCCGACAACCGCCCCACTCCCGCGGTAAGCATGGCCGACGGCGTTGACTACGTCGTGCTGCCGGGATGGAAGATTTTTATGATTCAGTTTCTCAACATCGCAGGCACAGGCCCTATCTTCGGTGCCATCATGGGCGCGAAGTTCGGCCCTTCGGCCTACCTGTGGATTGTCTTGGGGTGCATCTTCGCCGGTGCCGTGCACGACTATCTTAGCGGCATGTTGTCCGTACGCCACGGCGGAGCGGGCCTGCCCGAGCTTGTAGGCATATACCTCGGCGGGCGCACAAAGAAGGTGATGCTCGTATTCTCGGTGTTCCTGCTGCTCATGGTAGGGGCGGTGTTCGTGTACAGTCCGGCGCTCATCCTGGGCGACCTTTGCGGCGATTCGCTCACCTGGGTGTACGCATGGTGCGTCATAATCTTCGTGTATTACTTTCTCGCCACGATGCTGCCCATCGACAAAATCATAGGCAAAATCTACCCGTTCTTCGCCATAGCCATGCTGTTCATGGCCGTTGCGCTCATGGCGGTGCTGTTCGTAAAGTGGCCGCAGCTGCCCGAGCTGACCGACGGTCTTGCCAACATGAGCCCCAAGTCGGGCACTATCTTCCCCTGCCTGTTCATCACCATAGCCTGCGGAGCCATCAGCGGCTTCCACGCAACGCAGAGTCCGCTCATGGCGCGGTGCATGAAGAGCGAGCGGCAGGGCCGTCCGCTGTTCTACGGAGCGATGATAACCGAGGGCGTGGTGGCGCTCATCTGGGCCACCGTTTCGTCATACTTCTTCTACGGAGGGGCGGCCTCCGAGCTTGGCGTAGCTGCCAACCTGCAGGCCCCAGAGGTGGTAACCACCGTGTCGGCAGGATGGCTCGGGGCGTTCGGCGGAGCACTGGCTGTACTCGGAGTGGTGGCCGCGCCCATCACGAGCGGCGACACCGCGCTGCGCAGCGCACGCCTAATCATAGCCGAGTTCCTGCACATGGAGCAGCACTCCATACGCCGCCGCATCTACATCTGCATCCCGGTGTTCGCCGTTACGTTAGGACTGCTATGGTTCAACATAGCCGACGAGAACGGCTTTAACGTCATATGGAACTACTTTGGCTGGGCCAACCAGACGCTGGCCGTGTTCACCCTGTGGGCCGTCACGGTCTACCTCGTACGCAAACGCAAGTTTTATTGGATAACGTTGCTGCCCGCCATGTTCATGACGGCCGTGTGCACGGCGTTCCTGTTGACGTCAAGCACCGCCTTCGGGCTGCCCGTCATCGTAGGCAACGTTGCCGCCACGGTAGTCTTCGTGCTGTCGTTCGTGCTTTTCTTCGTGTGGAAAAGCAAGAGGAAAAGCGCAGAGAATTAAGAGTTAAGAATTAAGAGACAGAAAGTTAAGAGTTAAGAATTAAGAGTTAAGAAAATATGCTTTGTCTTTTTGATTGCAAAGGTATTTTTCTTAACTCTTAATTCTTAACTCTTAATTTTTTAAAGCCTTTCCAGCTGCACGGTGAAGTGGCGCATGAGCGGAGCCTCCCAAGCGATGCGCACTCCGCGCGTAATCTCCTCGCGGCGGTCGTACACATTCTTCAGCGCGGCTGCTATTACGGCCATGTGGTTGTCAGTATATACGCGGCGGGGGATGGCAAGGCGCAGCAAATCGAGCCCCGTAAAGCGGTTCTCACGGGTAACGGGGTCGCGGTCGGCGAGCAGATATCCTATCTCGCATCCACGTATTCCGGCCTCGAGGTACAACTCGATGGTGAGCGTCTGGGCGGGAAACTCCTCCTTGGGAACACACGTGAGCACCTTCGGCGCGTCAACGAATATGGCGTGGCCGCCGGCCGGACGCTGGTAAGGTATGCCGTACTCGTCGAGCAGGCGGGCAAGATACTGCACCTGGCGGATGCGCGTATCGAGGTTGTCAAACTCCGTGTTCTCGTCCAGTCCGATGGCAAGCGCGTTCATGTCGCGCCCGTTCATGCCGCCGTAAGTCAGATAACCCTCGAACTGTACGCAGTATCCCTTGGCCCCTTCATACCACTCCGGCTTGTTGGTAGCAATAAAACCGCCCATGTTTACGATGCCGTCTTTCTTCGCGCTCATCGTCATTCCGTCGGCCAACGAAAACATCTCGCGCACTATTTCCTTTATAGACTTGTCGGCGTAGCCCTTCTCGCGCGTCTTGATGAAGTACGCGTTTTCGGCGAAACGGGCCGAGTCGAATATCACGGGCTTGCCGTATTTGTCGGCCACTGCGCGCACCTGGCGCAGGTTTTCCATTGACACGGGCTGCCCTCCGGCGGTGTTGTTGGTAATGGTAACTATTATAAAAGGTATGCGGTCGGCGTGTTCCTTCAGCGCGTTCTCCAGCTTCACGGGGTCAACATTGCCCTTGAAGGGCACCTCGAGCTGCGTGTCCTTGGCGTCGTCAACGGTGCAGTCGAGCGCAACGGCCTTCCTGCCCTCGATGTGTCCCTTCGTAGTGTCGAAGTGGGAGTTGCCGGGCACAATGTCGCCTGCGTGCACAAGATACGAGAAGAGCACGTTCTCGGCGGCGCGTCCCTGGTGGGTGGGTATTACGTAGTCAAAACCGGTGATGCGCCTGATGGTGTCTTTGAGGAAGAAGAACGAATCGGCGCCGGCGTAGCTCTCGTCGCCCGTCATGATGCCGGCCCACTGGCGGTCGCTCATTGCGCCCGTGCCAGAGTCGGTAAGCAGGTCGATGTACACCTGGTTGGCCTTGAGTTGAAACACGTTGTAGTGAGCCTCGCGTATCCACTGCTCGCGTTCCTGGCGCGTGCTCTTGCGGATAGGCTCCACCATCTTGATTTTCCAAGATTCTGCAAAAGGTAATTCCATAGGTTTAAGGTTTTCGGTTAAAACACTGCAAATATACGACATAATGTCTCATCAGCCAAGGCCGAACGCATATTTTTACATAGTTTTTCACTTGCAAAACCATTATTTCGACCGCAAACGGTGACAATATGTAAGTTGGCATACACCTTACTGGCCAACATCCCACCAACGGCCGTTTTGCGAAAGGCCACTCATCCGCAGTTTGGGTGTATTGGCATTCGTGGTAATAGGGCCTCGAAGAGGTCCAACTATGCTTAACCGCATGTGTAGCGAAGCGGAACTTGCGGTACCCAATAGCTATCAACATCGTCCTCGAAGAGGGCGAATATCAGCCTGCTGTTCGCCCTCTTCGAGGACGGGTGGGTTTGTTTTGACTTACCGCAAGTTCCGTTCCCTACGGTCACTCCACATGCGGTTAAGCATAGTTCGCCCCCTTCGGGGACGGGATAAGCACTTATAAGTCATACACCTGAACTGCGGATGAACCCGAAAGGCCACCTTTTACCTTGCAAAAGGCCGTCAATCGCGCGCCAAAAGACGGCCTTTTGCAGCCTAAAAGACGGCATATTGGAAACGCGCTGACTGTCAACGTGTTACAAACCGGACGTAAACACCGCGGCTACCAACCCCGCTTTCAGGCAAACACGGTGGCCTGCCGCCACGTCAGCCCGCCCTGATAAAAGGCAAAAACCAACCATACACACGGTGAAAAGGCGCACCGGCAACAAGGCAAAAGACGGCAGATTAGGGTTAAAGAATAAAAAAATAAGGCGCGCATACCGCCGTTTGAATTTTTTATTGTAAGTTTGCATGAAAATCATTCAACAGGCGTGAAAACATCATCCATCGTCAACACTACCGTCAAAATACTGCTTCCACTCATGTTCGGAGGCGCCATCCTGTATTGGATGTACCGCGACTTCGACTTCCGCAGCGTGGACGACATACTGCTGCACGGCATGGACTGGACGTGGATGCTGCTCTCCTTCCCCTTCGGAATACTGGCGCAGATGTTCCGCGGATGGCGCTGGCGGCAGACGCTTGAGCCCCTTGGCGAACGCCCGAGGACGGCGACGGCCGTGCACGCGGTGTTCCTCTCTTACGCGGCCAGCCTCGTAGTGCCGCGCATCGGCGAGTTTACCAGGTGCGGAGTGTTGAAGAGATACGACGGCGTATCGTTCGCCAAAGCCCTCGGCACGGTGGTAACCGAGCGCGCCATAGACATGCTGCTCATGGCCGCCGTGTGCGTGCTGACCCTCTTCATGCAGATGCGCGTGTTCTCGACGTTCTTCAGCAAGACAGGCACGAGCATGGACTCCGTACTCGGAAAGTTCTCCACCACCGGCTACCTTGTCACCGCAGCCTGCGCCGTGGCCGCCCTGCTGCTGCTCCACATACTGCTGAAAAAGCTCTCAATATATAATAAGGTAAAGGCCACCGTTGGCGGAATATGGCAGGGAGTGGTGTCGCTCAAGGACGTAAGGAACGCCCCGCTGTTCATCGTCTACACCCTGGCCATATGGCTCTGCTACTTCCTGCACTACTACCTCACGTTCTTCTGCTTCGACTTCACCGCCCACTTGGGGCTCGAGTGCGCGCTGGTAACGTTCGTAGTAGGCAGCATCGCCGTAATAGTTCCAACGCCCAACGGCGCCGGACCGTGGCACTTCGCCGTGAAGACCATGCTCATACTCTACGGCGTGGCCGACACCGATGCGCTCTACTTCGTGCTAATAGTCCATTCGGTGCAGACGCTGCTCGTCGTCGCTCTCGGCATATACAGCTGGGTTGCACTGGCGTTCACAAGAAAGAAAATTAAGAGTTAAGAATTAAGAATTAAGAAAATATGCCTCGCAGCACTAAAAGAAAAGCTACCAATAAAGGTATTTTTCTTAATTCTTAACTCTTAATTCTTAATTCAAGAAATACCTTTAATTAAAAAATTTAATAGCTATGAGTGAAATCAAAAACCTGAAACCGGAGTGCATATGGCGCAATTTCGACGCGCTGACACAAGTTCCGCGCCCGTCGGGACACCTCGAGAAAGTGCAGCAGTTCCTGCTCGACTTTGCCAAAAGCGTAGGCGTAGAGGCCTTTAAGGACGAGGCAGAGAACATCGTAATGCGCAAGCCTGCCACACCGGGCATGGAAAACCGCAAGACGGTAATACTGCAAGCACACATGGACATGGTGCCGCAGAAGGAGAAAGACAGTACCCACAACTTCGAGACCGACCCCATCCAGACCTACATCGACGGCGACTGGGTGAAGGCGAAGGGCACTACCCTCGGTGCTGACGACGGCCTCGGAGTGGCCGCAATAATGGCCGTCATGGAGGCGAAAGACCTGAAGCACGGCCCCATTGAGGCGTTGATTACCGCCGACGAGGAGACCGGCATGTACGGCGCGAACGGCCTTCCGGCTGGCGAATTGGCAGGAGAAATACTGCTCAACCTCGACACCGAGGAGGAGGGCGAGCTCATCATAGGCAGCGCGGGCGGCGTTGACATCACCGCAACGCTGGAATACAAGGAGGAGGAAGCCGACAAGGAAGACATCGCCGTGCGCCTTACCGTGAAGGGACTGAAGGGCGGACACTCCGGACTTGAAATCTCAGCAGGCCGCGGAAACGCCAACAAGATGCTCGTGCGCATCGTCCGCGAGGCCATAGCCGACGACGAAGCGCGCCTCGCTTCATGGCACGGAGGCAACATGCGCAACGCCATTCCGCGCGAGGCCGAGGCCGTACTCACGCTGCCGAAGGAGAACAAGGCCGACCTCGAAGAGCTTGTCGCCGACTACCGCGAGACGTTTAACGACGAGTACAAGGACATCGAAGACGAAATAGAAGTTACGCTGGAAGACGTGGAACTGCCTGCAAACGTAGTGCCGCAGGAAATACAAGACAACCTCGTTGACGCCATCTACGCGGCTCACGACGGCGTATGGCGCTACATTCCGTCAATACCAGGCATCGTGGAAACGTCATCAAACCTCGCCATCGTTGACATCGAGGGCGGCAAGGCTGCCGTGAAAATACTGGCGCGCAGCTCAAGCGAGACTAAGAAAGACGAGCTGGCTACGTCGCTCGAAAGCTGTTTCAACATGGCCGGAATGAAAGTCGAGCTTAGCGGAGCTTACGGAGGATGGGACCCGAACACGAAAAGCGAGCTCATCAAGCGTATGCGCAAAATATACAACGACCTCTTCGGCCAGGAGCCTACGGTACAAGTGGTACACGCAGGACTGGAATGCAGCATCATCCTCTCGAAGTATCCGGGACTTGACATCTGCTCGTTCGGCCCGACGCTGAAGTCGCCCCACACCCCGAACGAACGCGCCTACTGGCCGTCAACGACTAAGTTCTGGGACTTGCTCGTCAAGACTCTCGAGGAAATTCCCGAGAAATAACACTACGGTCTATAACCACCCGTTTTGCAAAAGGCCGTCTTTCGCGCTGCGAAAGGCGGCCTTTTAGCGTGCTGTTTGCCGTGTTTTGCAAGGCGAAAGACGGCCTTTTGCAGAGCGGTTGGCAACAGGCTGATATTCAACCGGTTATGAATCGGTCTGGAAAGAGGTTAATCCACAGTTCAGGTGTATATATGTAAAAATGACAAGTATATGCAACCAACGATAAGTGAGGCTCTCGGTAATTGTCATTCCGCACTCCGACGCGGAATCCAGTGTATACAACCTGCATCGTTTGTTGCCTTGGATGTTTTCTGGATTCCGCGTCGGAACGCGGAATGACAATTACCGACAGCCTGGCTGATGATAGGAAGTTCCAAGTTTATATGCTTTATATACCATACACCTAAACTGCGGATAAACCGGAAAGAGCCGTCCAAACGGGGCGTTTGGACGGCTGAAACGATGTGCATCGACGGTTGAAAAAAGAGCGTGCACACAACACTGGAATGCAACAAAAAAGGCGACCAAGACGGCAATGCGCCAACTAAATAACGGAAAACCGTTATTGCGGTTTACATAAAACATGTTTTATTTGCAAAATGGAAATCATCTACAAATAAAGCATATACCGTTATGAAGAAGTTAAGAAGACTGTCATTGATTGGCGCAGCGCTGCTTACCGCGCTGGCATTCGCCGCGTGCACGGATGAAGACAGCGGCAACCCCGACCCCGACACGACACCTCCGCCCGGAAGCGAAGACGTGGTACAGCTGTCGTCTGACGGCGAACAGAAGGCCGTGACCGTGCCCATCAGCGAGCCGTGGGAGGCCACGTCGTCGGCCGACTGGCTGCAACTGTCGCAGATGGGCGGCAAAGGCGGCGAGAGCGTACAGGTGATTGCCGCGAAAAACCTTACCAGCAAGGAGCGCATCGGCTACATCCGCTTCGGCGAAGCGCCCGGCACGAGGGCCGCGGCGGACTCCATGCAGATAGTAGTGCGCCAGCCGGCCAACGAGAACAACGAGGCTCCGGGAGTGGTGCTTACGGCGGCGTACTACAAGGACGGCGGCATATACGTTGACATATACAACGGGCGCGAATCGACAAGCACCATGCAGCAGCTCGCGTCGGCCAGCCCGGCATTCTCCTTCACCGACCCCGACGCCACCACGCCGGGCAAAGAGCCGATAACATACATAAAGCAGGGGCAGACCTACACGGCCAACCCGTACGTAATATTCGATGCCGACGGCGTGGCCGAGGGCAAGTTCTCGATAGCCGGAGAGAAGTCGGTCAACACGCTGAGGGTGAAGCAGAACATCGTGTTTGACGACCTTGGAGAGCTTGGCAACGAAGGTTCCGCCGGCCTGCACTTCACCGACGGCGACATAATCTATTACGGAGGAGGCATCATCGAACATGAAAGCCTGGGCTACGAGCAGACCACACCGAGCTACGAATTCCGCTCGTACAACACCGAGACGGGCGAAGAGACGGCCTACGCCGACATTCCCGAGGGCGGCGCGGGCGCAATCTGGGACGGCAAGCCAGTAATCGTCGGCGCACAAGGACTGTACATCCTCGACGGCGGACAATGGCGCACAGCCGCCCTGCGCACGGAGAAGGCATTGGCGGCGACCGTAGACGGCAACACGCTCTACGCCGTAACAACCTCCAACATAGAGACTTACACTCTCGGTCTTGACACCAACGGCAACGTAACGGCAACTCTTGACGGCACGGCGGAGCACGGCGAATACCTTGGCGAAACGGACGTGACGCACGACGGCGACGGCACCACATGGCTCATGGACAACCTGATGCACACGGCATACGCCGTCAAGGGCGGCAAGCTTGAGCCCACGGTATGCGAAAAGGCAGACTCTCTCTCAACCGACTTCAGCTTCATCGGCGTGGCAGACGGCTGCATATACGCCTTTGACGGCACCACCGTGACGCGCTACACCGTGGGCGACGGCACGCCCGAGCCGCTGCGTATGCTGGGCACGTTCAGCTGGTACGGCGCGACGGAATGCGTCGGCGGACGGCTGTACAACTTCGGAGGAACGACCGCATACCGGGGCACCGAGACGGCGTCGCAAGGCCTGCGCCGCTTCAGTCCGACCGACTATGCGCCGGTGTCTGTGGCCATACTGCCGGAGTAAGGCCGACGCACTGTTTCTGAAAGGTGGCCTTTTGCATTGTAAAAGGCCACCTTTCATCGTGTAAAAGACGGCCTTTCGGAACGCGAAAGGCCGTCTTTCGCAAAACCACGGAAAAACGCACGTTACGGCGTTTTACGTAAAATATCATAAAAACAGCGGCAAAGCAGCCTGTATAACGGGCGAAAGCATTAATTTTGCAATGGTAAAACGCGGCGCAGACATACCTTATCTATATGTCTTGCAGCCGCACGCCCGCTTACATACACTATGCAAAACCGCGTAAGAGAGATAGACTACCTGAAGTGCGTGTTCATCATCCTGATGGTGATGTTCCACTTGGTGTACGTCGGCGACAAGTATCCTTACGCCAAGCAGGTGGTCTACACGTTCCACATGCCGGCCTTCCTGCTAATCTCCGGCTACCTGGCCAACATGGCGAAAAGCCCAGGCCGTATGCTCAACCAGCTGAAATGGCTGTTCATTCCGTATGCCGTCATGGAGGCAGGCTACGTCGTAGCGGCCTCCGTGCTGCCCATACGCGAGCACATAGACAGCCTTACCGTCACACTTTTCATGGAAAAACTGCTGCTGCATCCGCTCGGCCCGTACTGGTATCTGCACACGCTCATCGTGTGCTACATCATATATTACGCCGTGAGCCGCCTCAGGCCGCGCCTCGGCACGGTGCCGCTGATGTGCGTGCTGGGCGTGGCGTTCTACGCCGTCGTGGAGCTGACGCACATCGTGCAGATGAGCAACGCCATGTACTTCATGGCCGGAGCCCTGGTAAGGCAGAGCGGAATGAAGTTCATGCAGGTGTTCCGCCCGTCGCTCCTGGCCGCCGTGCCCATTGCCATATTCTGCATGGCAAGCCCCGGCGAGATGTACAAGCAGACGCTGACAGGCGTCATCGTTACATATTTAGCCATAAGCCTCGCGCTGGGAACATGCCGCAAGCTACCTGAAAAGGCGCTGCGCGCGGCCTGCTTCATCGGCTCAAACACATTGGCCGTGCTGCTCTTCTCGCCCATGTTCACCATTCTGGCAAAGCGGTTTGTGCCAATATTCGCCTTCGACCCTACCGCATTGCTCTACACCGTGTTCTCCATTGCGTTCGTACTGGCAGGCAGCCTCGCCGTGGCATACGCCATGGACAGGCTCAACCTGTCGCGCTGGTTCAGCGGAAAAAGCCTGTACAACCACGCCTGAAATGGAAAAATTAAAACTCTTTTCAAGCGTTTTATTTTGCATTCTTACGTTTTTTGCCTAATTTTGCACCGCAAAACAGAAATTCAAAACTTATATGGACGACTATCACGCGGAAAAGATGAACTTGTAAAGTGAGGAGGCATGGCTCTCAGGAGCGGTCTTCCCACCAAGCGTAACATTTTCGGAGGATTAGCAAATGAGAACATACTGGAACACCAACAAGGGCTTGAAGCAGATTGGCCAGTGGGAGCCTAACTGCTGGATACAAGTGACATGTCCAACGGAAGACGACCAGCGTCTTCTCGAAGAAGAATTTAAGATACCCGACTATTTCCTTTCAGACATCAGCGACAACGACGAGCGTGCCCGCTACGAGTACGACGACGGCTGGATGCTCATCATCCTGCGTATCCCCTTCGTAAAGGAAATCCGCTCGCGCACGCCCTACACCACCGTGCCGCTCGGTATCATCCACAAGCGCGACGTAACAATAACGGTATGCTTCCACGAGACGAACATGATGATAGACTTTGTCAGCTACCAGCAGAAGCGCGGCGAAGGCTTTACCGACTACGTTGACATGATATTCCGCCTGTTCCTCTCGTCGGCCGTATGGTACCTGAAACGGCTGAAGCAAATCAACAACCTGATAGAAAAAGCCAAGCGCAACCTCGACCGCGAGGTGAACAACGAGTCGCTCATAGGCCTGTCGCGCCTGCAAGACTCGCTGACATACTTCATCACGTCAATACGCGGCAACGAGAACCTTCTTGCCAAACTGAAGTTCAAGTTGCAGGTGGACGAGCTGGACGCCGACCTCATCGAAGACGTGAACATCGAGATGAGCCAGGCGCGCGAGACAACCAACATATACTCAGACATCCTCGAGTCCACCATGGACACATACTCGAGCATCATCAACAACAACATGAACACCGTGATGCGAACGCTCACCTCGGTGTCAATCATACTGATGTTCCCCACCCTCATAGCCAGCATCTTCGGAATGAACCTTGTCAACGGCATGGAGCACAACAAGTTCGGCTTCCTTATCGCGATAGTAGTGTCAGCCCTGATTTCAGGCATATCGTGGTGGATTTTCCGCCACAAACGTCTCATTTAGACACGAAAAGGCCACTTTTTCCGAATTTGATTAGGGTTTTACAATAATTTTATATAAGTTTGCACACCTATAATAAAACATGGAAAACCGATTCATGAACTAAGAAAAAAGTTAGAATGATGGACTCTCAAGAAAACACTCTCGGTCAAGAGAAGACAGAAGAACTGAACGTGGCTCCGGCCGACAACAGTGTACAGACAGATACCGGCAACACCAACGCTACCCTTGAAACACCTGCCGAAGCCCCTGCGGAAACAGCAGAGGCCGACAACATCGTTGCAACCGATGCCGTACAAGAGCAAAAGAAGGTGTACAAGAGCAAGAAGGAGGTTATAGAACGGCTGAAAGAAATAGCACACAGCGACGACGACCCGCAAAAAGACGAAGTGGAATATCTTAAGACCACATTCTACAAACTGCACTTTGCCGAAAGGGAAGCCGACATGAAAGCTTACATAGAAGCCGGCGGCGACCCGGACACATACAAGGTTACGCCCGACGAAGACGAAAACACGTTCAAGGCCGAAATGAGCGTCATCAAGGAGAAACGTGCCAAGCTGTTCCTTGAACAGGAAAAAGAGAAGCAGGAAAACCTGAAGAAAAAGCTTGACATCATAGAGAAAATCAAGGCCATGGCCACATCGCCGGAAGAGGCGAACAAGTCATACCAGGACTTCAAGAAGCTGCAACAGGAATGGAAGGAAATAAAGCTCGTACCGGCAGAGAAGGCGAACGAGCTGTGGCGCAACTATCAGCTGTACGTTGAGCAATACTACGACCTGCTGAAACTGAACAACGAAGCACGCGAATACGACTTCAAGAAAAACCTTGAAATAAAGACACACCTGTGCGAAGCTGCCGAAAAACTGGCCGACGAGAACGACGTAATCAGCGCGTTCCACCAGTTGCAGAAGCTGCACCAGGAGTACCGCGAGACCGGTCCCGTTGCAAAAGAGCTGCGCGAAGAGATATGGGCGCGCTTCAAGGCGGCGTCTACCGTGATTAACAAACGCCACCAACAGCATTTCGAAGAGTTGCGTTCAAAGGAGGAAGAAAACCTTACAAAGAAGACCGCACTTTGCGAAAAGGTGGAGGAAATAGCCAAGGAAGAAATAAAGAACGCAGGCGACTGGGACAAGAAGACCAAGGAGATAATCGCCATTCAGGCAGAATGGAAGACAATAGGCTTCGCCCCGCAGAAGATGAACGTCAAAATCTTCGAACGCTTCCGTGCCGCATGTGACGACTTCTTCGGTCGCAAGGCAGATTATTTCAAGGAGCTGAAACAGAAGTTCGCAGAGAACGCCGAGAAGAAAAAAGCACTCGTGGAGCAGGCCCAGGCATTGCAAGACAGCACCGACTGGAAGGCAACAAGCGACAAGCTCGTAGCCCTTCAGAAAGAGTGGAAGACCATAGGAATGGTGCCGAAAAAGCTCGGAGACAAGCTGTGGAGCGACTTCCTCACGGCCTGCAACCACTTCTTTGACGCGCGCAACAACGCCAACGCCGGCACACGCACCGAGGAACGCGCAAACCTTGAGAAGAAACGCGACATCATCAGCCAGCTTAAGGCATTGGCGGACAACGCCGAGGAGGACATACAAGAGAAGGTGCGCGAACTTGTAGACCAGTACAACGCCGTAGGACACGTGCCCTTCAAGGAAAAGGACAACGTCTACAAGGAGTACCACGACATCCTCGACAGGCTCTATAAGGAACTGAACATAACAACGGCGCGCCGCCGTCTTGACAAGTTCAGAAGCAACTTGAAGAACGTGGCCGAGAAAGGTGCCGACGCACTCGACAACGAACGCTCGCGCCTGATGCGCCGTTACGAGCAGCTGAAGCAGGAAGTACAGACTTACGAAAACAACATCGGCTTCCTCAACGCGTCGAGCAAGAAGGGCAATTCGCTCATCGACGAGATGAACCGCAAGGTGCAGAAGCTCAAGGACGACATGAACCTTGTACGCGAGAAAATAAAGGCCATCGACGCTGAAAACTAAGAAATTAAGAATTAAGAGTTAAGAATTAAGAAAAATAGTCTTGCATATAATTATACAAAGGTATTTTTCTTAATTCTTAACTCTTAATTCTTAATTATAAAAAACACTTTTTCATGAAGCACATTGCGTCATTACTCATCCTCCTATCCTTTGTCACAACGGTCACGGCACAATCGCTGAAACAATGGCGCGACTCGCTGGACAGGGTGAACAAGGAACTGAAAATATTTCCAAGTTCAACTAAACTGCTGCTAAGCAAGGCGGCGGTCAACCTGCAACTGCTTGAATGGAAAGACGCGATAGACGCCTGCGGCCAGGTGCTTGAGAAAGACGGAAACAACCTGGCGGCACTGTATTACCGCGCCTACGCCAACAACAACCTGCGGCGGTACGACCTGGCGAAGAACGATTACGAGAAATTCTTGAGCCTGTCGCCCGACAACGCGGCAGCAAGGCTCGGGCTGGCTTACACGTACATAAAACTGGAACGACCTAACGACGCGCTCGACCAGCTGAACAACCTGATTGAAATATATCCTGACTACGCTGTGGCTTACGCCACGAGAGCAGAGCTAGAGAAGGACTTGAAGATGTACGACACGGCCCTGTTCGACTTCGACGAAGCTCTGAAACGCGACCCGGGTAACAAAGACTACACCGTGTCAAAGGTTGAAATCCTGATACTGCAAGGGCGCAGGGAGGATGCGAAAAACGCGCTTGACACGGCCGTAAGCCACGGCGTACCACGCGGCCTGCTGCTTGAATGGTACGCCAAGTGCAAATGAAAGGCGGTATCCCTGCTTGCAAAAGGGCGTCTTTCTGCATTCAAGAGGCGGTCTTTCAGCTTGTAAAAGACCACCTTTCTCAACGCCGTTTGCCACCTTTTGCAAGGCAGGCAAAACGGTTACAGCCACACACTTTATACATAAGAAAACGCGAGGAAACATCTGTCAGTCCTTCAGCCTGCACATAAGTCGTTGAGCATCAGCAGTTTATGTCCTGACAGATGCCACAGGCCATCTGTCAGTATCTATCAGCCGACGCGCCAAAATGAAAGACGGCTGACAGTTGCCGAGCGCATCTGTCAGTCCGTAACAGACTGAAATACAGCAACATGCGGTAAAAACTGACAGATGAAAGATAAAATACTGCAAAACACGCGGCAATAATCCATGGCGCACCCGATGAGCCGTCGGCATACAAAAAAGGCATCTTGAAACCAAGATGCCTCGCCTTTGTTGGGATACCCGGATTCGAACCAGGAATGACAGGACCAGAATCTGTAGTGTTACCATTACACCATATCCCAATATTCAACCACCTTTTAAACTTCCGTTAACTGGTGTTTTGCGAGTGCAAAGGTACGCATTTTTTTTAAACCACCAATATTTTGTCCGACTTTTTTATAAAAAAACTCAAAATAATCTGCCTTTGCCATTGTTTTACAATAAATCCGTGTACCTTTGCATAACGAACAACACCCTGTCAAGGCATGACGGTTACGACCGTAACCTACGGCAGGCGGGACAATATTTTGCATTAACAACACTTTATTCTCTTAATGGAACAAGTAAAAAAATTAGTTGAGACAATAACAAAAGGCATCCAGGAAAAAAAAGGCTCGAACATCACCATCGCCGACCTTAGCGGCATTGAAGGCTCTATTTGCCGTTACTTCATAATATGCCAAGGAAACTCGCCGTCGCAGGTTGAAGCCATAACCGACTCCGTAGAGGAAACGGCAAGGGTTGACGCAGGAGAGAAGCCCGTTCACGTTGTCGGACTGACACACGCTCACTGGGTGGCTATGGACTACACGGACGTTATGGTACACATATTCCTTCCCGAAGAACGGGAATACTACAATCTGGAAAACCTTTGGGAAGACGCCAAACTGACAAGACTTCCAGACGTGGACTGACCGCATTTTCCGAACTTCTTTAAGTTGTAAAGGTTCCTTTACGGCAAAACATCAATGAACAACATGGAACAAGATAAAAACAACAAGAAGCCGAAATTCAGCATGAGCTGGATTTACATGCTCGTACTGTTCGGCCTCATGGGGATGTACTTCCTCGGTGGAGACACCGTTGGCGGAAGCGCAAGCAGGAAAGTTTCTTACGACGAATTCAAAACTTACGTCAACAAAGGTTACGCATCAAAGATAGTAATAAACAAGGATGAAAGTACCTTGAAGATGTATGTCAACCCGCAAAACACGCGCGACGTGTTTAAGCAAGGTGCCAAACAGACTGGCAGAAACCCGTATGTGACAACCGAATTCGGCAGCGTTGACAAGGTGGAGACGTTTGTTGAAGCTGAAAAGAAAGCAGGAAAATTCAAGGGCGAGCTGAACTATGAGAACAAACGCGGCAACGATTTGTTCAACATTTTGTTAAGTTTCGGTCCCATACTGCTGTTCATCTTCTTGTGGCTTTACTTCATGCGTCGCATGGGCGGAGGAGGCACAGGCGGTGCCGGAGGCGTGTTCAGCGTAGGCAAGAGCAAGGCGAAGATGTACGAAAAGGGTACAGACATCAACGTGACGTTCAAGGACGTGGCCGGACAAGCCGGCGCAAAACAGGAAGTGCAGGAAATTGTTGACTTCCTGAAAAACCCGAAAAAATACACCGACCTTGGCGGAAAAATACCCAAGGGAGCGTTACTCGTAGGTCCTCCGGGCACCGGCAAGACGCTGCTGGCCAAGGCTGTGGCCGGAGAAGCAGGCGTGCCGTTCTTCTCAATGAGCGGTTCCGACTTCGTAGAGATGTTTGTCGGCGTAGGCGCAAGCCGTGTGCGCGACCTCTTCCGACAGGCAAAGGAGAAGTCGCCGTGCATCATCTTCATCGACGAAATCGACGCCGTAGGCCGTGCGCGCAGCAAAAACCCCGCCATGGGAGGCAACGACGAGCGCGAGAACACGCTCAACGCCCTGCTTACAGAGATGGACGGCTTCGGCACAAACAGCGGTGTCATCATTCTTGCGGCCACCAACCGCGCCGACATGCTCGACTCGGCACTGCTCCGCGCGGGACGTTTCGACAGGCAAATCAACGTGGATTTGCCCGACTTGAACGAACGCAAAGACATCTTCAAGGTGCATCTGAAGCCAGTGAAGATAGACGCCAGCGTAGACGTTGACATGCTTGCACGGCAGACTCCGGGCTTCTCCGGCGCCGACATAGCCAACGTATGCAACGAGGCGGCACTCATCGCGGCGCGCCACAACAAGTCGCACGTAGGCCGACAGGACTTCCTCGACGCCGTTGACCGCATCATAGGCGGACTGGAAAAGAAGACAAAGGTGATGACGGAAGGCGAACGCCGCACCATCGCCCTGCACGAAGCAGGCCACGCCACAATATCATGGTTCCTCGAGCACGCCAATCCCCTTGTAAAAGTTTCCATCGTTCCACGAGGCCGTGCCCTCGGAGCGGCATGGTACATGCCCGAAGAACGCCAGATTACAACCAAGGAGGAAATGCTTGACGAGATGTGCGCCACGCTGGGAGGCCGCGCCGCCGAGGAGCTGTTTGTAGGGCACATATCCACCGGAGCGATGAACGACTTGGAGCGAGTTACCAAGAGTGCATACGGCATGATAGCCTACGCAGGCATGAGCGACAGGCTGCCCAACATCTGCTACTACAACAACAACGAGTACAACTTCCAAAAGCCATACTCCGAAACAACGGCAAAAATCATGGACGACGAGGTGCTCAAGATGATAAACGAGCAGTACCAGCGTGCCAAAGACTTACTGAACGAGCACAAAGAAGGGCATAACCAGTTGGCCGAACTGCTGCTCGAACGCGAGGTAATCTTCGCCGAGGACGTTGAAAAAATCTTCGGCAAACGCCCGTGGGTAAGCCGTTCTGAGGAGATAATGGAAAGCCAGGGCGGCGGTGAGCCTGAACACAGCGGCGAAGAAGCCACCACGCAAACCGTGGCTGACGGCGAAGATGCCAAGACCGGAGCAAGCACCGGCGACGAAAAAGTATAACATGCGGTTTTGAGGTTTTACGGTTATAGGATTTTACGGTAAGAAACAAGCAACGGCCCTATAACCGTAAAACCTCAAAACCTTAAAACCTTATGATATGAAAAACCTCATTGTAAGAAGCATTACGGGCATTATTTTTGTGACGGCAATAGTCGTCTGCTTCATGGGTCCATTTGAAATGGAGTTTCTCTTCGCCTTGGTTACCGGCCTGACGATATGGGAATACTGCGGACTTGTGAACAGAGTGAAGGGCGTACAGGTAAACCCGCTCATCAGCACCGTGGCAGGTGTGTACTTCTTCTTGGCCGTCGGCGGCTTTTGCAGCGGCGTAGTGCCCACGGGAGCTGTGTTCATACCCTACCTGCTCACGCTAGTCTACCTCTTCGTCAGCGAGCTTTACGCCAAGACGGAGAACGCCATCAACGACTGGGCGTACACCATGCTCGGGCAGATGTACATCGCCCTGCCCTTCTCCACCATAAATGTGCTGGCCTTCAACACCACAAAGAGCGGCGACATAGCCTTCAACTATCTCATACCGCTTTGCGTATTCATCTTCCTTTGGGCAAACGACACGGGCGCATACTGCTGCGGTTCGCTTTTAGGCAAGCACAAGCTGTTTCCACGAATATCGCCGGGCAAGAGCTGGGAGGGCTCCATCGGCGGCGCGGCAATCGTGCTCGTTGTGGCTTATTTCATAGGAAGCTACGAGGCGGGACTTAATTCCGACACAGGCCTTACCGTGCTGCAATGGATGGGCTTGGGACTTGTCGTCGTGGTGTTCGGCACGTGGGGCGACCTCGTAGAGTCTCTTTTCAAGCGCACGCTCGGCATAAAGGACAGCGGCAACATACTGCCCGGCCACGGCGGAATGCTCGACCGCTTCGACTCCTCGCTCATGGCAATGCCTGCATCGGTGGTCTATCTGTACTCGCTGA
This sequence comes from uncultured Prevotella sp., assembly GCA_905196835.1. Taxonomy (GTDB): domain Bacteria; phylum Bacteroidota; class Bacteroidia; order Bacteroidales; family Bacteroidaceae; genus Prevotella; species Prevotella stercoripullorum. Next base: position 202,013 of record CAJJWN010000001.1, on the reverse strand, counting down.
CGCTGTTCTAAGCATACATGCCGTTGCCGGCAAACCTACCGGCAACGGCATTTTCTTTCTTCATAATTGCCAAAACTCCGCCTCTACGGCAATCATGCACATTTCCCACAGCCATAAAAACATCGCGAACAGGGTGCAGACAAAATCAGTAAAATTGGTTGTCAAAGCCTTGATTTGTTTACAAACATTCTCGAAAATACGACATATCTTTGCATCGTGAAACTATGTCTTCGCAATAACTGACAACCATACGGACACTAACTAAAAACAATACGGACATGAAAATCAGGAATTTTTTTAAACCGATGCTGATGACATTACTCTGTTGCGGCATCATGCCAAGCTGCGGAATGGCGCAGGAGAGCAAGCAGGAGCAGGCCAGCCAGGCACCCGTTCCGGGCAAGGACGGCAACAAATACGTGCCATACGAGCAGCGCAAGGGCAACGAGTCAATCGTTTATTTCACGCGAAACCTTAGTCCCGAGGGTCTCATCAAGGCTTACGAACAAGTCTGCGCCAACATCGAAGGGCGCACAGCCGTGAAACTGCACACGGGAGAACAGAACGGCCCCAACATCATTCCGTCGGCTTGGGTGAAGACCCTGATGCAGAAAGACCTGCCCGCGGCCAACATCATCGAGACCAACACCTACTACACCGGCGACCGATACACCACCGAGCAGCACCGCAAGACGCTCAAGGTGAACGGCTGGACGTTCTGCCCCGTTGACATCATCGACGAGGAAGACACCACCACCCTGCCCGTCGTCGGCGGCAAGTGGTTCAAGAAAATGTCGGTAGGCAGCCACCTGAAGAACTATAACTCACTTGTAGTATTGACCCACTTCAAAGGCCATACGCAGGGAGGCTTCGGCGGAAGCAACAAGAACATTGGCATAGGCTGTGCCGACGGACGCATCGGCAAGGCATGGATTCACACCACGCCGGGACAGAGCAACCAGTGGGACATTGCCAAAGAGGAGTTTATGGAGCGCATGACCGAGTCCACAAAGTCGGTCATCGACCACTTCGGCAAGCACATTACATACGTCAACGTGATGCGCAACATGTCGGTGTCTTGCGACTGCGAGGGCGTCAATGCCGCGCCCGTGGTAACGCCGAACGTGGGCATCCTGTCGTCAACCGACATCCTCGCGCTCGACCAAGCGTGCATAGACCTTATCTATGCCATGACCGAAGCCGAGCATCACGACATCGTTGAACGCATAGAGACGCGCCACGGCCTGCGCCAACTGTCGTACATGAAGGAGCTTGGCATGGGCAACGACCGCTACATACTCATCGACCTTGACAACGGCGGACGCCGCATTACGGCAGCCGAGGCCGTCAAGGGGCTGAAGCCCTTTGTCAGGCAATAAGCCTGAAAGTGAAAAGATAAAAACGAAAAGTGAAAAATCCATTGGCTAAGAAGTCGTGGATTTTTCACTTTTCGTTTTTATTTTTTCACTTAATTCAATGCGACATCTTCAGTCCTACGATAGAAGCTATGAGCGTAGTGATGAAGAACAGCCGCCAGAACGTAGCCGGTTCTTTGAAGAATATGATGCCGACCACGACCGTACCCACCGCCCCTATGCCCGTCCATACGGGGTAAGCCGTGCCAATGGGGATGGTGTGCACCGCCCTTGCAAGCAGCACCATGCTTAACAGCAGGCACACTATGAAGCCCGCGAACCACGCCCAATGCTCCGCGCCGGCCGTCTCCTTCATCTTGCCGAGGCACGCGGCGAAGCCCGTCTCGAACAGCCCCGCCACGATAAGTATTATCCAGTTCATTGCTTGACAAATGTAAAATAAGGGTTGAAAGTACCGTGCAAAGATAATGCTAAAGCGTGAAATAACGCCCGACAAGCAGCGAAAATCTGTGCCAACGCCGCCGCGCGTTTTCCAATCGACGGCCTTTTGCATTCTAAAAGGCCGTGTTTTGCAGCCTGAAAGGCCGTCTTTTACACGCTAAAAGGCGGCCTTTTGTAACCCCGTTGATTGTCAGGCACTTACAGAGGCATTGCAGGCTGCTCCACAACATGCAGTCTGTAACGCCTTTACCTGATGTTTGCCGTATTGTCAAATGGCGGAAATAAAATCAGTAAAAGTGGTTGTTTTAACCCTCAACCGTCTACATCCGTCTTCGAAATGTGTAGCTATCTTTGCATCGGACAAAACGGAAAGAACTTTTGTCAGCAATACATTACATTATGAAAATAAGGACAATAATCGCAGCCGCGCTGCTCGCCATGACGGCAACGGCGGTTGCACAAACTTCAAATCAGACGGAAATGACAGACGAAAAACTTAACCTTACGCAGGAATGGGACAAGACTTTCCCTAAGAGCGACAAAGTGAACCACGTGAAAGTAACCTTCCACAACCGCTACGGCGTGACCCTCGCCGCCGACCTTTACACCCCGAAGGATGCCACTGGACAGCTGGCCGCCATCGCAGTGAGCGGCCCGTTCGGGGCGGTGAAGGAGCAGGCATCGGGCCTTTACGCGCAGACGCTGGCCGAGCGGGGCTTCATCACGCTGGCCTTCGACCCCTCGTTCACAGGCGAAAGCGGAGGCACGCCGCGCTACGTGGCCTCGCCCGACATCAACACCGAGGACTTTTCAGCTGCCGTAGACTACCTTTCTACGCGCCCTGACGTTGCCCCCGAACGCATCGGAATACTCGGCATCTGCGGTTTCGGAGGCTTTGCCGTCAACGCCGAGGCCAACGACACGCGCATTAAGGCAACCGTGGCATCGACCATGTACGACATCAGCCGCTGCACAGCCAACGGCTATTTCGATGCCAACGACAACGCCGACGCGCGCTATGAAATGCGCCGCAAGCTCAACGCCCAGCGCACGGAGGACTACCTGGGCGGCTCTTACGCGCGCGCCGGAGGCGTGGTTGACCCTCTGCCTGCCGACGCTCCGCAGTTCGTAAAGGACTACCACGCGTATTACAAGACCAAGCGCGGCTACCACAAACGCTCGCTCAACTCAAACGATGGATGGAACACTACGTCGTCGCTGCCGTTCATCAACATGCCCATCATGGCTTACTGCAACGAAATACGCAGTGCGGTCATGATATTGCACGGCGAGAAGGCGCACTCAAGATACATGGGTGAGGACACCTTCAAGCGGCTGACGGGCGACAACAAGAAGCTGCTCATTGTGCCCGGCGCAAGCCATACCGACCTTTATGACAACTTGGAGAAAATACCGTTTGACGACATCGAGGCGTTTTACCGTGAGTATCTGAAATAAAATTGCCATGCCGCCGTCATAGAAGAGGTGACGTTTCATGCACAGGATAAACGTCTGTTCGGTATAAGAAACCATCTTTTGTAGGGACATAATTCATTATGTCCGCACGTTCTGAAAGAACGTTTTTATTGTGCTGCGCTTTGATAATACGCCTCTTCGCGGCGTACGGACATAATGAATTATGTCCCTACAAAGGGTTTTTTCGCTGTTTGCGAAAAATAGAAGTTATACCGAACTCGCGTAGGATAACGGTTTATGCAATATGAAAATGCCGTCCAAACGCTTTGTTTGGACGGCATTTTCCATGCTTTTCAACGGCTTATAAATATGTCGGGAATTATCCTTTACTTTCTTTTTTTAGAAGTCTTAGCATTATTTCCGCCGCATTGTCGGGCGCGTTTTTCTTCCCGAGGCGGCGTTTCACTTCGGCGTAGCCGTCAAGCATGGCCGTGCGTTCCGTCGAGCCGGGCAGCAGTTTGCCTAATTCATTGGCGATATTCTCAACCGAAAACGTGTCGGCCACAAGCTCCGTTACCACCTCGCGGTCGGCTATGAGGTTGACAAGCGAGATGTAACGCACCTTGATTAGGTGCTTGCGCAGGAAGGCGATGACCTTTGGGATGGGCGTCTCGTAGCACACCACCTGCGGCACACCGAACAGCGCGGTTTCTAATGTAGCCGTGCCGCTGGTGACGAGTGCGGCGGTAGAATGTGCGAGCAGGGGATACGTCTGGTCGTACACTACGCTCACGTCGTGCCCTGCAATGAACTTGTCGTAATACTCATGCGGTATTGAAGGCGCACCGGCCACTACCAACTGGTACTTTCCGGCATAATGCGATGCCGCCTCGAGCATGGCCGGGAGGTTGTCCTTTATTTCCTGTCGGCGGCTGCCTGCCAACAAGGCGATGAGCGGTTTGTCTGTGGAAAATCCGTTCTTGCGACAAAAATCGTCAAAAGTTTCGGTGTAATAAGCCAAAAACTCGGTCACTTCGTCTGCCGTAGGGTTGCCTACATAGTGAATAGGGAAATGGTGTTTGCCCTCGTAAAACTGCACTTCGAACGGCAGGATGGAGAACATCTCACTTACGTCGCGCTTGATGTTTTTTATCCTGTACTCCTTCCATGCCCAGATTTTCGGCGAGATGTAATAATAAACGGGTATTGAGGTGTTGGCGTGCAGAAACTTCGCTATGTCGAGGTTGAAGCCCGGATAATCAACGAGTATCACCACGTCAGGCTGCCATTCGACTATGTCGCGCTTGCAAACAGCCATGTTCTTGAAGATAGTCCGCAAGTGCAACAACACCGGGACGAAGCCCATGTAAGCAAGTTCGCGGTAATGTTTTACACGCGTTCCGCCCACGGCGGACATCAAATCGCCGCCGAAAAAGCGGAAATCGGCCTCGCCGTCAATCCGCCGCAACGAGCGCATAAGGCGCGAAGCGTGCAGGTCGCCGCTTGCTTCACCAACTATAAGATAATACTTCATTATTTTAATTCATAATTAGCTTACGCTGACTTTTCAGTTCATAATTCATAATTCATAATTGGCAGGCTTGTCAAAGCCATTTTATAGCAATGCGGCTATTGCGCAATGAGACTATTGCTGTAAGCCAATTATGTATTAAGAATTATGAATTAGGTATTTAATATTATGAGTTATGGATTAACCTCTCTATTCTTTCTGCCATTCCATAAGCCGTAACGTCTATCGTTGTAGGCGTTATCGCCACGTAGCCATGGCGCAAAGCCCAGTTGTCAGTGTCGTCAGCTTCAGGCTCGTCGTTGGTGTACTCGCCCACAAGCCAGAAGTAATCATAGCCCCGTGGGTGATGTGCGCGAACAACCTCGTTGCCCCATGTCCCACCGGCCATTCGGCAGACTTTCACACCTTTAAACTCTTTTTGCAACGGAAAATTTACGTTCAAGCATACGCCCTTAGGCAGTCCATCGCGCAAAACGCCTGACACGATGGCTTTTACGTATTTTCTCAACGGTTCAAAATCGGCATTGTCGTCATGGTCGCAAAGTGAGAATGCCACCGACGGGATATATTTCATACACCCTTCGCGCACCACTCCCATCGTACCTGAATAATGGGAGTTGACCGAAGCGTTGTCACCGTGGTTGATGCCGCCTATTACCAAGTCGGGCTTACGCCCGTTGCAAAGCTCGCTAAGGGCAAGTTTTACACAATCGACAGGCGTGCCGTTACACGACCACATCTGCATACCTTCACGCTCGCGGCGTAATTTCAAACGTAAGGGAGTAGTGGCTGAAAAAGCGGTTGAAAAACCCGAACGGGCAGACTCGGGGGCGCATACGAGGATGTCGCCGAAATCAGAAACCATGTCTATAAGCGAATTGATGCCCTTGGCATGATAGCCGTCATCATTGGAAATAAGTATTAACGGTCTCATCGTTTTCATTAAAAATCATTTTCTTTCGCCTACAAAAGTACGAAAAAAGGTTTAAATCAGCTATTTCTCACATAAAATATGTACTTTTGCAAAATAATTTCAGGTGGACAAGTAGACAAGAAACAAGCAGGCAAGCGGATTTGCCTTACATACAAAGAAGGCAACGCCAACCTTGTTACTTTTTGCTCATGACTTGTCAACTAACTTACAATGAAAATGGGAAAAATTATCGCATTAGCAAACCAAAAGGGCGGAGTGGGCAAAACCACCACGACTATCAACTTGGCTGCCTCACTCGCCACATTGGAAAAGAAGGTTCTGGTAATCGATGCCGACCCACAGGCCAACGCGTCAAGCGGCCTTGGCGTCAACACGAAAGACATTGACTGTACTTTATATGAATGTATTATCGACGGGGCAGACGTGCATGATGCCGTCTACACTACCGACATCGACGGCCTCGACATTATACCGAGCCACATAGACCTTGTCGGTGCGGAAATAGAGATGCTTAACATCGAGCACAGGGAGCAAGTGATAAAAAACTTGCTTGCGCCCATACGCAACGACTACGACTACATACTAATAGACTGCTCGCCGTCGCTCGGCCTCATCACAGTCAACGCGCTCACGGCGGCAAACTCTGTAATCATCCCTGTACAGTGTGAATACTTTGCCCTTGAGGGCATCAGCAAACTGCTGAACACTATTAAAATAATAAAAAGCAAACTCAACCCGAAACTGGAAATTGAAGGATTCCTGTTGACTATGTACGACAGCCGCCTCAAGCTGGCAAACCAGATATACGACGAAGTGAAACGACACTTCCAGGAACTTGTCTTCAAGACGGTAATACAGCGCAACGTAAAGCTGAGCGAATCGCCAAGTCACGGACTGCCAGTAATTCTCTATGACGCAGACTCTACTGGCAGCAAAAACCACCTTGCGCTGGCAAAGGAAATAATAAACAAAAATTAAGGTTGTACGGCAAGGTTATAAGTATATGTTATTGAAAGGCGAAACGCCAAAGAAGCAACGGCATACCGTATGACCGCAAAACCATGACAACCGTAAAACCATACAAATAAAATGGCAGTAAAGAAAAGATACGGCAACGCATTAGGCCGCGGGCTCGACGCGCTCATTTCAACCGATGACGTGCGTCCCCAAGGCAGTTCGACGATAAACGAGATACCGTTAAGCCAAATAGAAGCCAACCCCAACCAGCCTCGCAGGGAATTTGACGAGACTGCCTTGCAGGAACTGGCAAACAGCATACGTGAGATAGGCATAATACAGCCTATCACACTGCGCCAGGTTGACGAAGACCGGTTTCAGATAATAGCCGGTGAACGCCGCTGGAGGGCGTCGCAACTCGCCGGGCTTACGGCCATTCCGGCATACATACGCACAATCAAGGACGAGAACGTCATGGAAATGGCACTCGTCGAGAACATACAGCGCGAAGACCTTAACGCAATCGAAATCGCCTTGGCATACGAACACTTGCTGTCAAGTACAGGCATGACTCAGGAAAAAGTTTCGGAGCGTGTAGGCAAAAGCCGCACGGCAATAGCTAACTACCTGCGTCTGCTCAAACTGCCGGCACAAGTACAGATGGCCTTGCAAAATAAGGAAATAGACATGGGACATGCCCGCGCTTTGCTGGCAATTGACAGTCCGTCGCTACAAGTAAAACTGTTCAAGGAAATACAAAAGAACGGCTACTCTGTACGCAAGGTGGAAGAAATGGTACAGAAACTGAAAAACGGTGAGGACATTGTAAGCGGAAAGAAGAAAATTGCCTCAAAGCAACAGATGCCGGAAGAGATTACGGCACTTAAACAGCGCATGACCGAATTGTTCAGGAAACCTGTACAAATGACCTTGTCTGCAAGCGGCAAGGGAAAAATCAGCATCCCATTCGCCAACGAAGAGGAGCTAAGGCAGATAATGAGCATTTTCGACACACTGAAAGAACAGCAATAAGAAGGTTGTGAGTAACAAAAGCAGATTGTCTAAATATATATTGGCGAGGACGATTGTCATTTGTGTTGCACTGACATCTATCTTGCCGTGCCAAGGCGTTGAGACAGACACGCTGTCATACACAGCCAACGCAAAAGACACCTTGGCAAAAACGGCAAGCAGTGCATTGGATGCGGCTGTGGAAGACTCCATTGCAAAGATTGTCACATCTGTTGATTCGGCAAACCAAAAACAAACAAGCATCGTCATAAAAGACTCCGTAGGCAAAAAGCGCAAGGAAAAACGTGACTGGAGCACATGGCGGCCGAGTGCCAAGCGCGCAATGTGGCTTGCAATTGTCATACCTGGAGCCGGACAAATATACAACCGCAAATACTGGAAACTACCAATTGTGTATGGTGGTTTTCTTGGATGCCTATACGCAATAAGATGGAACGGACAGATGTACCACGATTATTCGCAGGCATACATGGACATTATGGACAATGACCCAAACACGCAGAGCTACAACCAGTTCCTACATTTGGGCAATACAATAACGCCGGAGAACACGGAGCGCTACCAAGACCTGTTCAGACGGCGCAAAGACTTCTACCGCAGGTATCGAGACCTTAGCATTTTCATTCTGATAGGTGTGTACGCATTATCTGTAATCGACGCTTATGTTGACGCGTCGCTATCGGAATTCGACATATCAAAAGACCTCAGCCTGCACATACAGCCTGCGGTTATAAACAACCGCTCGTCAGCTAACCCTCTGAAGTCATCGTCAATTGGCCTGCAATGCTTGGTAACATTCTGACATAACGCTGAACATATCACCTGAACATGCACATACAACATAATATAAGAATGAGAAAAAAGACGTTTATTATCATCGCCGCAATGATTCTCGGCGGAAACTGCGTGACGCAGGCACAAAACGAGAAAGAGGAGATAACCGTAACCGACGACGATGGGAAAGAAGAAATCATCGACGTGCCGGAAGCCATGAACTATGAAGTAGACAGCCTCCTGAACCTATACTATTCAAAAACCTACCTTCAACCTGACAACGACTGCAACTACCGCGACGAAAACAAGACATATCCGAAAGAGACATACATAGAAAGGCTTAGCCGCCTACCCAACGTCATGGAAATGCCGTACAACAACATTGTGCAGCAGTTCATTGACAGATATACCGGCCGTCTGCGCCATTCGGTGAGCTACATGCTCGGTGCCTCTAATTTCTACACTCCTATATTCGAAGAGGCACTCGAGTCTTACGGCCTGCCGCTCGAACTGAAATACCTTCCCGTCATAGAATCGGCCCTAAACCCTATGGCGACATCGCACGCCGGAGCAGCCGGATTGTGGCAGTTCATGGTTGCAACGGGAAAGCAATACGGACTTGAAGTTAATTCATTGGTTGACGAACGCCGCGACCCCGTAAAGTCATCGTTCGCCGCAGCAAGATACCTGAAAGACCTTTACAACATATTCGGCGACTGGAGCCTCGTAATCGCAGCGTACAACTGCGGCCCGGAGAATATCAACAAGGCCATACACCGTGCGGGCGGCGAAGTCGACTATTGGAAAATATACCCATACCTGCCGCGCGAAACCAGAGGATATGTGCCGGCTTTCATTGCGGCAAATTACGTAATGAACTACTACTGCGAGCACAACATATGCCCCATGCGCACACAACTGCCGGCAAAGACAGACACAATAGTTGTCAATAAAGACGTACACCTGAAACAAATTGCCGAAGTTTGCGGCATCGACATAGACGAACTGCGCACGCTTAACCCGCAATACCGCCGCGACATCGTGAACGGCAGCAACAAACCTTCAATAATAAGGATGCCGGCTACGGCAACCAACACATTCATTGCAAACGAAGACTCCATCTATAACTATAAGGCAGACGCACTTTTCACAAGACGTTCTTTGGTGGAAGTTGACAACACTACCAGCACCAGCAGCGTACGCAAAAGCGCAACAAAACGCAAAAGTTCTTCACGGCGAAGGAGACGTTCAAGGGTGAAAAGAGTCACAATACGACAAGGCGACACTCTGTCGGAAATAGCAGAGAGGAACCACACGACTGTGAAAAAACTGCGTCAACTCAACGGCATACGTGGCAACAACATCCGTGCCGGAAAGAAAATAAGGGTAAGATAAGACTCTTACCGGCACGCATACACCTTATTTATATAATATCTTTAGAAACACACGGTCATGGAAGAGCAAAACAGCATAGACAAAGCAAGAGCCGAAGCGGAAGAGAAAATGGTGAACGACGCGTTCCAACACCTGCTTGACAGTTATCTGGCAACACGCCACCGCAAGAAAGTAGACCTGATAACAAAGGCGTTCAACTTTGCCAAACAAGCGCATAAGGGCGTGCGCCGCCTGTCAGGCGAGCCATACATCATGCACCCAATAGCCGTAGCCCAGATTGCGTGCTCGGAAATGGGGTTAGGCTCGACGAGCATCAGCGCCGCATTGCTGCACGATGTAGTCGAGGATACCGACTACACCGTAGAAGACATTGAAAACATCTTCGGCCACAAAATCGCGCAGATAGTAGACGGACTTACGAAAATATCAGGCGGCATATTCGGCGAACAAGCATCAGCCCAAGCCGAAAACTTCAAAAAACTGCTGCTCACCATGAGCGACGACATTCGCGTCATACTCATAAAAATATGCGACCGCCTGCACAACATGCGCACACTTGACAGCCAACCGGCCAACAAGCAATACAAGATTGCAGGAGAGACGCTGTACATCTACGCACCACTTGCCAACAGGCTTGGCCTGAACAAAATCAAGACCGAACTTGAAAACCTTAGCTTCAAGTTCGAACACCCCGAAGAGTATAAACTGATAGAAGACCAGCTTACCGACACACAGGCGTCGCGCGAGAGCCTTTTTGCCGACTTCACAACGCCCATACGCGAAGCATTGGACAAAATGGGTATTGAATATCAGATAAAGGCGCGTGTGAAAAGCCCTTATTCCATTTGGAACAAGATGCAGAACAAGCACGTCACCTTCGACCAAATCTACGACATTCTCGCCGTGCGCATAATCTTCAAGCCAAAGAAGAGAGAAGAGGAAGTGAACGAATGCTTCAACATCTACGTAGCAATAAGCCAAATCTACAAGTCGCATCCCGACCGCCTGCGCGACTGGGTCAACCATCCTAAGGCCAACGGCTACCAGGCATTGCACGTAACGCTTATGAGCAAACAAGGCCGCTGGATTGAGGTGCAAATCCGTTCTGACCGCATGGACGAAATAGCAGAGCAAGGCTTCGCCGCCCATTGGAAATACAAGGAGGGTGAAGAGATAGCCGAAGACGACGGCGAACTGAACAACTGGCTGCGAACCATCAAGGAAATACTTGACGACCCGCAGCCTGACGCCATGGACTTCCTCGACGCCATCAAGCTAAACCTGTTCGCATCAGAGATATTTGTGTTCACGCCGAAAGGCGAAATAAAGACCATGCCGGCAGGATGCACAGCCCTTGACTTCGCCTTCCAAATCCACACTTTCCTCGGCAGCCACTGCATCGGAGCAAAAGTAAACCACAAGCTTGTGCCGCTAAGCCATAAGCTGCAAAGCGGCGACCAAGTGGAAATACTTACGTCGAACTCGCAACACGTACAGCCGTCATGGATAAACTTCGCTTCTACGGCCAAAGCCAAGGCCAAAATCCAGGCCATACTAAGGCGTAACGCAAAGGAAATACAGAAAAAAGGTGAAGAAGTGCTGGCTGAATTTCTGAAAAAGCATTCGCTTGAACCAAATTCATCAATCATCGACAAGCTGTGCGACTTCCACGACGTGCAAAAGCCTGAGACGCTACTCAAAGCACTTGGCGACAAGACCATCATACTTGGCGACAAGGACATAGACGAAATAACAGGCAAGAAGAAAAAACAGAACCTGGCCGGAAACCTGCGCAAATTCGTCCCCTTCGTCGGCAAGAAGAAAAAGGAACAGGAAGAGAAGAAGCCTGACTATTTCATAGTAAAGGAAGGTTTCAACCGCAAGAAGCCAATCTATATCACCGACGAAAACATCAGCCAGTTCATCTTCCCACAATGCTGCCATCCTATTCCCGGCGACGACGCGCTCGGCTTCATCGACGGCAAGAACCGCATAGAAATCCACAAGCGTTCGTGCCCCGTAGCGGCAAAACTCAAGTCGAGTTACGGCAACCGCATACTCGATGCAAAATGGGACATGCACAAGCAGCTCTTCTTTGACGCGATGATTGAAATAAAGGGTACCGACCGTATCGGCATTCTCAATGAACTTACACAGGTTATATCGGAAGAACTGAACGTGAACATCCACAAAATCACCATTTCGTGCGATGAAGGCATCTTCGACGGGTCATTGGAGTTGCGCATACACGACCGTGAAGACGTGAAGACTATAATCGACAAACTGAAAAAAATCAACGGACTGCAAGAAGTGACACAGATAGTTTGATTTTAAAGCATGGTAGGAGAAAAGAGAAAAGGAGTATGTCTAAACTTCCCTTTTCCCTTATCTCCTGCCACTCTAACCTCACAGTCCTCCCAGTTTATCCCACAACAATACTAAAACCAATCAATAAAATGAAAAAACTTTTCATCTCACTCTTGGCCGTGCTATTCACCGCAACGGCCTATGCAGCAGGCAAATACGACAACCCCGACACCCTGTTCGTCGCACGTGACGGCACGGGGCAGTTCCGTACCGTCAGTGAAGCCGTAGAAGTGTGCCGCGCGTTCATGGAATACCACAAGGTAATCTACGTGAAGAACGGCGTTTACAAGGAGAAAATCGTCATCCCGTCGTGGCTCACCAACATCGAGATTTGCGGCGAAAGCGCCGACAACACAATCATAACCTACGACGACCACGCCAACATCCGCCTGCCCGAGACAAACAAGCCGATGGGCACTTTCCGCACATATACGGTAAAAGTGGAGGGCAGCGACATTACGTTCAAGAACATAACAATAGAGAACAACGCCGCAAAACTCGGCCAGGCCGTAGCCATACACACCGAGGGCGACCGCATAACGTTCATCGGCTGCCGCCTGCTCGGCAACCAGGACACCGTCTATACCGGCGTAGGAGGCACGCGCCTTTACTTCAAAGACTGCTACATCGAGGGCACGACAGACTTCATTTTCGGCCCGTCAACGGCATGGTTTGAAGGCTGCACAATACACAGCAAGGCCAACTCATACGTTACGGCGGCCTCGACACCGCAGGACATGCAGTTCGGCTACGTGTTCAACCGCTGCCGCCTGATCGCCGCGCCCGGCATAACCAAAGTATATCTCGGCCGCCCGTGGCGCCCTTATGCCTACACGCTGTTCATGAACTGCGACCTTGGCGGCCACATCGTAGCGGCTGGCTGGCACAACTGGAAGAACCCGAAGAACGAGCAGACCGCCCGTTACCGTGAGTACAACAACACCGGCGACGGCGCAAAGACTTCGGAGAGGGTATCTTGGAGCAAACAGCTTACAAAGAAAGAAGCCGCCCAAGTAACGCTCGAAAACGTATTAAAGGACTGGAAACCGACAATGTAAATTAAGAATTAAGAGTTAAGAAGTAAGAAAATATGCTTTGAAAATTGCCAACAATACATATTTTCTTAATTCTTAACTCTTAATTCTTAACTATAAAAACATGATTGCACAAGTAGAAATAACTATCAAGCCGCGCCGCCGCGGCTTCCACCTCGTCACCGATGAAATCGTCAGTCAGCTGCCTACGTTGCCTAAAACGGGGCTGCTCAACCTCTTTGTGAAGCACACCAGCTGCGGACTTACCATCAACGAAAACGCAGACCCCGATGTGCGCACCGACATGGAAAGCATTTTCAACCGCATGGTGCCCGAACGCCAACCGTTCTACACGCACACGCTCGAAGGCGACGACGACATGCCCGCGCACGCGAAATCAACCCTTTCAGGCGTAAGCCTCACCATACCCATTACCAACCACCGCCTCAACCTCGGCACATGGCAGGGCATTTACCTCTGCGAGTACCGCCTATACGGAGGCTCGCGGCGCATCGTCGCCACAGTAATAGGAGAATAGACAGCCTTCATTTGTCAGGGACTACACGTACACAATGATTTGTACGAGCACTTAATAAAGAAAGAACTTACACCGATTTAACAAAAAACCAAGGTGTAAGTTCTTTTTATATAAATTACCGTCAGAAAGAGAAACCCGCCTGTCAGGTCAGGTAGTCCAGGTGCTTCTTCATCTCTTTCAACTCGTTGCGCACCTTAATCAACCGCTCTATCAGGCGCGCGTTGTTGTCAACTCCCTGCTTGTTCTCGCGCAGCATCTTGCGTGCGGCGGCCAGTTTGAAGCCGCGCACCTTGACAAGGTTGTACACAGCCTTGACGTTCTCTATGTCGGCCTCGGTGTACTGGCGCACGTTGTTGCCCGTGGTCTTGGGCTTCAGCATGGGTATTTCCTTCTCCCAGAAGCGCAACATGCTGTCCGAGACGCCTACCATCTCGGCCACTTCCTTGATTGAGTAATACAGTTTCAGGTTCTTGTCCGTGTTAAGTGCCATGTCTGTCCGGTATTTTCGTCTGATTTAATTCTCTGTTTTCCGTCCGCAGTCAATGCCCGCGTGCCGTTAGTTTCTACCTGCCGCCTTTTTGTCCTGAGCCTGCAAATCCTCCAAAAACTTCCTCAACAGCCATTTTTTGTTGCTCTTCGGCAGCGACTGCAAATAAAGCCAAAGGTGCTCCATTGCTGCTGATGTCCTCATATCTCGTTCCTCCCCAATGTTTATGTTGCATCCGCAAAGATACGCTTTTTTGCCAAATAAATCAAGGTTTGGCTTGAACTTAACTTGAATTTCGCTATTTTTGCCATTATATCGTGTAATGTAATACTTCACGGTCAATGTCAAACAAGTGAGAAAAGGATGTGGAACGGCAGCGCAAAATAGTGATGAAGCGCTACGCTGACGGCCGACAGGAATTCATGTAAAAGCCCTTTGCCAACAGCCTGACAATCAACCACTTTGCGAAAGGCCGTCTTTTAGCGTATAAAAGACGGCTTTTTAGCGTATAATTCATGGCCTTTTACATCGCGATTGACGGTCTTTCGGAAAAGCGTAGGCCACAAAGTGTTGTCGGCAATGTGGGAAACGCATTGCCGACTGCTTGCAGGCTGCTTACCTGCCGGCCGTTTCCTGCTGTAAGGCCAGCATCCTGGCGAAGTATCCGCCACGGGCTTTCAGCTCGCCAGGCGTGCCCTGCTCGGCAATGGTGCCGCCGTCGAGCACGAGTATTTTGTCGGCATTGGCAATGGTGCGCATACGGTGTGCGATGATGAGCACGGTCTTGTTGCGTACCAGTTCGGATATTCCGGCTTGGATAAGAGTCTCGTTCTCTACGTCCAGAGACGCCGTGGCCTCGTCAAGCAGCACCACAGGCGCGTCCTTCAACAGTGCCCGGGCGATGGATATGCGCTGCCGCTCGCCGCCCGAGAGGGTCTGCCCGTTCTCGCCGATTACGGTGTCGTAACCGTCGGGCAGACGCCTTACGAACTCGCCGCAGCAGGCAAGGCGTGCCACGCGGAGCACCTCCTCGTCGCTTGCGTCGCGCCTGCCTATGCGTATGTTGTCAATTACGGAGGCGTTGAACAGCACTACGTCTTGGAACACTATCGAGAAGTTGCGCAACAGAGCCTCGGGGTCTACTGTCGAGATGTCAACCCCTCCGATGGTGATGCGTCCTGAATGGATGTCCCAGAAGCGTGCCGCCAGGCGTGCGGCGGTGCTCTTTCCTCCGCCCGACGGGCCGATGAGCGCGGTTATTTCGCCCTGACGCGCCGTGAAAGACACGTCCGTCAGCACCTGCTTCCTGTCCTCATAAGCGAAACTTACGTGCTCGAAGGCTATGTCGTAACCGCCGTCCATTGGTGCGTCAGTCCCTTCTTGCACTGGCATCTGCTCCATTTCGTTCATCCGGGCGATGCGCACGTCGAGGTAGGTAAGCGCGGCCAGGTTGTTAAGAACTTCGTTTATTGGGCTGTAAACGCGCGACCCTACGATTAGGAAGACAAGATATGTGAACAAATCCACCGTTCCTGCGGCCATTAGCCACGCCCCCACAACCACTACCGAGGCAAGACCGAGCTTCAGTATGCTCTGCGAACCGTTGACGATTGTGCCCAACAGGAGTTCTCCCCGGGTCATTATGCGCTCGTAACGGTCTATCGCGCGGTCGAGTTTTGATGCGTACCTGCCTTCCTGTCCGTAAGACTTTATTTCCTGAACGGTGTCCAGTCCTTCCTGTATTATCTCCGTAACGGCGCGCTTGTTCATGTAGTTCGCCTTGTTGCTGTGCCTCATCCATCGGTTTGCTAGCAGCAATGTGCCCAGCGCGACTGGCACTACCCAGAACAGGGCGGCGGCCAGCGGCCAGCAGTATGCGCCCATGCCGGCGGCTATGAGGACAAGACATAGAAGTGAGGCAAACAACTGCGGCACTGAGTGTGAGAACGTATGTTCGAGGTCGGTGCAGTCGTCCATTATTGTGGCGGTTAGGTCTGACAGGTTCTTCTCGCCGAAAAAGGCCAGCGGCAGGCGGCGCAGTTTCTCGGCAAGGGCTATGCGCCGGTTGGCGCTTTCGGCGTAAACGCTGGTGTAGGTGCTGCGGTACTGACGCACGCCGACTATATACATCACCGCCATGAACGCCAGGGCGAGCGCGGAATAGAAGGCAAGCGAGTGGCCGAAGGCCGTCCCTGCGCCGGTAATAGGCGGCATGGCGTCGGCCAAGAAGATGAATACGAACACGGCTGGGAACATCAGTGCGAGGTCGAACAGCGTAGTCCAGGCCACGCCACGGCAGAAGTCGCGCGCCCCTTTGGCAGACAAGGCGAAGCGGCGGCTTATAAAAGCCAAAGGCCCTCCCGGCTTTTCCCGTGTGGATGAACAAGTTTTTTCTGTTGTTTCATACAAATGCGGAGTGTCCGTTGACGGCGACTTCATACTCCGTTCCGCAGTGCCGGCAGGGTGGGCTTTTGCCTCTTGTGATGCCGTAGACGGCTTGCCTATCGTCCATTTCACGGCATCGCAGTATTCGTTCCACCTGTTATAATATATCCCTTTACGGCAGAGCAGGGCGTCGTGTGTGCCACGTTCGGCTATGCGTCCGCCGTCCATGACTATTATCTCGTCGGCGTCGGCCACGCTGGAGAGGCGGTGCGCTATCGTGAGCACGGTCTTTCCGTGCGTCAGTCGGCGCAGGGCGAGCTGCACGAGGTGTTCGTTTTCGGGGTCGGCAAAGGCCGTGGCCTCATCCAGGAGGATTACGGGCGCGTCCTTCATGAATGCCCTCGCCAGGGCGATGCGTTGCCGTTCGCCGCCCGAGAGGTATGTACCCTCGGTGCCGATTACGGTGTCAAGCCCATAGGGCAGGCGGTCTATGATGTCGCGGCACTGCGCCATGTCGACGGCCCGGCCGACCCCTTCGAGCGTGGCTTCGGGCTTGCCGTAGCGTATGTTCTCAAGGATGGATGTCTTCATGAGCTGCGGATTTTGGAATACGAACGACACTGTGTGCATCAGGCCGTCGCGGCTTATGTCGCGCACGTCTATTCCTCCAATCTTCACCGAACCCGACTTTACGTCGTAAAAGCGCGGAACAAGACGTGCGACGGTGGTCTTTCCGCTGCCCGAGGCGCCCACGATGGCAACCCTTTGCCCTTGCTTTACCGTGAATGTGACGTTTTGCAGCACGTCGGCATCGGTGCCGGGATAGGCGAATGTTACGTTTTCAAACGTAATGTCAAACGCCTTTGGCTCTTTTGGCGCAGCCGTTTCCTTCAGTTCCGGGTACGCCGTGAGCGCATCGAGGCGGCGCACCGCCTCGTCGGCTTGGCCGAAAGCCTGGCCAATGTACATGCTTTTCATCACGCATTCGGAGAACACCGGCGTTACGAGCACAAACAGTATGAGGTTCAACATTACCGCGCCAAGCCCCTCGCCCATGCCCGTAAGGATTACGGCGACGGGCACAAGCAGGTACGCGAAGCTGTTGATTATGACCGTGTAGAGCGTCATGGGGCGTTGCCAGAGGAGGGTGTAATGCGTGGCGGTCTTGTTGTATTGCATTATGGTGCGGTAGAAGTTCTTGAACGAGAATACCGTCTGCTGGAACACTTTTACCACGGGTATGCCGCGCACATACTCCACAGCTTCGGTGTTCATCTGTTCAAGCAGGGTCATGTACTCGCGCATGAAGGCCCTGCCGCGCGTGTTCATGGTGTACGCCATGATGCCCATCGCCGTGAATACGGGCACGAGGCAGGCCAGGCCCAGCCGCCAGTCGAACACGGCAATGAGCGCAACGGCCAGCAAGGGGACGAGCGCGGTGCCGGCCATGTCGGGCAGTTGGTGGGCCAGGAACGAGTGTGTTATGCCGGCGTTGTCGTCGATGATTTTGCGTATTTTGCCGCTTGTATTCGTATCGAAGAAGCCGAGCGGCATGTTGACGATGCGCCGCATGGCACTCTTGCGTATGTTGCTTTCTACGCGGAACGCCGCCAGGTGCGAGCACATCAGTGCGCCGAAATACAGCACTACGCCGCCCACGGCTGTGCCTGCCGCCCACAATGCGTAGGCGGTAATGTGCGGCGAAGCCCCGGGCGAGCCGCCTGTAAGAAGCTCTTTCACGATGAGCCAGATGAACACGAACGGCGCGAAGCCAGCCAGTCCGCCCAAGGCGGACAGCCCGACGGCCAACGGCAGCAGCGCTTTGCGCCGCCCCATGTAGCCTTGAAGTCTGCTTAATGTTTTCATTTTCTTTATTGTTGTTTGGTTTATAAATAGGCCGGATGGGCCTGGTATGCCTTATGTGATGTTTGCGGACGACGCCTGTCGGCAGACGGCAGGCCGCCATTTCTTACCTCGCCCTTGCCTTGCTGTTTTCTGAAAGGTGGTCTTTTGCCTTCCGAAAGGCCGTCTTTCACAGCCTAAAAGGCCACCTTTTGCAGGCTAAAAGGCGGTGTGTTGGCAACTTGCTGATTATCAACAGGTTACAAGGAGACCGTCTTGCGTGTCTGAAAACGCGCCCTGCGGCTAAAACGAACATATCCTGACAATGTTCAAAAAAAAGAGAGAGCTTATATTTTCATAAGCTCTCTCCATCCTGAAATCTCGATTGTCATGTATTCGCCTACCACGCGCGGCACGTCACCCGGACTGATGCCGCGCGTCAATATCTCCTCGAACATGCTGAAAATCCATACCGAATGCATCTGTATTGAGAAGTCGGATATGTCCGTTTGCAGTTGCGGATGCCGCCGCTTCATCTCCGCGAAGTACGCCTTCACCGTCTCCGTGGCGTGCAGGGTGAAGTCGGCCTTGTAGCCTGCGAGCGACGAGCCGCGCGCCTTCAGCAGCAGTATGGCCAGCAGGCGGCGGTTGCAGTTGATGTAGCTGGTGTACTCGTCAACGAGGAAAGCGTAATATTCGTCGCTGCACATGTTCATTATGTCGTGCCCGGCGCGGCCGTGATGATCGTCGAGCATCTGTTCGAGGCCGCGCGTTGCCGGTGCCACGACGGCGTGGAACAGCTCGTCCTTGCCCTTGAAATAGTTGTATATGTTGCTCAACCCCACGCCAGAACGCGCCGCTACGGCACGCATCGACACGCCGAGATAGCCCCGCTCGTAGAACAAATCCTCGGCGGCGCGCAGCAGGCCTTGCCTTATGTAATCCTTCGGTGTCTGCATTCGGTAATGTGTTATGCCCATTGCAAAAGTACGCCGACATGCCTTCACTGGCAATACCCAATAATTATGATTTTGGGACAAGTGGGATTGGGCGTTTGCTAAAATTGCTTTAAGACTGGCTGAATTGCACCTTTTCGGGTGTAATTAAATACTATGTTATGTTATTTTACACCCGAAAAGGTATATTCAAAGTACAACAAACGCAAATCTGCATGGCGTCGGCCATGCCATGATACATTTGTCAACGGAAACGCGCCTGCGGCTTACACCGTGATTTGCGTTGACGCTTGAGAAGGCCGTTTTTTCAAAATAAAACATCGCCGGACGGAAATAAGCCAAGGAAAAGTGTGCAGGCACAACTGCCTGTAATACTGAACATTACATCTAATGGCAGCCAATGTGTGCAACGTTTACAGCCTTCTTCGGGCGTGATAACGGCCTTCAAGGGTCTTAAAGGCCGTCTTCAAGACCCTTGATGACGGCCTTTACCATCATTAAAGACGGCCTTTACGATGCTCAAAGGCCGTCTTTGAGCATCGTAAAAGCCGTTGTTAGCAGTAGTAAAGGCCACTTTTGTTCGTATAAAGAACAATCCACCGTCACTCCGTTTTTCTATTTCGAGCGAAAAGCCGTACATTTTCAAAATGACAGAATGACACATCCAAGGCTTCATTTGGTTGCAAATTGACATCCGGCGAATAGTCTGTGGCATGGCGGCCGGCACCCCACGGTAATGTTACAATATCTTGTTTTTACGGCAAACGTTCGTTTGTTAGGCGGAATTTTCGTAAGTTTGCATACATGAACAACGATTGGACAAGCACCGCACGGTGGTGCGAGAACATCATAATAGCCGACGCTGACCATGTTGACCGCGTGGCGTTCGACCTTATTGTCAACTTCGAGCGTATGCTCATGCGCCGCATACCGCAGGCCGACATGGCGCGGTGGCTCGACTGCGTGGCCTTGGACGGCGGCGTGCGCGAGGGCGAGGAGCAGACGCAGGTGGTGCTCATACACGACAAGGCGCACGGCCGTATGGACAACTTCAAGCCGTCAGTCTACGGCACGGAGCTTGACGGCAAGGCGTTCAAGGACAACCTCGGCGAGTTTACCATAAGCTCCCTGGCCGTGGAAAGCATGGTGAGCAAGAACGACCTTGTGTGCGAGGTGCTGGCCGCCGCGTGCAGCCGCAAGGAGGTGAAGCGCATCATGGTAGTGCCCGACGACGGCGAGATGTACGACGCCGTGCGGCATACCCTGCGCCGCGCGGACGACGACAAGCGCATCACCGTATTCGCCATGCAGCCCATGCCGGGCGGCAATTTCCGCCAGGAGATACTGGGCTACTCGCTAATGAGCGCCCTCGGCATACGCGCGGAAGAGCTGAAGGAGGAGTGAGACGGTGGGAAGGTGAGAAGGTGAGACCGCAAGCGGTTTCTTGTTCGTAATCCCAGTCTTCCCAGTTCTCCCCGAACTCCCAGTCCACCCATTACCAAAAGAAAACAAACAACATAACAACAATATCACGACAATGGGAAAAGTATTGATGATTGGCGCAGGTGGCGTTGCCACCGTAGCGGCGTTCAAAATAGCCAAGAACGCCGACGTGTTCACCGAATTCATGATAGCAAGCCGCCGCAAGGAGAAGTGCGACCAGATAGTTGACGCCATCCACAAGGCCGGAATTGACATGCCCATACGCACGGCGCAGGTAGACGCCGACGACGTTGAGCAGCTGAAGGCGCTCTTCAACGACTACAAGCCCGAGCTGGTAGTCAACCTCGCACTGCCTTACCAAGACCTTACCATCATGGACGCGTGCCTCGCCTGCGGATGCAACTACCTCGACACGGCCAACTACGAGCCGAAGGACGAGGCCCACTTCGAGTATTCTTGGCAGTGGGCTTACAAGGACAGGTTCGAGCAGGCAGGGCTTACCGCCATACTGGGATGCGGCTTCGACCCGGGCGTGAGCGGCATTTACACCGCCTACGCGGCAAAACACCACTTCGACGAGATACAGTATCTTGACATCGTTGACTGCAACGCCGGCAACCACCACAAGGCTTTCGCAACCAACTTCAACCCTGAAATCAACATTCGCGAAATCACCCAGAAGGGTCTTTACTACAAGGACGGGCAGTGGATAGAGACCGAGCCGCTTGCCGTACACAAACCCCTGACCTACCCTAACATAGGTCCGCGCGAGAGTTACCTCATGCACCACGAGGAGCTTGAAAGCCTTGTGAAGAACTATCCGACGATAAAGCAGGCGCGCTTCTGGATGACCTTCGGCCAGCAATACCTCACTTACCTTGACGTTATACAGAACATCGGCATGTCGCGCATCGACGAGATGGAGTACGAAGCGCCGCTGGCCGACGGTTCGGGAAAGACCGCACGGGTGAAAATCGTGCCCTTGCAGTTCCTCAAAGCCGTGCTGCCCAACCCGCAAGACCTCGGCGAAAACTACGACGGCGAGACCAGCATAGGCTGCCGCATACGCGGACTGAAGGACGGACGCGAGCGCACCTATTATATATATAACAACTGCAAGCACCAGGAAGCGTACCGCGAAACGGGTATGCAGGGCGTAAGCTACACCACGGGCGTGCCCGCGATGATAGGCGCGATGATGTTCTTCAAGGGCCTGTGGCGCAAGCCCGGCGTGTGGAACGTCGAGGAATTTGACCCGGATCCGTTCATGGAGCAGCTCAACAAGCAGGGTCTGCCATGGCACGAGGTGTTTGACGGCGACCTGGAACTTGATTAATTCAAATAAAGAAATAAAGGAGTAAGGAGAGAAGGAGTAAGTAGATATGTCGTAAGTATATAAAAATGACATGTAGATATGAGCAGTGACACATTTCTACTTATTCCTTAACTCCTTACTCCTTCCCTCCTGAAAAAAGACAAAAGGATGAATACCTTTTACCCTATGCTCAAGGCTTTCAGCCGTGTTCGCAGCTCAAGGGTCAAGCATTTGGGTGTGTTGGCGTTTTATTTGGCAAAAAAACGATACCTCGGACTGTTCCTCGACCCAACCCAAGCTTGCAATCTGAAGTGCCGTATGTGCTACTTCAGCGGCGAGAGCCACAGGCGGCCTGACCGCTCGCTGTTGTCACTCGACGACTACAAGGCCATGGCCGACGCAGTGTTTCACCGTGTGTTGCGCCTCCAGATAGGCTGCGGCGCGGAGCCTACGCTTTACCCTCACCTGCCGGAACTTGTCCGTTTGGCAAAAGAGAAGGGTGTGCCCAACATATCATTGACAACCAACGGCAACCTGCTTGACGGCGGAAAGCTGGACAAACTGATTGATGCTGGGCTGGACGAACTGATACTTTCAGTCCACGGACTTACCCGGTCGACATATGAATACCTGATGCAGCACGCACAGTTTGACAAGTTTCTCGCGCTGCTCGACGGCATAAGGCAGGTCAAGTCGCGGCATCAGGGCTTCTCGTTGCGCATCAACTACACCGTAAATGAGGACAATGTGGAAGAGCTTGCATTGTTTCCCAAAGTGTTCGAAGGTCTTAAGGTCGACGTATTGCAGGTCCGCCCAGTGCAGAACCTTGGCGACTCCGACTACAAGAACTTCAACCTTGACAAAGTGAAGCAGTGCTATGACAACGTGTTTGGCCTGCTGACGGAGTATGCAAGGCGGCATGATACATTACTCATAGTGCCCTCCAAGGCCAACATCTGCGCCATGACAGGGGGGGGGGGAAAAGAGAAAACGAAATAAAGTCGAACGAACATATACAGGACTTGACGCATGTTTACGGCCGCCCCGGCTTCCTTTGGCGGCACGACTTCGACTTACGCACCGACACGTTCGAGAAGTACTGCAAGCGCAACGGCTATTTGAGGGAGGTCATGTCGGGCGTGTTGCCGTTCGTAAAGTGTACTCCCAAAGACACGTATGTTACAAAACCATTGAATTATACAGTTAAATAAACAGCAAAACAATATGGCAAAAGACAAAGAAAACGCGGCCGAGATGAGCCCGCAGGAGGGCAAGCTGAAGGCTCTCCAGGCCGCAATGGCTAAGATAGAGAAAGACTTTGGCAAGGGGTCGATAATGAAACTGGGCGACGAGAGCATCGAAGCCGTGGAGGTAATACCCACCGGCAGCATCGGCCTCAACGCCGCATTGGGCGTGGGCGGGTACCCGCGTGGCAGGATAATTGAAATCTACGGCCCCGAGAGCAGCGGCAAGACGACGCTCGCGATACACGCAATTGCCGAGGCGCAGAAGGCCGGCGGCATAGCGGCATTCATCGACGCGGAGCACGCCTTCGACCGTTTCTACGCCGCAAAGCTGGGAGTCGATGTTGAGAACCTGCTCATATCGCAGCCCGACAACGGCGAACAGGCCCTCGAAATAGCCGACCAGCTGATACGTTCGTCGGCCATCGACATACTGGTGGTTGACTCCGTGGCGGCCCTTACGCCGAAAGCCGAGATTGAGGGAGACATGGGCGACAACAAGGTAGGCCTCCAGGCGCGCCTGATGAGCCAGGCCCTGCGCAAGCTTACATCGACCATCAGCAAGACGAACACCACGTGCATATTCATCAACCAGCTGCGCGAGAAAATCGGAGTGATGTTCGGCAACCCCGAGACGACCACCGGCGGCAACGCATTGAAGTTCTACGCGAGCGTGCGTCTCGACATACGCCGCGTCACGAGCATAAAGGACGGCGACCAGGTAATAGGCAACCAGGTGCGCGTGAAGGTCGTCAAGAACAAGGTTGCGCCGCCGTTCCGCAAGGCGGAGTTCGAAATCATGTTCGGCGAAGGCATCTCCAAGGTAGGCGAACTGGTTGACCTCGGCGTGGAATACGGCATCATACAGAAGAGCGGCTCGTGGTTCTCATACCAGGGAAGCAAGCTCGCCCAGGGCCGCGACGCCACCAAGACGCTGCTTAAAGACAACCCCGAACTGTGCGAGGAGATAGAAGCGCAGATAATGCAGGCCATCTCCGACAAGCAGGAATATTAAAAAAGTGAGAAGGTGAGAGGGTGAGAAGGTGAGACGTTTATTCCTAAGAATAATCTTTAAAGTTTCTCACCTTCTCACCCTCTCACCTTCTCATTTCCACAAAAATGCAGGTAGACACTGACACGCTCGCGGCTTGGTTCGCGCTGTTCAACCAAAAATATTTCGACGGACGGCTGCCCGAGCCTGCGCTGGCGGTGTGCAAATCGCGCACGCGCCTCGGCTCGCTTACTTGGCGATACAGGCGCAGGCTGCTGGCGAAACAGCCCTGCGGCTACACGATACGCATAAGCAACTACTATGACGCCGACGAGACGGCCTTCAAAAGCGTGCTGCTGCATGAGATGATTCACCTTTACATCGTGTCTGGAAAGATAAAAGACACGTCGCCCCACGGCACCGTATTCCGCCGCGAGATGCAGCGGATAAACGCCGACGGATGGCAAATCAGCGTGTCGGCGAAGGTGGCCGGCATGGCAAAATCGGCATCCGTAAAGAACAGGAAACGGCAAAGGATTATACTGGCAGTAGCCTTGAACAATGGCAAAAGGCTGCTCTCGGTGGTAAGTCCGCGGTATGTCAGGCAGATAGACCGCATCATCACGCATTCAGAAAAGGTGGAATGGCACTCATGGCACATGTCAACCGACGACTACTTTGCCTCCTACCCCACCGTGAGGACGCCCCGCGGACGCATCGTAACACCTGACATATTCGACAAGATGCTTGCCTCCATGCAGTCTGTAAACTATTGATTTTACGGCAGTTGCAGGCATATCAACATACCGGTGCACACCGGTTACGGCACGGCACGCAACAGACACAATTCCAAAAGACGGCCTTTCGCAATGCGAAAGGCCGTCTTTTACCAGCTAAAAGGCCACCTTTTACAACGCGAAAGGCGGCCTTTTACAATACGGCATGAAACCACCTCTACGGCAACGGCACGCGCATTGCGCGCAAGCCTGCGACACCCCGGACAGCAGACGACATTCAACCCCGGCGCAAAGACATAAAAGAGAATGCCTCCCAGGCCGCAGCCGGGGAGGCATTCAAAGCAAGTGTGTTGGTTGTCATGTGAAAGTTTAAGAAATCTCTCGTTATTTTTTATAGTCCAGTTTGTTGCTGTATATCTTGAAGAAGTCGTACCCAAGCACCTCGGAAATCCTAAAAAGCTCCTCCGTGCCAATCGACTTTTTCCCGAAAATCTTGTAAACATTGGTACGGCTGCACTCCAGTTGCTCGGCAAACCAGACAACCGAGTGCTTTGAAGCCTGCAACCTGTCCTTTATCGCAGAGCCTATCTCTACCCTTCCGCCGTATTGCTTTAATGGTTTACGCCCTTTCATGGTGTTCAATAGCAAATGTACACTATGCAAAGATAACCTTATATTGCGACAAATGCAAACTCTTCAGAGGGCGTAATGGAGTATTGTGCCGCCGTGTGTGCTTGTTTGGTTGTTTTTCATGTTTGTTCGGTCGTAAAAAGTAAAGGGCAAAAACAAGGGGTGGAAAATCCGTGCCTGGGCATCGGATTTTCCACCCCTTACATTCTATCTTTCACTTTTCGTTTTTCAATATTCCCTTTCTTACAGGTTGGCAAGCTCCACAACCTTGTCTACCGCGGCCGAAAGCCCGTCGGCGTTCTTGCCTCCTGCGGTGGCGAAATGGGGCTGTCCGCCGCCTCCGCCCTGGATAAGCTTGGCCGCCTCGCGCACCATCTGGCCGGCGTTCAGCCCGTGGTCGGCTACGAGGTCGTCGCTAATCATCACGCTGAGCGTGGGCCTACCCTCGTAAACGCTGCCTATGACGCACAGCAGATGCTCCTGGCTTGCGGCGCGGAGCTTGAACACAAGGTCCTTGGCCGCATCCTGCTTCATCGGCATTACGGCCGTGACAACCTTCACACCGTTGACCAGGCGCGCCTGCGAGAGCAGCTTGTCCTTGGCACGTTCTACGGCTTCGGCCTGGTATTGCTCTATGCGTTTCTTCATGGAGTCGTGCTCCTCGATGTATTTCTCGATGACGCCCTTCAGGTCTTTCGCGTTGTTGAACAGGCTGGCTATGGCCCTCGTAACATCTTCAAGATGGTAAAGCAGCTCCTCGCATTCCTTTCCCGTCTTGGCTTCTATACGGCGCACGCCTGCCGCCACGCTGCTTTCTGATACAATTTTGAGCATACCTATGCGGCCTGTCGAGCGTGCATGGATGCCGCCGCAGAACTCTACGCTGGGTCCGAAGCGCACCACGCGCACCTTGTCGCCGTACTTATCGCCGAACAATGCGATGGCTCCCATCTTCTTGGCCTCGGCCAAAGGCAGGTCGCGATGCTCGTCGAGAGGGATGTCCTGGCGTATCATGTCGTTGACGATACGCTCCACCTGACGTATTTCCTCGTCACTGACCTTCTGGAAATGAGAGAAGTCAAAGCGCAGCGTATCAGGCGAAACGTAAGAGCCTTTCTGCTCTACGTGGTCGCCGAGCACCTGCGTCAGCGCGTAGTCAAGCAAGTGAGTGGCCGTGTGGTTGGCCGCGCTGGCCTCGCGCTTGTCGGTGTCTACGCAGGCCATGAAGTCGGCTTCGGGCTGCTTGGGCAGCTCTTTAACGATGTGAACAGACTGGTTGTTCTCGCGCTTCGTGTCGATAATGTCTACCGTCTCGTTCTCGCTTACCAGCACGCCGCAGTCGCCTACCTGTCCGCCCATTTCTCCATAGAAGGGCGTATTGTCGAGCACAAGCTCGTAGAAAGTGTTTTTCTTCTGCGTAACCTTGCGGTAGCGGAGTATGTGGCACTCGTATTCGGTGTAGTCGTAGCCAACGAACGTCTGCTCGCCTTGGCGCAATTCAACCCAGTCGCTGTTCTCAACGGCGGCGGCGTTGCGCGCCCGCGCCTTCTGCTTCTGCATCTCCTCGTCAAACTGCTTCTCGTCAACGGTCAGCCCGTTCTCGCGGCATATAAGCTCGGTAAGGTCGAGCGGGAAACCGTAAGTGTCGAACAGGCGGAACGCCTTTGCGCCGTCAAGCTCAGTCTTGCCGGCCTTCTTCACCTCGTCCATGGCCTCGTTGAGCATGTTGATGCCGTTTGAGAGGGTGCGCAGGAAGGAGTCTTCCTCCTCCTTAATCACCTTGGTGATGAGCTCGCGCTGTGCTTCAAGCTCTGGATAAGCCGCTCCCATCTCATGCACGAGCACGGGAACGAGCTTGAACATGAACGCGTCCTTCTGTCCGAGGAAGGTGTATGCGTAGCGCACGGCGCGGCGCAGGATGCGGCGTATTACGTATCCGGCCTTGGCGTTGCCGGGCAGCTGGCCGTCGGCTATCGAGAAGGCGACGGCGCGCAGGTGGTCGGCAACTACGCGCATCGCCACGTCCGTCTGCTCGTCCTGCCCGTACTGCTTGCCCGAGAGGCGCGATATTTCCTTGATTACGGGCTGGAATATGTCGGTATCATAGTTTGAATGCTTGCCTTGCAGGGCGCGTACAAGGCGCTCGAAGCCCATTCCGGTGTCGATGACGTTCATCGACAGCTTCTCGAGCGAGCCGTCCGCCTTGCGGTTGTACTGCATGAAGACGAGGTTCCAGATTTCGATTACCTGCGGGTCGTCCTTGTTCACCAGTTCGCGTCCGGGCACCTTGGCCTTCTCCTCGGGCGTACGCGAGTCGAGATGGATTTCCGAGCACGGTCCGCAGGGGCCCGTGTCGCCCATCTCCCAGAAGTTGTCGTGCTTGCTGCCGTTGATTATATGGTCGGCCGGAACGTGCTTTGCCCAATAGCGAGCGGCCTCGTCGTCGCGCTCGAGGTTCTCCTCCGGCGAGCCTTCAAACACGGTAACATACAGGTCTGCGGGGTCAAGATGGAGCACGTCAACAAGGTATTCCCAGGCCATGTCAATCGCGCCTTCCTTGAAATAGTCGCCGAAGCTCCAGTTGCCAAGCATCTCGAACATGGTGTGGTGATACGTGTCGTGGCCCACCTCTTCAAGGTCGTTGTGCTTTCCGCTCACTCGCAGGCACTTCTGCGAGTCGGCGCGGCGGCGCGGCTCGGGGTCGCGCGTGCCGAGGATGATGTCCTTCCACTGGTTCATGCCCGCGTTGGTGAACATCAGCGTGGGGTCGTCCTTCACCACCATCGGGGCGGACGGTACTATCTTGTGTCCTTTCTGCTCAAAAAACTGCTTGAAAGATTCACGGATTTCGTTAGCTGTCATCATTTTACATTGTATTTCTTATCGGTCGGCAAAATTACATAAAATCCGACAAAACGCCAAATTATTGCCCAAAACATTGGTTTTCTGACATGCCGCCCGGCGGTCGGCGGCGCAACGCCGCAAGAGCTTTTGGATGGCCGTTTCCGTCAAGCCTGTAACCCGTTGATAATCAGACGCTTTCCAATATGCCGTCTTTTAGCGTGCAAAAGACGGCCTTTCGCAGTGCGAAATGCCGTCTTTTGGAAAAACCGCCGTTCACAGGGCGCATTACCAGTCGAAGTATTCGCGCTCTCCGCTGGCGTCAGTCCATATCGGGAAACCGTCTTCGCCGATGCCCCATGAATAGCTGTAGCCGTCGCCGTACTCCGGACTATAGTAGCCTACGGGCAGGTGGCGCGTGGCCTTTCCGAGCAGTCCGGCGTAGTAGGCGTAGCCCAGTTGGTCGAGGTCTATATACAGGGTCTCATCAAAAAGCATAACGTTGCCCTTGTTCTCTATGGGCGTTATCACCTCGTCGTCGGTGTAAAGTATGTCGTAGCTGTACTCGTCGCCGTCGATGTTGTTCTTTTCAGTGACGTTGGTTATGTCGCCGCCGGAGTATGTTATGCGCGTATCCTCGTCCTCGTCAGACGATGAATACCTTACTCTGTTAAGCTGACCGTCGGAGTTGTAGCTGAGTTTCCACGATTTACGGTCTACTGTCCCATAGTCGTAATACGTCATGTCGCAGTTTGAAACGAAGCCGTTGCCGCCAAGTTTCATCTTCAGTTCGGCATAGCTTTCTTCAGAATACGTAATGGTCATGAGTACATA
Source organism: uncultured Prevotella sp. (assembly GCA_905196835.1). GTDB lineage: Bacteria > Bacteroidota > Bacteroidia > Bacteroidales > Bacteroidaceae > Prevotella > Prevotella stercoripullorum. Next base: position 172,513 of record CAJJWN010000001.1, on the reverse strand, counting down.
CGCCTCGCCGTCGGCACGCGTCTTGATGTTGTGGTAATCAAAGGTCACGTCGCCGCCGTCAGTCTCCATGGCCGTGACAAGGCCCTCGGCGTTGCGCGTAATCGAGTAAATGCCCGGGGCGCTCTTCGGCCATCCGTTGGTGAACACGGCTTCGGTGTAGATTGTGTCGCCCGTTCCCTCATCGTCGTCGCTGCACGACGAGAAGCCCACACATAAAGCTGCGGCCATAAGGCCCGACATTAAAATCTTAAATGCTTTCATAATGTTATTCTTTTGTTTGTATTACCGTTTATTTTACTGTCACTTTATAAACTTTGCCGTTTGTCTTTACGACGTAAATGCCCGGCGCGCAGCCGTCATTTTAAATCATTAAAAAGTACATCTACGTGAACTAATCATCATCTTTAAATCTATCTCATCTACAAAGACGAGTCTCTTTATCGCCCTTACAGGCATACCTTTACAGACTTGCCGCCTACCCTGACGATGTAGACACCATGCCCGGGCACGGCTATGCTTACACTGCCGCCGTCGGCATAGCCGCTCGCCACGGCTGCGCCCGATATGCCATATACGGTTACGCGGCCCTTGGCATTGTCTACCACGATGCAACCGTCACCTACGCTGACGTCAATCCCCGTTGCAGCCTCAACGCCGGAGACGCCCGTAAAGATTCCCACCTGCAAACCCCAGAAGTTTTTCCAAACATCGGCAGCTCGGTAAGCGAAGAGTGAGCCTTGCGGCACGTACACTTTTGCGTCAAGATACTGCTGGTTGGTAAAATTGTTTTCACCAACACTTGGCGGTGTCGTGGGCATGGAATTTATCGTCATTAAATTATTGAATCTTTCAAACAAACCTGTACCAATTTCTGTAACAGTGCTGCCTATTGTTAATTCCGTAAGGCTTGCTATATCATTGAAAGGGGAAACGTCGTATGACAGGTTTCGTCCTAAATAAAAAGTTTCAAGAGGACAATCATAAAATAGGCCTTCTCTTTCATAATATTCATTACTATATCCTAAACTTAAGACCTCCGTTCCGTCCTCCATCACCAACTTTTTTAGGCCTGTACAACTCATAAACAGATAATTACCGAGTGAGGTAACTGAGCTACCTACCGTTACTTCGGCAAGGCTTTTAATACCTCGAAATGGAGAATTACCAAATCTATCATCCTCTGAATCCTCTGGATATTTAAGATTTCGTCCTAAATATAGGGTTTCAATAGGACAATCATAAAATAGTTCAGGATCGCCTGACGATGGGGTTGAATTATATCCTATGCTTAAAGTCTCCGTTCCGTCCTCTATCACCAACTTTTTCAGGTCTCGACAAGCAGAAAACGCATCACTGCCGATTTCGGTGACGGAGTTCGGAATACTCATGCTCGTCAGGCTCCAACAATAACTAAACGCATAACGACCGATTTTGGTGACGGAGTTCGGGATGCTCACGCTCGTCAGGCCGAAACAATCAGAGAACGCAGACTCGCCGATGGAGGTGACGGAGTTCGGGATATTCACGCTCGTCAGGCCGGTACAACCATAGAACGCAGACTCGCCGATGGAGGTGACGGAGTTCGGGATACTCACACTCGTCAGGCCGGTACAACCATAGAACGCAGACTCGCCAATTTCGGTAACAGTCAGTGTATGACCATTATACGTCACCCGTTCGGGTATGACTATATCGCCGGAATATTCTTTATCATAAACATTATCATTATTCGTCACGGCGCAGGTCAAATCCGAAATTGACACAATATCATAATAAAATCCGTCAACCGTGAAGTTGTAGGCTGACGCTGATGCTGCACTTGTCAGCATCATGACAAGCACCAATGATTTTAAAATTAACTGTTTCATCGTGTTATGTTTATTAGTTTTTTGTTGTCAGTTGCGTTGTTTTTATGAATGTCTGCAAAGCGCCCATTCATCAGAAGTTAAAGGAGATTTTAAGAGATAATACCCTTTACTGGTAATCAAGCTCCCTCCTTTTGGGAGGGCTGGGGTGGGTGTTTTATAACAAAACATTTATCTTCAAGCCTCCTTTAACTCCTCTAACTTCTTTAACTCCTGATGGTAGTAAGGTATGCGTCTATGTCGAAGTCCGTGAGTTCACGGTATCCGGCATAGAGCGGATGGCGCGGGTTGCCCCAGTTGGTCGGCGTGCCTACCGAGACGTAATGCGGACGCTTGTCGGCCATTGCGGTAACGATGTCACGCAGGCAGGTCTTCAGATAGGGGCGCAGACCTATGTTGTTGCCGAAGGCGAGGAGCACGGTCGGCTCGTTGATGTCTTTCACTGCCTCCTTGATTTGCCGCAGGTTCTCTTGATGCAGGGCATCGTTCAGCTCGCTGTCAAGTCCGGCTGGGTCAGTGGTGCGCTGTGGGTAGAGGTTAAGCATCACAAAACCGTCAAAGCCGTTGCGCTCCGCCAGCCCCATTACGCGCGTCATGGTCGGGTCCGCCTTGGCCTCGTTCGCCGTACTGGGGTTAAGTCCGATTACCACTAACGGCCTGTCGCCGTCTTTCCTAAGGGCGTAACGCACGGTGTCGTTATCGCCCGTCATCTTAACGTTTTCGTATTTCATAGCTTTAAGTTGTTTTCATTTCACTTCCACGGCATCGAAATAGCTGCGGCCGCAATACGTTTCCGAGATGCTTATGCCATACTTCTGCGCTATGGCTGCGCTGATTTCCTTGGGCGAGGGTGGCGCGTTGGTGCCGCTCTTTACGATTTCAACGGTCAGCCCTGCGGGCACTTTTGATGCATTTCTTCTGCACGTAACTCTCCATAAGTGAGGCGTTGCCATAGTTTTGTCCTCCGCGGCTTCCAGTCCCCGAAAAGCCTGATTAAGATTAGACATGAAAAAAGCGTGAGACTGCAATGTCGCCTTTACCAGATTGAGAGGTCCTGAGAAAACCCGAGATACAGATATAGACGAGCAGTCTCACGCCCGTAGGCGTGAGAGCCACTTTGCGTCTCTTGTATCTCTTTGAAGTTTCTCAGGTTTCTCAATCTACAAGACAAGCATTGCGCTTCTTTCCAATATGTCACGGGCGGAACAGCGCCCGTCCGCCTGCAAATATACGAATTATTTACCGTAGGGCAATGGTTTCGGCGCTAAAATGTGACCCGTCTGCGGTTTTATACGTACGGTTTGAACGGCATGTCATGCCAAACACACGTATTAAGGCCGGGCTGACGCTTGGCACTATGCAGTTCAAAAGCAACAGGCAGCAGTTGCGTAAGAGGCTGAAAGAAAGGCCGTTGCGGTGCACTGTACGCGCTGCGGCGAGGCGGCGAGGCGGCGGTTTGTAACAGCCTGGCTGTCAGAGAGTTTCCAATATGCCGTCTTTTGCAACGCAAAAGGCGGCCTTTTAGCGTGCAAAAGACGGCCTTTTGCAACGCGATTAACGGCATATTGAATTTTGATTTGAAAATGGATGACTGCAATTGCGGCTTGCCTTTCCGGCCGACGGCCTTAAATGTAACATCCGCCTTGCCGCTGACGGGGGACGCGGCGGCGGCCGTACATGCTCAGGATATGCCGTCGCCGCCGGGCGGAAAAAGACTTTTTACGGCGCAAAAGTTGCACGGACGGCCTAAAAACAGTATTTTTGCAACGTTGCGGCCGCCACGGCAAACAAGGCCGCAGCACGGGAAACATGAATGAAATCGAGATAATACGACTGGACGGCACGGAGCGGAGGCTCTACGAACTCGTGGCGCCGCTGGCGATGGACGCCGCCGTGATACGCTGGAACAACGGCTACCCGTTCAAGACTTCGGACGAATATACATGGTACGTGGCGCGCCGTGGCCGCAAGGTATGCGGCTTCATGCCGGTAAGGCGTGACCGGGCGCGCTCGCTCATCGACAACTATTACGCCTGCGACGACGACCCGCAGGTGCTCGCCGCGCTGCTTGCCGCGGCCGTGGAGGGGAGCGACGGCGGGGCGAGGCTTGACGCCATGGCGCAGAAAAGGCACGCGGGCGTGTTCGCCGAAGGCGGTTTCGAGACCGTGGCTTCGCTGAAAAACTATGACAAGATGACTTACGCCGGAGAGGAAAGGAGCGGTGGCGATGATACGGCAGCTTAACGTATACGAGGCCGTGCAGCGGCGGCTGAAGGTAGTGTTCGACACGTTCGAGTACGTCTACGTGTCGTTCTCCGGCGGCAAGGACAGCGGCGTGCTGCTCAACCTGTGCATAGACTACCTGCGGCGCAACGCCCCCGGGCGCAAGCTCGGCGTGATGCACATGGACTACGAGGTGCAGTACCGCGACACTACGGACTACGTTGCGCGCACGCTGGCGGCCAACCGCGACGTGCTCGAGGTGTACCACTGCTGCGTTCCGTTCAAAGTGCCCACGTGTACGTCGATGTACCAGCCTTACTGGAGGCCGTGGGAGAAGGACAAGCGTGACCTGTGGGTGCGCCCCATGCCCGAAGGCTGCCTGACCGAGGCCGACTTCGGCTTCTACACCCCGGAGCTGTGGGACTATGACTTCCAGTATCTCTTCATGCCGTGGCTGATGCGCCGCAAGGGCTGCGCCAACATCTGCGCGCTCGTAGGCATACGTACGCAGGAGAGCTACAACCGCTGGCGCACCATACACAGCACCAAGAACTACAACCACCTGTACCATTACAGGTGGACACACAAGTATGACAACCACTCGTACAGCGCCTACCCCCTGTACGACTGGCGCATATCCGACATTTGGACGGCCTACGGCCGCTTCGGCTGGGACTACAACCGGCTGTACGACCTGTACCACCAGGCCGGCGTGCCGCTGGGCAGCCAGCGCGTAGCCAGCCCCTTCATATCGCAGGCACTGCCGTCGCTCGCCCTCTACCGCGCCATCGACCCCGACATGTGGGGACGCATGTTGGGGCGCGTGAACGGCGTCAACTTCGCCGGAATATACGGCAAGACTACGGCTATGGGGTGGAAATCAATCAAGTGTCCGCCCGGCTTCTCGTGGAAAAAGTACATGTATTTCCTGCTCGACACGCTGCCCGAACACGTGCGCCGCAACTATCTGCGCAAGCTCGATGTGAGCATAAAGTTCTGGCGCGAACGCGGCGGATGCCTTGCCGACGAAACCATAGAGAGGCTGCGGCAGGCGGGAGTCGAATTCACCATTGGCGGCCAGTCGGCCTATCATACGCCGAAGAAGCCCGTGCGCATGGAGTACATCGACGACATCGACATACCCGAATTCAAGGAAATTCCCACGTACAAGCGCATGTGCATCTGCATAATGAAGAACGACCACGCGTGCAAGTACATGGGCTTCGCGCTGACAAAACAGGAGAAGGAAAAGCGCGACAGAGTGCTCGAAAAATACAAATCACTGCAACATGGAAGATGAATACAGAAGCCCGGTGTATGGAGTCATAGCCGTGCCGATAGACAAGGTGGTGGCAAACAACTACAATCCTAACGTCGTTGCGCCGCCCGAGATGAAGCTGCTGGAGCTTTCAATCTGGGAAGACGGCTACACCATGCCCTGCGTATGCTACTACGACAAGGCGCAAGACCGCTACGAACTCGTGGACGGATTTCACCGCTACATGGTGATGAAGACGTCGGAAAGGATTTACAAGAGGGAGCACGGCCTGCTGCCCGTATCAATAATACAGAAAGACTTGTCGGAACGCATGGCCTCGACGATACGCCACAACCGCGCCCGGGGCACACACTCGGTAGAGCTGATGAGCAACATCGTGGCCGAACTGACCAAGGCCGGCATGTCTGACGCATGGATTATGCGCAACATAGGCATGGACAAGGACGAGCTGCTGCGCCTCAAGCAGGTGTCGGGACTGGCCGCCCTGTTCGCCGACAAACAGTTCGGCGGCTCGGAAGACTGGGTGGAAGAGGAAGACAACGACGAAGAATTATGATACAGAAAACACTTTTCCGGACTATGGTCCTGCCTTTTTTCACTATCGCCTTGCTGCTATCCTCATGCACGTTAGGCGGCGATGACGACACTGACTACAACAAGACGTTGCTTGAAGCAGGCACCGCCGCGCCAGACTTCACCTTCTTCACCGATGACAATCCTGACGGGCAGACGCTCGCTTCGCTGCGCGGCAGCTACGTGCTCATCGAGTTCTGGAGGTCAACATGCAGCGACTGCCGCGACGCTACGCCGTCGATGAAGCGCATACACAGCACTTATGGGCCACGCGGACTTGTCATCTTGGGTGTCTCCTTCGATACGGATGAAGACCAATGGCGCACATATATCGAAAAGAACGGCCTCCTCTGGATGCAGCACCGCGAGCTTGTGCCTGCAAGCCGGAGCACCGTTGCCTCGGCATACAACATCAAGTGGACTCCCACTTTTTACCTAATCGACCCGCAAGGACGCATAGATTTCGCCAACGTTTACGTCGAAGAGATTGAAAAAAGACTGGCGGAGACGGTTTTTTAGAGTTAAGAATTAAGAGTTAAGAATTAAGAAAATATGACTTGCAAAATGCTCTTGACATGCAGAGCAAGTCATATTTTCTTAATCCTTAACTCTTAATTCTTAACTTTTCCAGCCCTTAAACAAGCTGAATGTCTTTCCGTAATTGAGCATACGCCATACCCATTCCAATGGTCCGAACTGGCAGAAAGCCAGCCAAAAGCGGCTCGCCAACGTCTGCAAAAGGAATACTCCAAGGGCTATAAGCTCCGTTGCCGACAGCCCGACGCCCGCTCCAAGTCCCATGCCTATACCGTAAAAGAGGAACATTCCGACGACAGACTGGCCGACATAGTTGGTCAACGCCATCCTGCCCGGTGCCGCCAACCACCGCCAAATGCCAGCATCCTTGCTCCTAAGGAACAGCAGGCACAGCCCTGCCATGTATGCGAAGCCCAGCGGATAGACGCTTGTCAGGTAGAGTACGGAATGCCCTACCGGGCCGAAAGGGTGTCCGCTTGTCGCGCTCCAGGCGTAAACCACCGACAGGGGAAGTCCAACCATGAGGCCGAAACGCGTCACGCGGCGCAGCAAGTCGTTGTGGCTTGCAAGGTCGGCGTACATCTTCCGCCGCCCGATATAAAAGCCGATGATGAACAATCCCATAACCTTGAAGTAGCGGTTGCCGTCTACAAACTCCTGCACTCGCACCAATGCACCCTGTACAAGGAACTCAAACACCTCTTTATATGTGTCCGCATCGCGCAGCCAATAGCCGAAGTTCTCCTCCGTTATGCCGTACATGCGGCAGTGATGCCACTGCGCCCGCACCGCCGGGGCTGACAGGCTGACACCCGAAAGCCATGTGAACGCATCCACGGCGACGGGCAACAGCAGGAAGAACACAGCCCAGCGGAGCAATGCCTTGTCGCCCATGTGCCTGAACAAGGGCAACGCCATACCCATAAGGGCGTACAACATGAGTATGTCTCCGCTCCAAATGAACATCAGATGGACGAATCCTATCAGCATGAGTATGGCCATGCGGCGGTAAAACAGGCGGAAACCTGCCACGCCCTTGGCCTGTGCGTGGCTGATGATTATGGAGAAACCAATGCCGAAAAGGAGTGAGAACAGCGTGTAGAACTTGCCGTCCACCAGCACGTATTGCAAGAACTTTACCACCCGGTCGATGCCTGCCGTAGGCATTGCGGCGGCCTCTTCCGCCGTCTTGAACGTGTAAAGGGAGAACTCCGGGTAGTTGGCGAGGATGATGCCGATAAGCGCAAAGCCCCTCAAAGCGTCCAGAATGACATAACGTTCGGAAGGTTTTACGGGCGAAAGACTGTTTTTGTTCATTTCATTTTTCTGTTAATGCTCATCACGCTGAGCAGTATTACGGCCAGTCCGGCCAGCTGTACCGCCGTGACTTCTTCTCCTCCGATGCCTGCCCCGAGGACAACGGCAACTACGGGGTTGACGTATGCGTGGGTGGCTACTTCCGTTGCAGGGCGCACTTTGAGCAGCCATACGTAAGCGGTGTAAGCCATCAGCGAGCCGAATATTATCAGGTAAGCCAATGAAAGCCATGTAGTTGTGGATACGGAGGCGGTGTTTACCTCGGCGAAACCGCCCGTAGTGCAGGCGCAAACGGCAAAGACAACGCCTGCGGCGACCATCTGCCATGCCGCTCCGGCCAGTCCGCCGCTGTCTTCTTCGGCCGAGCTGCGGTACTTGGAGTATAGCGTTCCGCACGCCCACGACACGCATCCGCCTATCAACAGCAGCACTCCGTACTCGGCATGGGCGCCCGTCTGCACGTCGTCAAGCAGCTGTTCTACGTATAAAAGGCCGACACCTACCACGCCTAAAAGCACTCCCAAGACGACGGAAAGGCTTTTAAAGTTGCGCCGCCACATGGGAACGTCGAGCAGCATTATCCACACTGCGGTCGATGAAGCTATGATTGCGACGAGGCTGCTACTGACAAACCGCTGCGCAAACATGATGACCGCCTGGTCTACGAACAGCAGGATGATGCCGCTCACGGCAGACTTCAATATGAGCTTTGTCTTGAACAGATGCTCGCCGCGCAGCCTGCAGACGGCCAAGAGCATACTTCCGGCCACAAGGAAACGCACCGCGCCAAGCACGAACGGTGGTAAGTCGCGCAGGCAAAGGCCAATGAAAAAGTAGGTGGAGCCCCACACTACGTAGATGAGGAAGTATGCAATGGCGACGGACATGGAACTTAATAAGAAAGCCCCTCCTGACCTCCCCAACGGGGAGGAACAAGATACCTTTCAAGCAAAGTATTCAATGTTCCTCCCCGTTGGGGAGGTCAGGAGGGGCTTCTCTTTATTTATTGTTTCTCGTTTTGATTTCGCAATCGGCCGGAGCCTTGATGTTTTCGTCGAGCGTTACGGAGCCGATGGAGTCTGCCACGATGCGTCCCGAAGTGGGGTTCTTTATGTTCGTGATTGCTCCGCGTATGTCGGCGTCGAGCGTAGAGTATTCAAATGCACGGTCGCAGGAGGCGTCGAAGGTGCAGTTTTCCAGCTTCAGGTCGTGCGCATAGCAAAGAGGCTGCTCGCCGGAGATGTGGCAATTGACGAGGCGCAGGTTCTTCGAGTGCCATCCAAGGTACTCACCGTTCAGTTCGGAGTCGTAGATTGTTACGTTCTCCACTTCCCAGAAAGCGTCCTTCGTGGTTATTTTCGCGTTGCGGATGACTACGTCCTTGACGTACTGGAACACGTATTTGCTGTCGCTCTCGAGACCGTCAACGCTGATGCCCGTGCTGAACATGAAGGGGTAAGTGCCTCCGTGCAGCTTCAGGTTCTTGACGTTGATACGCTCACAACGCCAAAACACCTCGTCGGCATCGTTCATCTCGACGTTCTCTATCTCGATGTCGTTCATCTCGCGGAACATCTTTGGCGCGTCGATTACAGTGTCCTGCATCTTCAGGTGGTCAGAATACCACAGGGCGGAGCGGCCTCCCACGGCGAAGTAACAGTCCTTGATGGTGAAGCCGTGGACGTGCCAGAAGGGGTAGTTGCCCTCGAAGCGGCAGTTGGTAGCCACTATGTTGCTGCACTCCTTGATGGCCGATTCGCCCTCGCGGATGGTTACGTTGTCGATGTGAAGGTCGTGCGAGGCGAAGAGCGGACGCTCTCCGCCGAACTCGGTGTTTGCTATAAGTTTCATACTGTATTGCCTTTTGTCTTGTTTCACGGTGCAAAATTACACAAAAAAGGCGAGACGGAATGTATCTTATTTACTGATAAGACAACCAACCTTACGGTTGAAAGATTAATTAAGAATTAAGAGTTAAGAATTAAGAAAACTACCAATGAGGCATATTTTCTTAATTCTTAACTCTTAATTCTTAATTGTTTACCACCGCGTTGCCTATACATCCGTTGGGCATCTGCACGTGGATTAGTGCGCACACGGTGGCGGCGATGTCGTTGATGGTGGTCTTGGCGTCGGTGCGTCCGGGCTTCACGCCCCATCCCATGAGCAGGAACGGTATGTGAGAGTCGTACGGATTCCATACGCCGTGCGTCGTGCCGCGGTCGATGGGGCCTTCGCCCACCTCGTAGTTGGCCGGGTTGGGCACGAGCTGTATGTCTCCGCTGCGCAGGCGGTGGTAGCCGTTGATGATGCGTTCCTTGATTATTGCCGGCAGGGTGGCCGTGGCCGCGTGCTCAAGGTCTACCACATAGGCCAGCTGCGGGTCGCGCTTCAGCCATTCGATGGCCGCCGCCTTCACCTCGCCGAGGTCGAGCCGCATCGCCTCCACGGCCTTGTGGTCTATGAATACCTGGTAATTGCCTATGCCATTGACGAGGCTTTGCCGCGCGCCGAACTTATGCTTGAGGTATGTGTCAAGCTCTTTCGCTACCTTCGAGGCCACAAATCCGCCGGCCGGTATGCCGTGTTCCTGCAACATCAGTATGTTGTTGGCCGCGCCGTGGTCGGCGGTGAGGAAGGCCAGATACTGCCCCTTGCCAACCTTTTGGTCAAGATAAGCGAACAGGTCGGCCAGCCTTTTGTCAACGTCTACATATATTTCCTGTATCTCGGGGCTGTGCGTGGCTACCTTGTGGCCCACTTTGTCGGTAACGGAGAAGCTTACGGTGAGCATGTCGGTCACGGAGTCTTGCCCCAGAGCCTCGCCCTCTACGGCAGCCTTTGCCATCTCCGCCGTAACGAGGTTGCCGTAGGTGGAGTATGACACTTCGCTTTCGCTCCGTCCGCCGTACTTCTTGTTGAAGCTTACGACCCACCGGGGCAGCTCCTTCATGTAGTAAGTGCTCGTGATGAAGCGGCCCGTAGAGTTGTCCATCCAGTACGCGGCATCGGCCGAATGGCCGGCAGGCAGAATGGCGGCGCGGTCTTTCAGCGACACGCCTATCACCTTGGCCTTGAAGCCGGTGGCTATTTTCAGCTCGTCGGCGATGGTCGTAGAGAGCAGCCTGCGCGGCGACATGCGGCCCGCCTTGCCGTCGGTGCCCACGCCGCTCACCGTAGAGTCCTCGCAGCAGTACACCATGCGTCCGTCCATCATGAAGTCGTTGCCGGCTATGCCGTGGATGGCAGGCACCGAGCCGGTGAACACCGACGTGTGGCCTACGGCTGTAACCGTTGGCACGTAGTTAATCATCGTGTTCTCGCAGTTGTAGCCTTCGCGCATCATCCGCTTAAATCCGCCCTCGCCGTAGAGGCCGTAGTAGCGGTAAAGGTAGTCCCAGCGCATCTGGTCAACCACTATCCCGACAACAAGCTTGGGCCTGTCCACACCTGCGGCCGTGCCCCTTGCGCATCCGAGACCGGCCAAAATAACGGCCGCAAGGATGGCTTTTGCAATAAATAAATGTCTTTTCATCTCTTCTGTTTGTTGTAATCTGTGTTGCAAATATACACGTTTTCGGCGTAACACGGAAACGGGAAAGCCCTCCGTTGCAAATCTTAACGGAATATTAAAACGGCCATTGGCAAGGCGTTTTGCCGCACCTTTGTAACCCGTTGATAATCAATGGCTTTGCAAAAGGCCGTCTTTCGCGTTGCGAAAGACGGCCTTTTAGCGCGTAAAACATGGCCTTTTGGAAGGCAAAAGACCGTGAGTTATCTGTCAAGCCATTCAGTCATGCGGTCGGGATAGTTGGTTATGATGGCGTCAACGCCTGCCTCTTTCATCCTGACGGCATCCTTTTCGCGGTCTACCGTGTAGGGTATTACGCGCATCCCGTCGGCGTGAGCCTTCTTTACAAAGTCCGCGTTTATCATGGGGAAGTCGGGGCTTATGGCGTAGGGCGTGAAGCCGAGGCGGCCCATGGCCTCGTCATAGCTGCCCACCGACTTGTCCACAAGGTACAGCAGGCGTATGTTGGGCCAGCGTTCATGTACGTATTTCAGCGTGCGCACGTCGAAGCTCTGGAGCAGCAGGCGCGAACCGAGGCTGCGCGAGGCCAACGCGCGGACGCAAAGGTCGGCGAACGTCTTGTAGTCGGGCGACAGAGTGCCGTCCTTCTTGCTCGACGACTTTATTTCGATGGTGTAGTTTACCGGCGGCAGGTTGTGCCTGTGGCAGTAAGCCTCGACAGAATCTATGAGCGCGGTCACAGTAGGGATGTGGCACGCCACGTCCTTGCGGCCGGGGAAGCGCTTGTCGGCCTTGTCGCCGATGGTCAGCTTCGCCAGCTCGGCATACGTGTTGGCGTAGAGCGGGTACTGCTCGCCGTAGCCCTTGAGGTATGGGTCGTGTGATACCACGACTACGCTGTCGCGCGTCACGTGCATGTCGAACTCAAGGTCGCGTATGCCTATGTTGACGGCGTTGAGCATCGCCTCGATGGTGTTCTCGGGGTAAAGCCCCGCTCCGCCGCGGTGGGCGATGACCTCTATTTCTGGCTTTATGGTGTCGGAGTATTGCTCGCCGAAGCGGTTGGTGAACACTACGCGTATCTCCTTATACTCTCCTTGGGGCTTGCAGCGGAACAGGTGCGCCGTCTCGGAGTCGCTCTTGCGCCTGGCGTAACGCGAGTTGTAGCCCTCGTCAACATCCGTGAAACGCTCCATTGCGCCCATCGCGCGTCCGTCCTGGTACCACTCCACACGGCATTTCGAGTCATAGTCCCACACGTTGGCCACGGCGTAATCCTTCTGCGACGAGAATTCGCCGGGGGCGTAAAGCGTCATCTGGCGGCTCATGGGGAAACCCGTCGCCTTGTAGTGCCAGCGCAGGTCGTCGCCGTTAACGTCAACGACGAGGTAGCCGTTAGGCGCGCCGCAGCGGTTAATCCATCCCGTCCACCATGCTCCGCAGGCTGCACCTATGTTGTGCTGGTACAGGTTTTCGCTCACTTCGATGTTCTCGTAGAAGTGGGTGTGTCCGCAGAACACGTGTACGCGGTAGCCCTCAAGCGCCTTTTCCAGCTGCCCGGCGTTGCGTATGTTGCCGTCGCCGCCTACGGTGTTCCAGCCTGCGGCGTGCATGTTCAGTATTACGAGCGAGCCCTTTGGCACGTAGCTCAAGTCTTTTTCAAGCCAGGCGATTTGCTGGTCGGTTATGTGCTCCTGGTACTTCTTGCCGCCTGCGTAGTCGATGTTCTTCATCGTTATGATGTGCGCGCGGCCTATGTTGAACGAGTAGTCCGTAGGCCCGAAGTGCCTGCCATACTCCATTTCGCCGTACACGGGAGTGCCGAGGCGCATGTTGTGCAGGTCTTGCCAACGCTTGTCGAAGTCGTGGTTGCCTATGCACTGGAACATCGTCATGCCCGTATTCCTTACCGACTCGATGTAGTCGGAGTAAAGAGGCATGTTGTCAAAGACAAGGTCGCCGAGCGCGATGCCTACCACTTCGCGCCCCTTGCGCAGCGAGTCCACCGTTTGGCGTATGTCCCTCATCGCCTCGCTGCGCCACCTCTCCATGTCGCGCTGCGTGCGCACTTGTGGGTCGGATATGGCGATATAGTGGAAGTTTTCTTCTACCTTGTCGCGCTTTTCCAGCACAAAGTCGCATCCCGCCGCGCTTACCGCCTTGCCTACTGGTGCGTAGAAGCCTGCGGCTATGCCGTCTTTTTCAGGCAGCCGGTAGGCCGACGGCGTGGATATGCTTATGAACTTGCTCACTATGGTGTCGGTGCGCAGCGACCATCGGCCGGCCTTGTCGGTCAGCGTGAAGTTCACGCCGTCGTTCACTACGACACCTTCTATTCCGCGCCCGGACGTGTCTTTCACCGTGCCCGAGACGTTGAACACCGTCTCTTGGGCTACTCCGCTGCCCATGAACACCGTGCTCAAGAGCAGCGCCAGCAGTGCTTTCATCTTCATGTCGCAGGTTGTTTTCATCTTATAATCTCAACCTTGTTGAACAGCCTGATAACGTCTTCGCCGCTCTTGGCCGCCTTTGCGGCGTCCTCGAACTTCTGAGTGTTGTCATAGAAGCAGATTACGTTGGCACAGTCGAGTATGTGCGACATCGTGCTTATGGCCTCGTCGCGCGTCATGATGTTCTTCTTCAAGGCTTTTTTCACGTATTTGTTGGCGCGCTGTACGGCGTTGTAAACGGCAGGCTTGACAAACTCGTAACCCGAGTTTGACAGACCTACGCTGACGGAGTATTCGTGGCGATAGTTTGCGATAAATGTGTTCCATTTCTTTGACACGTCGTTTCCGAGGTAATGTTCTTCCTCGAACGCCGTCTTGGCTACGGGTATATCGCCATATGTGTGGAACGTGTATTCAATTTTGGGCTTGCTTTCAGCCGCGGTTGCCGTTGTAGTGTTGGTGACTGGGGTCAAGTCTTTGCCCGTAGCCATTGCCATGTCTTGTGCGTTGGAAAGTGTCGATACGCACAATGCGATTAATAAAAACATCTTTTTCATCTTTACATCCTTTCTTTTTAATGTTGTCATTTCTGCCATATAAGTTTTATATAAAAGTCGTCGCCGCCCATCGATTCTTTCGCCGCATCGTAGTTGGCCTTGTTCGTCCTTTGCAGGATTGACGGATACTTGAAGCGTGTGAGCATCTTCTTCGTGCTGTCAACGCCCGGCCCTACAGGTATTTCCGGATAGCCCGTGCGGTTGTGCTCGAACCACTGCTGGTAGTCGCAGAAGAACAGGGCGTAGAACTTCTGTTCCATGATGCGTTGCAAAGTGCCGTCATAGGCGGTCCGAGGATTATCGAAATAGCCTGCCGGAACCATTGCTCCCCATTGTTCAATGGCCGCCGTTACGGCCTGCTCGTACAGGCTTTTTGCGTCAGCGTTGATTACTCCGCGTTGTGCAAGTTCGGCCTTTATGAAAAGGATTTCTGGGTAAGTCATCAGCTGAAGCTCCATCGGAGCCACCGCCAGGTTGTCCGTATTGGGGTAAGAGGCGTTGATGCTTGGCAACACCTGGTAGCCGCTCTGCATTCCATAGTAGCCCTCCACACCATTGTTTGTGGCCGTTCTGGCGAAAATAGGAAGGCGCGGGTCATTCCAGTTTTTCAGCGTATTGATAAAGAATTCGGACAAGACCCTGTACGATGTGAAGTCTGACGGGCGTGCCAGAGGTGCTTCTTCGGGCGCAACACCGCTTACGGCAACCATCGCCGACTCGTCGTTTGACTCGAACAAGGGGTATTCCGCAGGGTTGTCAACCATCTCTTTCAGCTTTGCCGCCGCGTCAAGTCCGGGCACATCGACTACGCGGAGCAAAGCCCTCATCCGCAGGGAGTTGGCAAACTTTTTCCACAGCATGATGCCTTCGGTGTCCTCATCGGACGTGCAGTAAAGCATGTCGCCCTGGCTGTTGAACTGCAGTCCTTTCGATGTGTCGTACAATCTGTTTGCTTCGTCGAGCATGTCTATGATGTTTGCATATACGTCTTGCTGCTTGTCGAAGCGCGGCTGGTAAACGCCCTCTTCGCCTTTGCAGGCATCTTCAAAGGGTATGTCGCCGAAAGCGTCGGTCAGAAGTTCGAATATCCAGCCCTGAAGCGTGAGCGATACTGCCATGTAATTGTTGTCCTCGGCCTGCTCTCCGTATTTGTACATGGCTTTGGCGTTGGTCAGGTAATAGTAATAATTTGTCCATGTGCCGTCACCGGACGCGTCGGTGGCGTTGTACCAGCCGATGCCCGACGTGGAGCTTGTCGATACGCAAATCTGCATAAGCTCGAAAGTCCACGAGTCGTACCTGTTCCAATTGTATGTTGACATCCCGTACATGATGGGGCGCAGAAAGCTGCCTGCGTTGGCTTCGCTCATGTGCGTCGGGTCGGTGTTCAGCTCGTCGAACGACTCGTGGCATGAAGTAAGCAGCAGTGCGGGAGCCGCGAGCATGAGCATTATATTTCTTATAAGCTTTTTCATCTTATGTTATATTGGTTAAAATGATACGTTGAAGTTGATTCCGTATGAGCGTGTGCTCGGCAGAGTGCCGACTTCCACACCTGTGACCATCGTGCTTCCGTCAAGTGATACCGTCTCCGGGTCGAACATCGGATAGTCAGTTATGCACAGAAGGTTGCGGCCATATACACCAATGCTTGCTTTCTTGATAAACGTGTTCTTGAGCCATTTGGTTGGGAAGTCGAAATCCAGGCGCAGCTCGCGCAGCTTAAGGTATGACGCGTCGAACGAGTTTGTCTCCACGTTGGCAATCCTGTAAGTCTCCTTGTTGTATTTCTCAACGGTTGTAATGATGTCGTTCGGCCTGTAAGTGCCGTCGCCGTTGTCGATGACTCCGGGTGCAATCATGTACACTCCGTCAAGCAGCGTGTAGCCTGCGTCTGTGATTTGCTGCGCTATGGACGGGTCCGTGATGTCGAGATAGAATGGAGTGCCGGGCAGACGGCCGTTAAGGCTCTCGGTTATATGTCCCTGTTCCATCATCTTGTGGTGCGACTGTGAGTAGATAAGTCCGCCGTATTGTCCGTCCCATGACATTGAGAAGCGCCAGTTCTTATACTTCAATGTAGTATTGAAACCGCCTTTCCAGTCAGCGTATGCGCAGCCTATGTACTCTATGGCATCTGTACGTTCGGGCAGACCGTCGCTGCCTATTATCACTTGTCCTGCGTCGTTGCGCTTCAACTTGTAGCCCCACAGGTCGCCGGTAGTGCCGCCAACGGTTCCGATTATCGACACGTTGCCGCTTACATATGAGCCTATTACCTGCTGTTCGTCGGCTTCAGGCGAGAGAGAAAGTATCTTGTTGTCGTTCTTCGACCAGTTAAGCGTTACGTTCCATTCCCAGTCCTTAGTCTTTATAGGCATTGCATGTAGCACCAGCTCGATGCCTTGGTTGCGCACGCATCCCGAGTTGATGGTGCCTTTGGTGTAACCGGTTGTCGGGTCGAACGGTGCGTCGAGTATTTGGTTCTTCGTTCGGTTGTAGTAGAATGTCACGTCAAGACCTATGCGGTTGTTGAACATGCGGAAATCCAAACCAACCTCATAGTTGTTTGAAATTTCGGGTTTGAAGTCTGCGTTGAACAGTGTTTGCGATGTTGTCAGCGAGCCTGCGAACGGGCTTGTCTCGTAATATCCCGATGTTTTGTACGGGTCTGTGTCGTTACCTACTTGCGCCCAAGACGCGCGGAGCTTCAAAAGGCTTATCTCTTTCGGCATCCTTATCCATTCATTGAGTATTCCGCTGACGCTTACAGAGGGGTAAAAGAACGAACGGTTGTTCTTCGGTAGGGTGGACGACCAGTCGTTGCGTCCTGTGATGTCGAGGAACAGTTTGTTCATGTATGAGAAGTTGGCAGTGAAGTAAAGGCTGTTTACCTGTTTCTTATAGATTGTCGTCACCACCTGTGGGTCAGACACTCCGTTGGCCAAGCTGTACACTCCTGGAGTGTTGAGGCCGATTACCGCTGCCGACAACATGTCGTAATAAGAATACATTATGTTACCTCCCACAGCAGCGTTGACGTTAAGGCCGTTGGAGAAACTGTTATGGTAAGTAAGCAAAGCGTCACTGTTTATTTCGTAGTCGATGACGTTCTGCTTCTTGAAAAAACCGTTGGGGAACACCCTGTCGCTCATCGGGCGGTGCTGCTCTTGCGCTTGTGCGGAGAGCTGTATGCCTGAACGCACCATGAAGTCGAAGTGCTTGCTAAGCTGCGCCGTAGCCGAGGCGGTGGATATCACGCTGTGTTTTGTCGAGGGGTTTTCCGACTCGTAGAGTACGACATACGGGTTTGGCAAGTATGAACTGAACGGGCGTATCTGGTTGATGTTCTCTTGTCCCTTGTACCATTTAGGCTTGAACCAGTCAAGGTTGAAGTTAGGGTTCTGGAATATGAGGAAGTATGATATTGAATTACTGTTGTAACTAAGCGTGGGGACGTTGTCCGAATGGCGGTAAGTGTAAGAAGTCTTGAAGTTGAGCTTTATCCTTCTTGACAGTTGTTGGTTGGCCGATACGGAGGCTGTAATGCGCTCGTAGCCGGTATTCGGCAATATCCATTCGTTCTTTGAGTGCGTGAACGAGGCGCGCATGCTGCCTCTGTCCATCTTGCCTGTCAGCGCAACGGAGTTTGTCATGGTGTAGCCTGTCTGGAAAAGGCCCGAGTGGTTGTCACTGTAAGGACGCCAGGGCGTAGGCGACGTGCCGCGTCCTTCGAGCTCGGGGTCGTACTGGTAGTAGCTTTGTCCCTCAAACCTTGGGCCGTAGGCGCTGCTGGTGCCCGACGTGCTTGAGTTTCCGTCTTCGGCAGCTCCGTATGAGTAGTACAGCTGTCCGGCATATTCCGTACCTTCCTTGCCGATGTATGACGGCAAGCCTTGGCCGAACTCATACTGGTAGTCGGGGAAATGTGCGGCCACGTCCCAGGTGTTGTTGAAGCTGTAAGTCACTCCCCAGCCTTTTTCGGCGTCGGCTCCCGACTTTGTGGTGACCATTATAACGCCGTTGGCAGCACGCGAACCGTAAAGCGCGGCTGCGCTTGCGCCTTTCAGCACCTGTATGCTTTCTATGTCGTCAGGGTTGAGGTCGGAGAATCCGTTACCGTAGTCCACCGAGTTCTCGCTGTTGTCTCCTGCGCCGTAAGACGTTCCAGGGTTGTTCATCGGGCTTGACATCGGAACGCCGTCAACCACGATTAGCGCGTTGTTTCCGTTGGGGTTGAGCGACACGTCGCCTCGCAGTGAAATCCTTGTAGACGACAGCGGGCCGCCTGCTGATATGACGTTGAGGCCGGCAACCTCGCCTTGCAGGGCGAGCGACCAGTTGCTCGGCATGGTGCCTGTTATCTTCGAACCGTCCACTGTCTCGGTGGCGAAGCCAAGTCCTTTCTCTTCTCGCTTTATGCCGAGCGCGGTAACGACGACGTTGCTAAGCTCTATCGTGCCGTCGCCGAGCTTCGCGTTTATCTCGGTCTTCCCGTTCCAGGCTATAGTTTTCCTTTCGTAGCCTACGTAGTTGAATGTCAGCGAGTCAGTCTTTGCGGGTCTTTTGTTTACCGTCATGGTGTATTTCCCGTCCATGTCGGTTATCACTCCGCTTTGTTTCAGGCTGTTCATCCTTACCGTGACACCGATTAGCGGCTCGCCGTTTTCGCTTGTCACTTTGCCCGTGATGGTATGGCTCTGGGCGTAAAGCGACGATGGAACCAGCAATGCCGCTCCTGCCGCGCACGTTTTTACAATGTTGCGTAAATCAAACATATAAATACCTTTTTAAAGTTTTGTGCAAAGGTATTTATGTGTTTTTACAGATGAAATGCAATGATGTTAAGAACCAAGAATTAAAAATTAAGAAAATATTTCTAAAAAACGTGTTGTTGTGTGTTTGTTTTCTTAACTTTTAATTCTTGGTTGTAAGGCTTCCGCCAAGGCGTTGCCTATTTATAGGTGAGTAGGGGCAGTTCGCCGCGCAGCACGCCGAGGGCGTTATACGCCAGCGAACCCATCTCGTTCTCGCCTGGAATTACCACTATCGGCGCGAGATAGTCCACCTGCCGCTTCAGCACGGACATGCAATAGTCGCTGTGGGCGATGCCTCCGGTAAGTATGATGGCCTCCACCCTGCCCGTCATCGCCACGTACATGGCGCCTATCTGTTTGGCTATGGTGTAGAGCATGGCCGCCAGCACCTCGCGGTAAGGCTCTCCGCCCTCCTCCGCCTTGCGGTCTATGGTTATCATGTCGGTCTCGCCCAGCAGCGCGGCCAGCCCTCCCCTGCCGCTTATCATCTGCTTTATCTGCTTCTTTGTGTACTTTCCGCTGAAACAGATGTCTACCAGTTGGCCTGACGGTACGGTGCCGGCACGTTCGGGAGAGAACGGCCCTTCGCCGTCGAGAGCGTTGTTCACGTCTATCACGCGGCCGTATTCATGCGCTCCTACCGATATTCCTCCACCTATATGCGCCACTATGAGGCGCATCTCCTCGTACTTCTTGCCTACCGACGCGGCGTACCTTCGAGCCACGGCCTTTTGGTTGAGGGCGTGGAAGATTGACTTGCGGTCGATGCCGGGGAAGCCCGTGTAGCGCGCCTCGGGCCGCATCTCGTCTACCACCACGGGGTCGGCTATGTAGGCGGGGCAGCCGCACCGGGCGGCTATTTCAGCAGCAATCAGCGCGCCGAGGTTGCAGGCGTGCTCGCGCTCGGCGTGCAGCAGGTCGTGCTTCATCAGCTCATTCACTGCATACACGCCGCCGGTAAGCGGCTTGGTAAGGCCTCCCCGGCCTATTACTGCGTCGAAGCGGAGCTCTATTCCGGCGTCTTCGAGCCGCTTCATTATGAAGTCCCTGCGGTACTCGTACTGGTCGCTGATGTGCTGGAACTTCGCCAGTTCGCTTACATGATGGTGCGCACCGGTCATCCATACGGGCTTTTCGTCTTCATAGACGGCTATTTTCGTAGACGTGGACCCGGGGTTTATGACTAATATTCGCATATGTTTTCAATTCATAATTCACAATTCATAATTGGCTTTCGCCGACTTTCAGTTCATAATTGGCAGGCGGGAGGCGCAGCGCAAAGGCTAAAATCAATTTATAATCCATAATTCATAATGCATAATCGGTTGGTGGAATACGCTGCGGCGTATGCCCAATTATGAATTATGGCATTATGAATTATGCATTGTGTGCTGTGCAGGCCATCGCCAGACTGTAGAACTTCGACTCGCACGAGTCGGCTCTCGAGGCCACCACTACGGGCACCGTAGTGCCGCAGAGCATACCGGCCGTCTCTGCGCCGGCAAAGAGTGTGAGCGTCTTGTAGAACACGTTGCCCGACTCGATGTTGGGGAACACGAGCACGTCGGCGCAGCCAATGACGGGCGACGACATGCCCTTGATTTGGCCGCTGCCGGTGTCGAGCGCGGTCTTTACGTCCATAGGACCGTCCACGAGCACGTCGCCGTAGCGTCCTTCGGCGGCACGGCGGCGCAGCTCCATATAATATAAGGTGTGCGGAAACTTCTCGCTTACCTTCTCGGTGAAGTTCACCAAGGCCACGCGCGGGCACTCCACGCCGAGCCTGCGGCTTACGCCGACGGCATAACCGAGGATGGCGTCAAACTGTTCCAGCGTGGGACGTGGTATTACGGCGGCGTCGGCGAACACGACAAGCTTGCCGTAGGCCGGTATGTACGTGGTCGTGACGTGGCTCAATATAGTGCCGGGGCGCAGCAGTCCGCGCTCCTTGTCGAGCACGGCGTGCAGCAGGTTGTCGGTGTTTATGGTGCCTTTCATCAGCACATCGGCCGCTCCGTCGCGGGCCAGGGCCACCGCCTTGCGCGCCGCATCGTCAGGCGTAGGCTCTACAATCACATCCACACGGCCGGGATATTGCCCGTTAAGGGCGGCAAACTCGGGCTTGCATTCGCCTGCGCAGACCAGCGTAAAGTCGGCAAAGCCTTCCTCCAGACCGCGTTCCACCACGTATCTTGTATGCGAGTCGGCAGGACAAGCCATGGCCACGCGTTTGCGTCTGCGCATCCGGGAGAGACTGGCCAGCAGGCCGTCGAAGTTTTGTATCGGGTTCATGGTTAATAAGATTTGCCTACAAATATAGCAAAAGTATATATATCCGCAAAACAAATAAGGATTAATAACTTGTTTTTACACATCCGCAGGCAGGCCTGGCGCAAAGCGCATTTTCCGTCATAAAGACACTGCACGCCACACAAAGCACCGTCTCCGGCGGCAATACATTGACAAATAATCGGCGCAAACGGCCTTTGAAGGACAAAAAGAAAGTTTTGATTTGTAACCGCACTGCGGCGCACTAATGGCCGGAGGCTCTGCGACATGCCGCCAACCGTGTTGCAAAAGGCCACCTTTCACACTCCAAAAGACGGCCTTTCGCAACGTAAAAGACCGCCTTTTGCATTGTAAGCAAAGACGGTCTGCATGGTTAACGATTATAACTTACAATTTGTTTTCACAGTAATAATGTAAGTAAAAGTAGGCTCATAGGTAACAGTTTACGGCGATTTGCAGCCGAACGCGGCACCGTCCGGACTGCGACGCGCTGGCTGCTGACGTAGCGAAACTACTTTTTCAGTGTGAAATCGAAACGCAGTCCGCCCGTAATGTTGTTGCTCACGCTTATTGTTCCGCCGTGCAGCAACACAGAGTTCTTGACGATTGCCAGTCCCAGTCCCGTGCCGCCCATCTTGCGGCTGCGCCCTTTGTCTACGCGGTAAAACCGCTCGAAGAGGCGCGGCAGGTGTTCGTAAGGCACGCCAACGCCGTTGTCGCTGAACGTGAAGCTCCACATGCCGTCCGTCGGCGACGCCGTCAGGGTTATCGTCGTACCCTCTCCTGCGTAGGCGATGGCGTTGTCCGTAAGGTTGCGGAACACGCTGTACAGCAACGACTGGTTGCCGCGCACGGTGACGCCCTGCGGCAGGCGGTTGTCAAAGCGCATCTTGCGCTCGCTCATCTGCAAGGCTGTGTCCTTGATGATGCCCGTTACCATGGTGTTGATGTCAACCGTCTCGAAGTCAACCATGTCGGGAGCGTCGTCAAGACGGTTGAGCGTAGATATGTCGTGCAGCAGCGAGGCGAGGCGCTGCGACTGCGCGTAGCACCGCTCAAGGAATTGCTGTTTCATCTTGTCGTTGGCGTTGGGGTTCTCCAGTATGGTCTCAAGATACCCCTGTATGCTGGCTACGGGCGTCTTCAGTTCGTGCGCTATGTTCTGCGTAAGCTGGCGTTTCAGCACGTTCTGCTCCTCCTTCGTGCGTTGCAGCCGCTTGTATATTTTTATTATCCGCTCGGCAATCTCGCCCAGTTCGTCGCCGGGAAAGCCCACAAGGTCTTCCGTGTCGAGGCTCTCGTTGTGGTCGGCGCGGCTGGCGAAGAGGCGCAGCTTGGTTATGTTGTCGCCCAGGCGGCTTACGAAGCGGTAAAGAATGAGCACGAGTATGAGCATCGCCACGAGCGAGAACCACAGGTAGTGCTGGTCTGCCTGCAACGTTTCGGCCAGGCTGTTGTCGTATGGCAGCGCGCTGCGCAGCACGAGGTCGAACTCCGGCACGTACGTAGCCGAGTAGAAATATGTCTGCCCCATCGTCGAACTTAGCCGGCTGAAGTCGTACCCGCTGCCGTCTGTAAACGCCTCGCGCACCTCTCGCCGGTTGGTGTGCTTGTCCATCTTGGCGTAGTCCTTGTACATGTTGTCGTACACAACGGTGCCGTCGCGCTCAATCAGCGTTACGCGCAGGCCGTGCATGTGGTGGCTCTTCACGTAGCGGTCGATGGTCGCCTCGGAGTGGTTGCCGATGTATTCCAGCGTCTCCATCATGCGCGAGTTGTAGTCTTGCAGCCTCGCGTTGAGCGAGTTGATTTTGTATTCGCGCTCACGTGCGTGCTGGAAGATTATGAAAGCGGCGGCGAACGCTATGAATACGGCCAGCACGCTGACGTAAAGGCGTGTTCCTACGGATGTTCTGAACATAATTCTTAGGTTATAAGGTCTTACGGTTGTACGGTTTTACGGTTGTCCGTCAACGGTTTTACGACACCACGGTATCACCTTATAACCGTAAAACCGTACAACCGTAAGACCGCAACAATACACTATGCGTCGAAATAATAGCCAAAGCCGAGACGCGTTACGATGCACTTCGAGAACTTGCCGATTTTCTTGCGGAGGCGTGTTATGTTGACGTCCACTGTGCGGTCGAGCACTAAGACGTCTTTCGGCCAGATGCGGTCGATTAGCTCCTGGCGCGAGAACACGCGCCCTTTCTCGTCGAGAAGCAGGTGAAGTATCTCGAATTCGGTCTTTGTGAACGGCACGTCTTCGCCGTCTATGCTCACCGTCTTCTTGTCAAGATTGAGCTCAAGGCCCTGGTACCGCAGCACGTTCGACTGCTGTTCGCCGTTCCGTTCGGCCGTTCGGCGCAGCACGGCGCGTATCCTTACGAGCACCTCGCGTATGGAGAAAGGCTTTGATATGTAGTCGTCGGCACCAAGGTTGAAGCCCGTCACGGTGTCGTTCTCCGTGTCGCGGGCGGTCAGGAATACCACGGGGATGTCCTTGGTCTCGGGGTCTGCCTTCAGCTTCTTTGCCATGGCGAAGCCCGACATGCCGCCCATCATCACGTCGAGCAGCAACAGGTCAAAGCTCTTGATGTCCATCTCCAGTGCCTCTTCGGCCGAGTTGGCCGTCTCTACGGTGTAACCGTCGGTCTCAAGGTTGAACTTCAGGATTTCGCACAAGTCTTG
Source organism: uncultured Prevotella sp. (assembly GCA_905196835.1). Taxonomy (GTDB): domain Bacteria; phylum Bacteroidota; class Bacteroidia; order Bacteroidales; family Bacteroidaceae; genus Prevotella; species Prevotella stercoripullorum. The sequence goes on along the minus strand of CAJJWN010000001.1, from coordinate 148,380 downwards.
TTCGTCGTCTACTACCAGTATTCTGTAATTGTTGTCCATAAACTTTGTTTTTAATACCCGTTGCAAAAGTACCGACAAATGTATTCATATCTATTACGGAGATGTTACAATACTGTTAAACATAAGCCCCTCCCCAACCCTCCCGAGGGAGGGAGTCTGGGCGCAAACGTCACATGGATGGAGCAATGCTCCCTCCCCCGGGAGGATTGGGGAGGGGCTTACAAGCCTTACTCTTCCGGCAGCTTGCGCCTCGGGTTCTCCTTTGCGCCCATCTCTACGAGCTTCCGTGCCGACGTGACGAAGCCGCGGTTGCCGGTCATGGCCTTCTTCGCCTCGTCGTAAGCGGCCTGGACAGCCTCTACGTTACGCCCTATTTTGTCAAAGCGTTCTACGAACAGTGCGACGCGCTCCACAAGCGAGTTAGCCAGTCCGAACACCTGTTCCTGGTTGTCGGCCTGCCTCTGTTGCGTCCACGCTATCTGCAAGAGGCGCAGCAGCGAGAACAGGTTTTGCTCGCCGGTGATGACTACGTTGCGCTCGAAGGCGTAGTTCCAAAGCGTAGCGTCGGCCGAGACGGCAAGCTGCATGGCCGCTTCCTGCGGCACGAACATTATTACGAAGTCGAGCGTAGTGCCGCCTTCCATTGAGTATTTGCCGTAGCTTTTGGCCGACAGTTCATCAACGTGCCGGCGCACGCTCTTGACGTGTTCGTCCAAGTAACGCTTGCGCTCGTCGTCGGTCTCGGCGTTGACGTAGCCTATGAAGGCCGTGAGCGACGCCTTGGAGTCTATTATTACGTCCTTGTGGTCGGGGTAATGCAGCACCACGTCGGGGCGCATCATGTCGTCGGTGTCGTCGTTTCGGATGACGTTGCCTTTCGAGTCGCGCATTGTATATTGAACGTCGTACTCCACGCCTTTGGTGAAGCCGAACTTGTCGAGCAAGTCGTTGAGCTTCATTTCGCCGAAGTCGCCCTGTACCTTCGGCCCCGTCTGCAACGCCTTCGACAGCTTTTCGGCCTCCGCGCCGAGGCTGGTCGTCGTGGCGTGCATCTGCCGCAGCTGCTCGCTTAGCGACGCCGTTGAGCGCGTAAACGACTCGCGGTTGTCGTCCATTGACTTCTTCATCTCGGCCATCACGGCCTTCATCGGGGCCAGGATGGAGTCCATCTGCGTGCGGTTGGTGCGGTCAAGCTCCTCCGAACGCTGTTTCAACAGCCGCTCGGTGGTGGTGTTGAGCTGCTCCTGCACCAGCTTCAGCCGCTCGGCAAACTGCCTGTCGAGCATCGCCGTGCGCTCTTCCTTGTCGCGCTCGTGCCTCCGGTCGGCCTCTTCCAGCTGCGCTTCATACTGCCGTTTGGCCTCCGCGAGCTGCCGTTCATACTCGCGCTTGGCGGCGTCAAGCTGCCCAGTCAGCATCTCGGCTTCCCGTTGCCGGGCCGAAACTTCGCTTGAGAGCGACGTGATGCGCTCGTTCTGTTCCTTGGCTCTGCGCTGGTTGGCGAGCATTAGCACTACGGCGGCGATGAGCGCGCCTGCTAAGAAAAGGAGGATAGATGTCATTTTTGTCGTGTTCAGATGTTATATTGCAAAGATAATGCAAGCGAGTGGAAAGAAAGCTTGCTTTCAATTTCCCGAGCGCAGCTTATCTTATGCAAAGATATAGAATATCGGCGATACTCGCAAACGATGCCGTCAAAAATTAAAACGGAAGCCGTTGGCCGTGCAAAAGGCGGCAAACGGCGTTGTAAAAGGTGGCCTTTTGGCTTGCGAAAGGCCACCTTTGGCAGGCTGAAAGACGGCCTTTCGGAATTGAAAGGAAAACGTATTGGAATGCTTGCGGTTGCGTATTGTTAATGCGTGCATTATGAAATACCATAAGCACCAGCATTACTTTTGCTTACAGTTTTTACCATTTTATTTTTACGATAATATATAAACGACGCGCCCCTCGCCGCTTGTACATTGCCAAGCGGCGAGGGGCGGAAAGAGAAATGACGGCTGTTATGCGTTATATTAAGACCTGCGCTTGGTATGAAAACACCCTTTGTAGGGACATAATTCATTATGTCCGCATGTTCTGAAAGAACATTTTTAATGTGCTACGTTTGATTAATACGCCTCTTCGCGGCGTGCGGACATAATGAATTATGTCCCTACAAAGGATGTTTTTTATATTTGATTAATATCATTCTGTTGTCTGCGTCTTGGGCCAGTTGACGAGAAACAGCCGCTCGGTGGCGCGCGTGAAGGCGGTGTAGAGCCAGTGGATGTAGTCGGGAGTGAGCATGTCGTCGGTCATGTAGCCCTGGTCTACGTAGACGTGAGCCCACTGTCCGCCCTGCGCCTTGTGGCAGGTTACGGCGTAGGCGAACTTCACCTGGAGGGCGTTATAGAACCTGTCTTCGCGCACATGCTTCATGCGGTCGGCCTTGAGGGGTATGTCCTGATAGTCTTCAAGCACGGCGTTGAACAGCTGTTCGCTCTGCTGGCGCGTCAGTGCGGGCGCTTCCGACGTAAGCGTATCAAGCATTACGGTAGCCTGAAGCTCGTAATTGCCGTAGTCGGGAAACTGGAGCCACACGTCGGCAAAGCGGAAGCCGTACAGCTCCCTGACGTTGCGCACGCGCCGGATGCACGCCCGGTCGCCGTTGGCGATGAACGAGCCGTTAAGTGAAGAGGTAAGAGTGAAGAGCGAAGAATTAGTTTGCCTTGAGGATGAAGTGCTGGTATTGCTATTGAATGCTTCACTCTTCACTCTTCGTTCTTCACTCTGTTTTTCCTTCTCCAGCCAATAATAATTGTTCTTTACCACCATGAGCATGTCGCCGGCGGTAAGTTCCTCCTCGCGTCCGAGCACCATGTTGCGTATTCCGGCGTTGTATATGTTGGCGCGTTTGTTGCTCCGCGTCACGACGATAGTCTCGTCCATGCCCACCTCGGAGTAGCTGCCGTTAAGCTGCTCGATAAGCTCGTCGCCCGGCACCATGCGTATGTCGGCAAAGCCTTTGAAGCGTATCATGGGCAATTGCGTCACTTCGTCGTGCGTCACCATGCGCCTGATGACGGTCGCGTTGTATAGTATGCCCGAGCCTTCGGCCTGTCGCAGCACCTCTTCCAGCTCGCACTGGTACACCTTCAGGCTGTACCCCTGCATGTATTCGGCCGACAAGGCGGGCGACTCTTCAGCGCCTACGGGCGGCAGCTGAGCCTTGTCTCCGATGAGCATCATGCGGCAGTTGCGCCCAGAGTAGACAAAGCTGACGAGGTCGTCGAGCAGCCTGCCCGTGCCGAAGTGCATCGTCTCTACCGCCCCTCCGTTGGCTATCATCGAGGCTTCGTCCACCATGAAGAGCGTGTCTTGCGCCAGGTTGTCGTTCAGGTTGAAGCTGCTGTCCTCGCCAGTGAAGGCCTTTTGCCTGTATATGCGGCGGTGTATGGTGAGCGCCTGGCGGCCCGCGTTGAGCGAGAACACCTTTGCGGCGCGCCCGGTGGGGGCAAGCAGCACTGTCTTCTGCCGCAACATGGTCATCGTCTTGACCATTGCGGCGGCCAAGGAGGTCTTGCCCGTACCGGCGGAACCGCGCAAAATCATCACCGCGTGGCTGTCCCTGTCGGTCATGAAGCGGCAAAACGTATCTATCGCAACGGCCTGTTCGCGTGTCGGAACAAGGCCGAAAGCCTGCCTTACGAGCAAAGCCAGTTCGTCAACAATCATCAGTTTTTAACTTAAAGGTTTGGTCTTACGGATAATTTGGAGTATTTTTGCAACGCACAGGATGCGCCAGCATGATGCAAACTTACTAATAATAATTGGTATAACATGCTGCGCATACTCATTAAATAGTTTTTTATCCAAGGCAAACGCCGTTTTCGGGGATGGTCAAAATCAAAAGAAACTACGTTTTAGGCGTGCTTGCCGCCGCATTGGCCGTAGCGTGTGCGCTCAGCATATACGCCCCGATACGGTTTGACAGGCTGCGTGCCGAGCGCGAACAGGCGGTGAAACAGCGGCTGGTGAAAATCAGGTACGCCGAGGAACGCTACCGCAAGGCTAACGGAACATATACCGACGACTTCGGAGAGATGGTCAAGCACGGTTATCTTGCCGACTCCTTGCAGTACATCCCGTTCACGGAAGGCAAGAAGTTCGACATCGCCGTCAACACGCAAATAGGCAAGTCGGGGCGGCAAATACCGCTGATGGAGTGCGGCGCGGGCTATGAAGACTATCTCGAAGGACTTGACGGGAACAGCGTCTCAAACCTTGTTGAAGAAGCGAACAACGCCGGACGTTACCCCGGACTTAAAATAGGAGACTTAATCACACCCAACGACAATGCAGGAAACTGGGAATAAGATATTTCAACAGACGGCCAGACGGGCCGACACTGCGGCCGATGCACAGGCCGGCTTGTCACCCCTCACCTTGTCAACAAAGAAGAAGCCGCGCCTTACTATCCGCGTAGGCCGCCACACTTTGTCGTTCTCCGCTCTCGACCCGGGCAGCGCTGCGGGCATCGTATTCGAGCCTTACACCGTAAGGAGCGGAATATCCATGGCGGCAAACCTCAGGGAAGCGTTCAAGGAAATCAACCTGCAACCCGGCGGATGGCAGCGGGCCATGGTGCTTGTTGACTCGCCCGTGCTGATGATTCCTGTCGATGAATACAAGGATTCGCTTAAAGACGTGTATTATCATCACGCCATAACCGGCCGCACCGGCGAGACTGTGATGCACACCGTGCTGCCTTCGCTCAACGCGGTGGCCGTATATTCGATGAACAAAGACCTGAAACTGGTTGTTGACGACCATTTCGGCGATGTGCGTTACACCCACGTCTGCGCCCCTGTATGGGAACATCTGTACCGTCGCAGCTTCACAGGAGTGAGGCAGAAGCTGTACGCTTATTTCCATGACAAGAAGCTCGATGTGTTCAGTTTCCAGCAAAACCGCTTCAAGTTCACCAACAGTTTTGACACAAACCTTGCTCCAGACGCCGTCTACTTCATACTGAATGTGTGGAAGCAGCTGGCCTTCGACAACCGCCGCGACGAGCTTCACCTCGTAGGCGAGCTGCCGGGACGAGACGAACTCGTGCAAGAGCTGCGCCAGTTCGTGCAAAACGTATATGTAATCAATCCCAAAGCAGAGTTCAACAGGGCGCCAATCACCGAGATAAAAGGTCTGCCATACGACTTGATGACATACTTCTTGAAGGGTTAAGAATTAAGAGTTAAGAATTAAGAAAAACACTATTACAAATTGTACAAGGCATATTTTCTTAATTCTTAACTCTTAATTCTTAATTCATAACTTGTTGTTTTATTAGTTCTTAACTCTTAATTCTTAATTCACAACGTGCGTATTATAACCGGAATATACAAGGGACGCCATTTCGACATTCCCAAGACGTTCAAGGCGAGGCCGACAACCGACTTCGCGAAGGAAAACATTTTCAACGTGCTTAACGGCTACATCGACCTCGACGGGGCAACGGCTCTCGACCTGTTCTCGGGCACCGGCAGCATATCTCTCGAACTCCTTTCACGCGGATGCTCGTCTGTCATAAGCGTTGAGGCCGACCGCGACCATCACGCTTTCATCCGCCAGTGCCTCAAGAAGCTCGGGACGGACAAGTGTGTGCCCCTGCGCGGCGACGTGTTCCGCTTCTTGAAGAGCTGCCACCAGCAGTTCGACTTCATCTTCGCCGACCCTCCTTACGCCCTGCCCGAACTGCCTACGCTGCCCCGGCTCGTCCTCGAACGCCGTCTGTTGAAGCCCGGCGGCGTGTTCGTTTTCGAGCACGGCAAGCACAATTCGTTCGAAGACGTGCCCGGATTCATAGAGCACCGCGCCTACGGCAGCGTCAACTTCAGCATATTCAGGCCGCAGGAATAACCACAAACCGTGGCTGATGAATAGCGTCATTAAAAGCGATTTCGCCTTTAATGACGCTCTTTTTGTGTTGTAATCATGGCAGGTGTCAAGCCTATAATATTGCTTTTATTATACGTTTCCGGTCATTTCACGTTCTCACCGTGCAAGCATTACTATGCTCCCGGCGGTGATTAGCAGCGCGCCGACCACAACGCGCAGGCTTACCGGCTCTTTGAGGAAGAGGAACGACAGGCAGATGGTAATCACGACGCTTAGCTTGTCTACCGGCGCAACGCGCGACACGTCGCCCGTCTGCAACGCCTTGAAGTAGAAAAGCCACGACAACCCCGTGGACGCTCCCGACAATACGAGGTACAGCCAGGCGTGGCGCGGTATGCCACGCACCTCGCCCAAATGGTTGCCGAAGAGCACGATGCCCCACGTGATGAGCAAAATTACGGCGGTGCGGATGGCCGTGGCAAGGTCTGAATTGATGTCTTTCACCCCGATTTTGGCGAAGATTGCCGTCAGCGCGGCAAAGAATGCGGAAAGCAAAGCATAATATTTCCACATGGTTTAATGGTGTTTTTACGGTTGCACGGACGTTGTTTGCCGTTACCGTTCATGAGAACGGACGTTACGGCCTTTTGTTTTGTCTGATGCAAAGATAACATGTTATTTTGTGGAAATTTTGAAGAAAGCATACTTTTTGCCGCCGCTTTGCATCCTGCCGCTTTCCTTCGGTTTTCCAAAAGACGGCTTTTCGCATTGCAAAAGGCCGTCTTTGACACGCTAAAAGGCCACCTTTCACAACGCGAAAGGTGGCCTTTTAGTGTGCGTCTGCTTACTGTCTGATAGTCAGGCGGTTACAAGCCATTATGGAAAGCGTCCTCTTCGAGCACAATACCGTCGCCTGCCGGGGTGTCATTCTCGCCGAAACTACCGCTCATGTACTGAATGCACATCACTACCATGTTGGCCTTTCCCGTGTTGCGCAGCGCACGCTTGCCTGCCGGAGCTACGCGCACGAGGCTTCCTTCGGCTACCGGGAACACCTTGTCATCGACGCGGAACTCACCCTCGCCGCTGATTATCATGTACAGTTCCTCGTGCCGTTTGTGCGCGTGGAGGAACGGACTTGCCTGCCCGGGGCACATCGTCTGGAGCGACATCTCCATGCCCGTGGCCTTCAATGCCCCGCCAGTGAACACCTTGCCGTTGACCGATACGCCTCCGCCGAGCGGCAACACATAGTCTTTCAAACCGTCAAACTTGCCCGTAGATACGGCCGTGAAGTTAGCACCTTCACCCAAAACTTTCAGTTCTTTCATGTCAATGTATGTTTTATAAGTTGATGTTTACGGATGCAAAGGTAATGCGTAAATACATGACATGCAAGAAGTTACGCAGACGTTACACGGTAACCTGCACGTTACCGTTGCCTTTTTGAGGCGTATTCAAGAATTGACTTTTACAAAGTTTAACGCACATTGGTGCATTATATAAACCGTTTCGGTTACTTTTGTAGACCAAAACGGTGATTGTTTATGCTCAAAACAGATGTAAATTACGCCTTGTTCCCTCAATGCCCGATAAGGAACGTGCTGTCGCGAATTGGCGACAAGTGGTCCATGCTGGTGCTTTTCACGCTTGAAAGGCACGGCACAATGCGCTTCAACGGCCTGAAGCTGTACATCCCTGACATATCGAAGAAGATGCTTTCAACGGCGTTGAAGGTGCTCGAGGCCGACGGACTGGTGTCAAGACGGGTATATGCCGAAGTGCCGCCGAGGGTGGAATACAGCCTTACGGAGCGTGGCCTGTCGCTCATTCCGCTGCTCAACAGCCTCATAGACTGGGCTGCCGAGAATATGGAAAACATCCTGAAGGACAGAAACGATTATTCAATTCATAATTCATAATGCACAATTCATAATTGGCTGCGCCTTGTCCTTTCCTCTGTCCGCAGGCATAATTATACATTATGAATTATACATTATGAATTAAAATTTATTTTTTATCGTACGCGTGCAGCGGATAATCGATGGTGTAATGCAGTCCACGGCACTCCTTGCGCTCTATTGCCTGGCGCGTGATGAGGTAGCCTACGTTAATCATGTTGCGCAGTTCGCAGATGTCGCGGCTGGCCTTTACGCGCTTGAACAGGGCTTCAGTCTCCTCGTAGAGCAGGTCGAGGCGGTCCCAGGCGCGCTTCAGGCGCAGGTCGCTGCGCACTATGCCGACGTAGTTGCTCATCGTCTGGCACACCTCCTTGACGCTCTGCGTGATGAGAACCTTCTCCTCGTTGGTCATCGTTCCCTCGTCGTTCCACTCCGGCACGCGGTCGTTGAACGTGTACTTGCCGATGTTCTCCAGGCTGTGACGCGCCGCCGCGTCGGCGTAGACCACGGCCTCGATGAGCGAGTTGCTGGCCAGTCGGTTGCCGCCATGCAATCCCGTGCACGAGCATTCGCCGATGGCGTAGAGGCGGTGGATGCTGGACTCTCCGTTGAGGTCAACCTTTATGCCGCCGCACATGTAGTGTGCCGCCGGGCGCACGGGTATGTATTCCTTGGTGATGTCTATGCCGATGGAGAGGCACTTCTGGTAGATGTTGGGGAAGTGGCGCTTCGTTTCTTCGGCGTCCTTGTGCGTAACGTCGAGGCAAACGTGGTCAAGTCCGTGTACCTTCATCTCCTTGTCAATGGCGCGGGCCACTATGTCGCGCGGCGCAAGGGACAACCTTTTGTCGTATTTCTCCATGAACGATTCGCCCGTAGGCAGCCTCAGTATGCCGCCGTAGCCGCGCATGGCCTCGGTGATGAGGTAAGCCGGATGCGTCTCGTGCGGATTGTAGAGCGCCGTGGGGTGGAATTGTACGAACTCCATGTCCTTCACCGTGCCCTTGGCGCGGTATACCATGGCCTCGCCGTCGCCTGTGGATATTATCGGGTTGGTGGTCGTCAGGTAGACCGCGCCGCATCCGCCGGTGCACATCAGTGTGACTTTGCTCAGGTATGTGTCCACCTTCTGCGTGTCGGGGTTGAGCACGTAAGCGCCGTAACACTCAATGTCGGGCGTGCGGCGTGTCACCTCTATGCCCAAGTGGTGCTGCGTTATGATTTCCACGGCGAAGTGGTTTTCCTTGATTTCTATGTCGGGATTGACCTTTACGGCGGCCATCAGGCCGCGCTGTATTTCGGCCCCGGTGTCGTCGGCGTGGTGCAGTATGCGGAACTCCGAGTGTCCGCCTTCGCGGTGAAGGTCATACTGTCCGTCTTCCTTCTTGTCGAAGTTGACGCCCCATTGCACCAGTTCCTTGATTTGCGCGGGGGCGTTGCGCACCACTTGCTCCACCGCCTTGCGGTCGCTTATGTAGTCGCCGGCAATCATTGTGTCCTCGATGTGCTTCTCGAAGTTGTCCACCGCGAGGTTGGTAACCGACGCTATGCCGCCCTGCGCCTTGGCCGTGTTGGCCTCGTCGAGCGTGGTTTTACAGATAATGCAGATTTTTCCCTTGTGCGCCCGGGCAACCTTGAGGGCGTAGCTCATACCGGCGACACCGCCGCCGATAATCAGAAAGTCGTATTTATATACCATAATACGTTTTATAAAACGGTTGCAAAAATAATAAGAAACGTTGGAATAAGCGAAAAAATCGCGCCAGAATAATGCAATTTAGCGTATCATTTGCCATTAGTAACGGGCGTTACAGGCCTCAACGCGACACCGTTTGCGCCGCCGCCCGTAACCCGTTGGCTGCCAGCATGTTACCAACGCCGTTGCAAAAGGCCGTCTTTTACCTTCCAAAAGACGGCCTTTTACGCTCTAAAAGGTGGCCTTTTGCAAGGCGAAAGGCCGTTAATTGGGATTTTTGTATTATCTTTGGATAAGGTAAACTGCACCTCGGGAATGACAAAAAAAGTCCGTTTCACGGCCTTTTATTTTGCATTCCACTCGGTTTGTATTACCTTTGTCCTCTGTTATGATTAACCGTACTTTCCATTACCGTGTATCTTTCCTCAATTACGCGGCCATCGCAGTGGTGGCCGTGGCGGCCTTGTGCGCCTTCTGGCACAGGTCGGCGGCCAACGCCGTGGTGGGCCTTGCACTGATGATAGTAGTCGTGCTGATGGTTGAGCGCATAGTCCACACGGCCTATACGCTTACCGCCGACGGGCGGCTTCGCGTCAGCAAGGGGCGCTTTTCGCGGCGTGTCGAAATTCGTCTGGCCGACATCATTTCCGTTGAAACGGTGCATGGCAGGCTGCTGCCGGTGAGGTATGTGCTCGTAAGATACGGCGCGGGGCACGAACTTGCGGTGCAACCGGCCAACGATGAGGCGTTTATCGAGGAAATATGGAAACGGCAAGAAGCGTTGGAAAGGTGAGAAAGTGAGAAGGTGAGACGGTGAGAAAGAAATCTCAAAGGTAAAAAAGTAAAACGGTAAAAGGGTAAAAACATTTATTATTAAGGTGGAAAAGTAACACGGTGAAAAAGTGAAAACAGGGATGAGAACGAAACATACAATCAGCCATATGGCCGCGATGTGGGTTGCAGCAACGTTGTTTTTATTGTCCTCGCTCTGCTCTTTCGGTGGAGAGAGGAGCTTTAACTTCGTTACAGGTAACGATGACGCGGACACCGTAAGAGTTGACACAACGGCGGCGGACACGCTCGACTGCGGCGGCGAAGGCCTGTGGCCGCTCAACGTGCAGTCGCGCCTCGACGCGCTGTTGCAGGCCGACATGTTCGAGACTTCCACCGTCGGGCTGATGGTCTACGACCTTACGGCCGACTCGGCCATATACCGTTACAACGAGAAACAGCTGATGCGCCCGGCCAGCACGCTGAAGATGATGGTGGCCGTGGCCGCCTTAGACCGCCTCGGCAAGGACTATGAATACGTCACCACCTTATATTATACAGGCACGGTGGACTGCGGCGTGCTCGACGGAGACCTGTACTGCCGCGGCGGCTTCGACCCCGCGTTCACGTCGGCTGACCTCGACACCTTCGTTGACAGCATCCAGAGCCTCGGCATCGACACCATACGCGGCTGCCTGTATACCGACGTCTCGATGAAAGACGACGACCGCCTGGGCGAAGGATGGTGCTGGGACGACGACAACCCCGTGCTCTCACCGCTGCTCGTCCACCGCAAGGACGAGTTCAGCGAGCGTCTGCTCGACCGCCTGCACAGGGCCGGCGTGGTGGTGGAAGGCGAGCTGCGGACAGGCCGCACGCCGCACGATGCCGCCGAGGTGTGCACCATACGGCGGTCGGTCAACGACATCCTGCCACGCATGATGAAGAAGAGCGACAACCTGTACGCCGAGTCATTGTTCTACCAGTTGGCCGCTTCGCCAGGCTCGTCGCATCCCGCCACGGCCAAGCAGGGCCGCCGCATGATGAACCGTCTCATAGAAAAGCTCGGCTACAAGCCGTCGCATTATTACATAGCCGACGGCAGCGGCCTGTCGCTCTACAACTATGTGTCGCCCGAACTGGAAGTTGCCTTCCTGCGATACGCTTACTCCCGGGACGGCATCTACGTGCCGCTGTACGCCTCGATGCCCATAGCCGGCATAGACGGAACGCTCGACGACCGTATGCGCCGCGGCCACGCCAACGCCAACGTGCACGCCAAGACGGGCACGGTGACCGGTGTCAGCGCACTGGCAGGCTACTGCACGGCGGCCAACGGGCACAAACTCTGCTTCTCAATCATCAACATGGGCATACGCCACGCGTCAACTGGCCGCCGCTTCCAGGACCGTGTCTGCGAGGCGCTTTGCAGGCCGTGAGGATTTGATAAGAGGTTAAGTGAAAAGTGAAAAACGAAAAGTGAAAAATCCATATGCTATTAAGGTAAAAGTTAAGAATGGAGAGCGAGAAACGGATTGAAGCATGAATGCCTTTTGATTTTTCACTTTTCGTTTTTCACTTTTCACTCATTCTGTAACACGTTGATAATCAGCCACATTACAAAAGGCCACCTTTTAGCGTGTAAAAGGTGGCCTTTTGGCGTGCAATTGACGGCCTTTTGCAATGCGAAAGACCGTCTATTGGGTTCATCCGCAAATCTGTTGGATGTATATGTACGTCAACTCCCGTCCCCGAAGGGGGCGAATTATGCTTAACCGCATGTGTAGTGACCGTAGGGAACGGAACTTGCGGTAAGCCGAAAGCAATTCAAACGTCCCCGAAGGGGGCGAACAACAGGTAGCTATTCGCCTTCTTCGAGGACGAAGTTATTAGCGCATACATACCGCAAGTTCCGCTTCGCTACACATGCGGTTAAGCATAATTCGCCCCCTTCGGGGACGGGATGAAACCACAGGTGTCAGCCATACAGTTTAATTTTTCATTGTTAATTTCCGCGTAGCGGACATACGTCTTCGACGCCCTGCTGCGCTTTGTTGCCATCCAACAGATTTGCGGATGAATCGCCTATTGGAAAACGCCTTGCCCGCAGCCGCTCATTTGAGCATGATAATGCGCCTTAATATAAGGTTTTTGTAGGCGTGGCGCATGTCGTCAGGCAGAAACGAGCGGTCGATTAGCTCGAGCCACTGGGGCAGCACGCGGCCGAAGCGGCGCGCCATGTTGTCTATTACCTTTTCGTCTACGCCCGACGAAGTGATGGAGCGTATGAAGTCGGCCTTGCGCAACTTGCGCTTCTTGCCGTTGAGCGTGAGGGCCAGCTCCTCCGTGTCGTCGGGCATGGCGAGCGTCGTGGCGAGCATGTCGTAGGCGGGAGTGAGCGTATAGCCGGAGCCGTCGGGATTGTACAGCGAGAAGTTTTTTAGGTGCATGTCGGCGTTGCCGGTGAGCCAGGAGAACACCACCACTTCCCAGAAGTTTACCACGTCGAGCTGCGGAGCCGACGAGTAGCGGCGTATGGCCTTGGCTATCTGCTCGTAAGAGCCCTTGTATTTGTATTCGGTAAGCCGCTCGGTCAGCTGGCACATGTCTTCCATTGGCACCTTGGCGCCGCCGGGCTGCCGGTCAACGCGCCGCGTGATGTAGCACAGCTCGCCGTCGCTGAAGCGTATGAGGCTGTGCGGCACGGTGGCAATCCTTGCCGCCTCAGCCATGTGCATGGTAAGGTCTTCAAGCTCGGGCAGGGCGCGGTACGTGTTGGTCTGCGGCTTCAGGATGAAGCGTCCCCACAGTCCTACGATGGTGAAGCGGTCCGGCTCGTTCCTGCCTCCGCGGTTGATGTCGAGCGAGAGCTTGGCCTGCACGCCGGTGAGGGTGGTCTGCGCGCGTACCACCTTGCGCGCCAGGTCGCCCAGCTGGGCGCGTACGTAGGGCAGCTTTGGCGCGTCTTTCACGCCAAAGAACTTGCGTGCGCAGGCCGGATGGTAGTCAACCTGCCCCTCCTTGAGGTCTTTATAACAGTATAAGCACTTCACTTTGTGAATTAAGAGTTAAGAGTTAAGAGTTAAGAATTAAGAAAGCAACACTTCGTGAGTTAAGAATTAAGAGTTAAGAGTTAAGAAAATTACCTTTGCCACAACAAGACATATTTTCTTAATTCTTAACTCTTAATTCTTAACTTCCTCCGGGACAACGCTCACCGCCCCGATGCAGTCCTTGCAGCAGGCCAGCAGCAGCGACATGCGGTCGCGCTGGTCTATTTTCCAGCTGCGCTCGGCTATCCCGAGCAGCCAGCCTTCGGGTATCAGGCCGTCGAAGAAGGGGAACATCACCGTGTCCCTGTAAGGCTCCGCCCGCAACGGCAGCGTAAGGCTGACGGCCTCGGCACCGTCGGTTGCGAGATAGCCGGTGTCATACTCGAAAGTGTAACCGTCCTCGTCTTCGGTCAGCCGGCCTGCAAGCCGGTCGTGAAGGTATATCAACGCTCGTTTCATAGCATGTATTTATGGTTATGGAATGGCGTGCGGCTGACTGCCTGTAGCGGCCGCACGGTCGTTTGCCTGCTTGTCACTTTCCGGCTTTCGATACTTCTACCGGCCCTGCCTGGTGGCCGAAGAGGCGCAGCACCTGGTTTACCTTGTCCATGCGCAGCGTCTGCTTGCCCTGCTCCAGCTCGCGCACGAAGCGCAGGCCCACGCCCGCCTTGTCGGCGAGGTCAACCTGCGTTAGGCCGAACTTCTTGCGCATCTCCTTGACGAACACCGCCATAGTCAAATCAGGACTGTACATAAATCTTGGTTTTTGTATGCAATATCTATGCGCAAATATACGAAATTAAACACACAGTTTATACCTTTTGGGGTATAATTTTATAGTTTTTATTTTATTTTATACCCTAACGGGGATAGACGGAGGTCGAAAACGATAATCGTAAAGGGCACAATCCGAATTACGCCAAATATCCTGACGTTTTGCGAAAGGCGGCAAACCGCGATGCGAAAGGCCGTCTTTTGCACTGTAAAAGGCGGCCTTTTGCAGGCTAAAAGACGGCATATTGCAAAGTGTTTGATTATCAGGCTGTTAGCCGTTGTGCAGATTTGGGGAAGAAAAAGCATGTTTCACGGCCTTAAACCACAACCGTAAAACGGAATAAATGGATAGCAGCACGGTTGCATTCTACACCGCATAACCGTACAACCCGATGACCGTACAACCGCAAACTACATCAACGGAGAGAACATGCGCACAAGAGACTCCCACAGGCGGTGGGTGAACGAGAGGCGGCGCGTGCGCATATAGTCGGTGTATTTCACGCAGCAGGCCATGTCGTCAGTGAACACCTGCTTTATGCGCAGAGCCATCTGGCGGTCGTAGATGAAGACGTTGCTCTCGAAGTTGTTGTCGAAACTGCGGAAATCGATGTTCGTCGAGCCGCACGTAGACAGCGAGTCGTCGCTCACGAGGAGCTTGGAGTGGTTGAAACCGGCCTTGTACAGATACACGTCAACGCCCGCATCGACGGCTTCCTGCACGTAAGAGCGACTGGCCCACTCCACAAACTTGGCGTCAGAGTGCAGCGGCACCATCAGCCTTACATCGACACCAGCCAGGGCGGCGGTGCGCATGGCGAACATGACAGGCTCCGTTGGGAGGAAGTAAGGGGTCTCCATGTAAACGTAACGCTTGGCCTCGAGCAGTATGCGCACATAGCCCTGCATCATCTCCGGCCACTGACTTATGGGGCTGCTCGTCACGATTTGCATCACGCAGTCGTTCGAAATGGAGCGGTTTTGCACGGGGTAGTAAATGCGCTTGGTGATGAGCGTGCGGTCAACGAAGTACCAGTCAACGAGGAAAGCGCGCTGTATGCCGTACACTGCGCCGCCTTTTATGCGCAGATGAGTGTCCCTCCAGGGCGTGTCCTTGGCGCCTTTCACATAGCGCATGGCAATGTTCATGCCGCCTATGTAGCCCGTCCGGCCGTCGATTACGCACAGCTTGCGGTGGTTGCGGTAGTTCACCTTGCTGGTGAACGCAGGGAACTTCACCGGCATGAAGGCGTGAACGTCGATGCCGGCGGTGCGCATCCGTTCGAAAAACGAGTTGGGAACGTTCCAGCATCCCACGTCGTCGAAGATGAGACGCACCTCCACCCCTGCCCTCGCCTTGTCCATAAGGGCGTCGGCAACGAGGCGTCCCAGCGGGTCGTCGCAGATGATGTAGGTCTCAAGGTGTATGTGGTGGCGGGCCTGTCCGATGTCCTTCAGCAGCGCGGCGAAGAACGAGTAGCCGTCCGTCAGGATGTCGGCCTCGTTGTTCTTGAACGGCAACGCCCAGTTCAACGAGCCGAACAGCTTGATTAACGTGCTGTGTTCCTCGGGCAGTTTGAGGTCTTGCTGCTCGGCGAACTCAAGCATGGAGCGCTTCGTCAGCTGGTCCATGCTGCGCTGGCTGATGTACTTTTCCTTGCGCGTATTCTGCCCGAAGAAGAAGTAAAGCACTATGCCCACAACGGGTATGAATATGAGCACCATCACCCAGGCCATCGTCTTGGCCGGCTGACGGTTGTCCATGAGCACCGTGACCATTGTCACCAGCACCACGCAGACGTACACTATGAATATCAACCAGTGAAGGTAAATCATCTTTTTCAATGAAGAATGAAAAATGAAGAATGAAAAATCACGCCGCGCCGCTTTATTTACGAAAGCGTTGGAAACGAAAAATGAGACATCAAGTTACATCGTCATATCCATTCATGGGTCAGCGCAGGTAGATTGTCCATTATAGATTTTTCAGATTATCAATTATTAATTTCTCATTATTCATTATTAATTTTTCATTATTCATTTAATCAATATGTCGTTGCCCAGCTCCTTCGCAATCTCGTTCCGTATCACTTGCATGTCCTTGTATTCGGCCATCAGCTTCATCATACGCTCCGTATCGCCTGTGGAGAGGCTTATTTCACGTTGCAGTTCCTTGAGGTGTTGCTCCACGTAAGCCATGCGGAAGTCGAGTATAAGGTGCTCAACCTGGTTGCGCAGGGTGTCCTCGTCGCGCCTCACTTGCAGGCTCTTGCTAAGCTGGAAGTGGTCTATGGCCATTTCGGTTGCCGTGCGGCTTATGTCGATGTCGGGATGATGGGTCAGGTAAGCCTCGGCGTTGAAGCCCTCGTCGTCGTTGTGCTCCACGGCCTCGGCGAGCATACGGTTGTACAGGTCGTTCTTGAAACGCAGATTGTCTGCACCGAGGTCGTAGCTGATGTATTGCGAAACGCTTAGGTCTACGGTGCCGCCGTCGGCCGTTTCAACACCTTTATACAGCGTCTCCTGCCCGTGGAGCACCACCATTTGTATGAGCATGTACTCCACGTCGGGCTGCCCCTGCACAGGCGCGAGCGGCTGTAGCGGCTTCACGGGGCCGCCGGCCTTGGCCTCTTCGCGGCGTTGTTCCTTGCGCTTTTCCTCCATTTCGCCGCGTATGAACTGGTTGGCGGTGTTGATGAGGGTGGTCTCGTTCATGCCGAGACGGTGCGCGCATTCGGTAATATAAGTAGCTCGCGTGATTTGGTCGGGCACGACCGACACGCTCTTCACTATGCTGCTGATGGCCTCCGAGCGTTTTATGGGGTCGGTGACGCCACGCAACAGAAGGTTGGTTTTGAACTCGATAAAGTCTGTCTGATGCTGCTCTATGTAGTCGCGGAACTCCTGCGCCGTGTGCTTCTGTGCGAAGCTGTCGGGGTCGTCGCCGTCAGGCAGCAACAAAACCTTGACGTTCATGCCCTCGGCCAGCAGCATGTCGATGCCGCGGATGGAGGCGTGTATGCCAGCGGAGTCGCCGTCGTAGAGCACGGTTATGTTGTTGGTGAAGCGGTGGATGAGGCGTATTTGCCCGGTGGTGAGCGACGTTCCCGATGATGCCACGACGTTCTCGACACCGCTCTGGTTCATCGACGTTACGTCTATATATCCTTCGACGAGATAGCAGCGGTCCTGCTTCGTTATGGCGTGCTTGGCCTGGTATATGCCGTAAAGCTCGTTGCTCTTATGGTAAATTAGCGACTCGGGCGAATTGACATACTTCGCCGCCTTCTTGTTATTGTCGAGGATGCGCCCTCCGAAGGCTACGACGCGCCCCGTGACGGTATGCACGGGGAAGATGACGCGCCCGGTGTAGCGGTCTTGCAGGCGGCCGTCGTCGCGGCGGTAGCACAGTCCCGTGGTGATAAGAAACTCCTCCTTGAAACCCTTTGCCACGGCGGCGCGGGCCAGGGCATCGCGCTCCGGCAGGGCGTAGCCTAACTGGAAGCGGCTTATTGTGTCGTCGCGGAAGCCGCGCGAGCGGAAGTATTGCAGTCCGATTGCTTGTCCCTGCCCGGTGTTGAAGAGGTTGTCCTGGAAATAATGCAGCGCCCAGTCGTTGACGATGAACAGGCTCTCGCGCTCGCTCTCCTCGCGTTTCTCCTCGTCGGTAAGCTCGCGTTCGTGTATCTCTATGTTGTATTTCTTCGCCAGCCAGCGCAGGGCTTCGGGGTAAGTCATCTGCTCGTGCTCCATGATGAAGCCCACGACGTTGCCCCCCTTGCCGCACGAGAAGCAGTGGCAGTAGCCCTTAGAGGGTGACACCACGAACGAAGGCGTCTTCTCGTTGTGGAACGGGCACAGGCCCTTGTAGTTCACCCCGGCCTTGCGCAGGGTGACAAACTCGGACACGACATCGACGATGTTCGCCGCGTCCATGATTTTGTCTATGGTTGCCTTGTCTATCATTTCATTTTGTCATGGCGTATTCAGACCGGCGTAGAAAGTCAAATCATGTTGTTCTTGCGCAGCCAACGCTTGCCGCCGGGGGTAAGGCAATACAACAAAAAGATAATACAAGGTATGCCGACCATGCCTAAAATAATCAGTGTTCCTGTCATTTCTTTTCCTTTTTATTAACCAAAATCAATCCTGATACTAATAATGCAGCCGCAATAGTGCCGCTTAACGCATAGATAAGCCAGCGCATATCCTCCAAATCTTTTATCAGCGAGGCGACGAAAACGCCTGTCAAAAAGTATTTGGACACATCAATGAGATAGTTGCCTAATTTCTCTTTCCACATTTGTTAAGTTTCTAAAACAAGTTGTCCGTTTGAACTTGCATTACGTGCAAAGATAGTGCAAAATTCCGAGTAAGCGAAATAAAAGCGAATGAAACGAGTTTTTATTTTCATTTCCGAGATGCAACCTATCCTTATCTAAGGATACGACAATATCCGTGAAAGACGGCAATTATTCACATATTTTTGCCGAAATGCCGCAAAAACATACGGCGGCTGATTTTCAGGCAGTTAAAAGGCGTTTTGCAAAAGGTGGCCTTTTAGCTTGCAAAACACGGTCTTTTAGAACATGAAGGATGGCCTTTTGCAATATGGGACTCCGCCGGTTGTAAAACAGTCGGATATAAACTGCCTTGCAAACGCGTTCACTTGCAAGGCCGACACGTGCCGAATTCACTTTTTCCGCACGGCTTTGCGCAACCGTTCCACCTCATTTTTGTGGGCATTATATGTTCTGTCGTCAAGCGGGAACACGTCGATGAACTTGTTGTCCATCTTCATTCCGCCGCCGGCATATCCCGTTCCGCTGATTACGACGGCGCCGATGTCCTCCCTGACGGCGAACGAATCGACTGTATAAACTCCGGGGTAAGACCTTACATGCTCCTCTATCAATCCGTTGTTTTTCAACAGGACACATTCTGGATAATCCATAAAATCGTAAACGTCTTGGCGCATCACATAGCCGTCGGTCTTATAAAACGTCTCATGTGGAATGTAAATTTCAATAATGAGGAGAAGCCACAGTCCCATTGTACACAAAGGCAGAAGCACAAACCAGCAAAGCCAAAGGAAACCATACACCCTCAACAGGACGTTGACCAGCTTACGCCTTGTCTTAAGGAAGCACACAACGAGTCTGCTCAACGTGGTGAGCCACACTATGGCATAGCCCAAATTCCACCGCAGATGGTCTTGTTGCCTGACGCAAAGCAGCAGGACGAGGCATAGCAAAAGCCCTGCGCCGTGGATTATGAACAATGCTTTCTTCCATTTGTTTGACATAGGCTGTGGCGTTTTATGTTGACATTATAGGAGTAAAAATTGGATGGAGAAATGCAAGGAAAATTGCGCCCAAACCACCTAAAGTCCCCTTAGCCACAGCGACATCAGCCTGTCGTAGACCATGTAGCCGCGCTCTGTCTTGTATATAAGCTCTTTGTCGGCTAACGCCTTCAGCGCACTGCTTACGCTGCTTGCCGCCTTCAGGTTGTGGCGGCGTATGAAGTCGCCGTTGGTAGGAGCGGCAACGATGTCGTCTGCGGCTATGGCCTTCATCAGTTCCAGCTGCTTGTCGGGCAGGAGCGAGGCCAAAGTCTGGTAAGCCGGGGTGTTCTCTTCTACGAGCATGGTTATCGTTCGGTCGACTTTTTCGACAGTGTCAAAGTCATGGAATCTCTCGTAAAGGCGGTTCAGTACAGCCTGGACATACCACGTCTGCCCGTAGAATTTTAGGTATATCGCGTCAAAAGCGGCTTTGTCGACGTGCCCTCCGCGCCGGGCGAAAAAGCTTTCCGCAAAGTTGTAATAAACATCCATGTCTATCGGCCGTAGCTCCATGAGCTGCGTGCTTTGGTAAAACGGACGTTTTGCCGAGAGGAACATCTCGCTCATAAGATGCCGCCTGCTGCCTGAAAAGATGAAGCTTGCGGTCTTGGCAAACTGTATGTGCGAGCGAAGCAACGCTTCCGTCTGCTGTTCGGGATACTGCGTGATTTGCTGGAACTCGTCTATCGAGATGTAGCACCTGCGCCCCGACGAGGCGATATAGGCGAAAATCTCGTCAAGCGTCTGCTCCTCGTATGTAGGCACAACGTTCAGCGAAAGGCTCGGCGTGCCCGTCATGGGGTCTACCGAGAGCGTAAGGCGGCAGTGTGTGAGCAGCTGCGTGATTTTCGAGAGTACCATCCCGCCCGTTGTTTGCAGTCCTTCTATAACGGCCTTGCCGAACATCTGGATGAAGTCATGCAGGTTGCGTGTGGGGAAAATGTCAAGATATATGCACGCTACGCCGTCATCCTCAAGTCCGATTTGGTGGAAAGCGTTTTTTATCAGTCATGTCTTACCCATGCGCCTCGGCGCGGTCAGCGTCACGTTGCGCCCGTTGCGCAGTGCCGAGAGCAGGTCGGCTGTTTCCTGCTTGCGGTCGCAAAAATATTCCGGCCCTGCGTATCCGTATGTAAGGAAGGGGTTGGCCGACGCCCGGTCTTTGCTGTTTGCCATGTCGTTACGATATTTGCGTTACGTAAAATTCGTAACGCAAATATCGTAATTACATGTCTAACTGCAAAACATTTGCGTCTGAATTTGCTTATTTTAACCCAAATCATTAGAACGCATATAATACTTCTACATTTGATTATCTGCTCTTAACCATTCTTCCGCACTGCCGCCGCCATCTTGTTTCCCGTTTTATCTTGATGTAGCCCGCTACATCTTTCAACAAAAGCAGAAAAAATCAGACTGACGGAAGCACGAAATAAGGATTAAGTCTAATGACTGATTTTGGGTTAAACGCTTGTCGGCTGCATCTGCAACGGTGTTCCGGGCGTATGCCGACCACTTCCACTGGAAAGCAAAATGACAGCAACGGCAAAGGGAAGCATGGCAAAGTGTCATTCGGAAAAATGTCCGCGAAAAGCGGCGAAATAGAAAAAACAAGGCTGTTTCAGTTGTACATGAGCATACCGTTTATGGCCTGTTTTTGCGCGAATGGCGGCATGTAATGATTGATACTATATACTTCGCGCACGAAAAGGACGGCTGACACGCCCCTCAAAGGCCGTCAACGGCAATGCAAAAGACGGTCTTTGAGGGTGCGAAAGACGGCCTTTTGCAGGACAGGCAAGGGCAAAAAGATGCACACTTGACTGCAACAGAGATGTAAACCGCTGGCCGTCTGCATGTTATGCCTGCACACTTTTCCCTGCGTTATACGCCGCAAAATGTTTTGTTTTTCAGAATATCGCCGTATGAGAGCGTCAAGGAAAATCAATGTGTAAGCAAAAGCAGGAAAATTAAGAATTAAGAGCTTAAAAGTTAAGAATTAAGAGTTAAGAATTAAGAAAACATGTCTTGCCAATCATTTTCAAAAGCATATTTTCTTAATTCTTAACTCTTAATTCTTAACTTTACAGCGTAAAACATGTATCTTTGCATCCAATTCAACCCACGGCGGCGTATGCCGTGGCGATAGGTTTTAGTTTTCAACCGTAAAAGAAAGGATTAAACGATGAAAAAAATGTTTGTCGCATTGTGCATGGCAGGGGCTTTGGCCGGCCTGTCATCATGCAAGACAGCGCAGAGCGCGGCCTCTACGATGGAGGCGCTCGAAGGAGAATGGAAAATAACTACGGTCGAAGGACAGCCCGTAACGCCGAAAGCCGGACAGAAGGAAGCGTTCATCGGCTTCAACGTCAAGGAGAACCGCCTCTACGGCAACACCGGTTGCAACAACCTCGTAGGCGGAATACAGGCCGACCCGGCAAAGGGCACGATGTCGTTCGGGCAGACAGGCTCGACACGGATGATGTGCCCCGACATGGACACCGAGCAGAAGGTGCTCGGAGCAATGGGCAAGGTTGCCCGGTATGAAATAACCAAGGGCGGCAAGATGAGCCTCAAGGCCGAAGACGGCAAGGTGGTGATGACGCTGGAGAAGAGGTAATTTCAGAAGTCAAACGGGTTAAGGGAGTTAAAGAAGTCAAGGACAAATGTTTTGTATGTCGTAAATACGCAGAGCACATGCCCTTGACTTCTTTAACTCCCTTAATTCCTTTAAGCCCTAAAAAATCCCCTTTTCCTTTGCCGAAA
This sequence comes from uncultured Prevotella sp., assembly GCA_905196835.1. Taxonomy (GTDB): domain Bacteria; phylum Bacteroidota; class Bacteroidia; order Bacteroidales; family Bacteroidaceae; genus Prevotella; species Prevotella stercoripullorum. The sequence continues at coordinate 126,192 of CAJJWN010000001.1, read as the reverse complement.
GGTAAAAAAAGTGTACTTTTGCAATCGTGAACTTTACATTATTAATATATTACTATGAATCTTAAAATCATCGTACTTGCCAAGCAAGTACCCGACACGAGGAATGTGGGAAAGGACGCCATGACCGCCGAAGGAACGGTCAACCGCGCCGCACTGCCCGCAATCTTCAACCCCGAAGACCTTAACGCGCTCGAACAGGCACTGCGCCTGAAAGAGCAAAACCCCGGCTCTACCGTAGGCATCCTTACCATGGGACCTCCGCGCGCGGCTGAAATCATCCGCCAGGGACTGTACCGCGGAGCCGACACAGGCTGGCTCCTGACCGACCGCCTGTTCGCCGGAGCCGACACGCTTGCGACATCTTACGCCCTCGCAACGGCCATAAAGCACATCGGCGGAGCCGACATCATCATCGGCGGACGCCAGGCCATCGACGGCGACACGGCACAGGTAGGCCCGCAGGTGGCGCAGAAGCTCGGCCTGTCGCAGGTCACCTACGCCGAGGAAATACTGAAATGCGAAGACGGAAAGCTCACCATACGCCGACACATCGATGGCGGAGTGGAGACCGTTGAAGCTCCGATGCCAATAGTAATAACCGTCAACGGCAGCGCAGCTCCGTGCCGCCCGTGCAACGCCAAGCTCGTGATGAAGTACAAGTACGCCACCGTTCCGCTTGAGCGCACACCCGAAACGCCGCACGCCGAACTGTACGAGACACGCCCGTACTTGACGCTCAACCAGTGGTCTGTTGCCGACATCGACGGCGACCAGCAGCAGTGCGGACTGGCAGGCTCGCCCACCAAGGTGAAAGCCGTCAAGAACATAGTGTTCCAGGCGAAGGAAAGTAAAACCCTTACAGGCAGCGACGCCGACATAGAAGGCATGATAAAAGAGCTGCTGGAGGAAAAAATAATCGGATAAGAAAGTTACATTCTGGAGTTAACAGGAGTTAGACGAAGTTACCGTTCGTTTCACTCTCTCATAGAGTTAACGTACGAATGTACTGAAAAACAATATGGCATACGATGCAAATGTCCGCTAACTCCGAGAATGCAACATTCTTAACTTCGTGAGCAGAGCGAACTAATTCCCATTAACTCCTAAAAAATAAAACAATGAATAACGTTTTTGTTTATTGCGAGATAGAAGGCACTACCGTTGCCGAGGTGTCTCAAGAATTGCTCACCAAGGGCCGCAAGCTCGCCAACCAGCTTGGCGTCGAGCTGCACGCCGTGGTTGCCGGCACAGGCATCAAGGGCAAAGTGGAAAGCCAGATACTGCCTTACGGCGTTGACAAGCTGTTCGTTTTCGATGCCGAAGGTCTTTTCCCATACACGTCTGCACCCCATACGTCAATCTTGGTAAACCTCTTCAAGGAGGAAAAGCCGCAGATTTGTCTCATGGGAGCTACCGTAATAGGCCGCGACTTGGGGCCGCGCGTATCGTCGTCGCTCACCAGCGGACTCACCGCCGACTGCACACAGCTCGAAATAGGAGACTATGACGACAAGAAGGCAGGCAAGCATTACGACAACCTTCTTTACCAAATCCGCCCCGCTTTCGGCGGAAACATCGTGGCGACAATCGTCAACCCCGACCACAGGCCGCAGATGGCGACCGTCCGCAGCGGTGTGATGCAGAAGGCTTTGTATGACGGCGAGGCGAAGAACGAAGTGGTTTATCCCGACGCAAGCAAGTACACCGACCCGGCAGACTTCATCGTCAAGGTAATCGACCGCCACGTTGAGGCAGCCAGGCACAACCTGAAGGGTGCGCCAATCGTCGTTGCCGGAGGCTACGGAGTTGGCAGCAAGGAAGGCTTTGACCAGCTCTTCCAGCTTGCCAAAGAGCTGCACGGAGAGGTTGGCGCGAGCCGTGCGGCGGTTGATGCGGGCTTCGTTGACCACGACAGGCAAATCGGACAGACCGGCGTTACGGTGCATCCGAAGGTGTACATCGCCTGCGGCATCTCCGGACAAATACAGCACATAGCCGGTATGCAGGACTCGGGCATCATCATTTCAATCAACAGCGACCCCGACGCTCCCATCAACCAGATTGCCGACTACGTGATAGTAGGCACGGTGGAGGATGTCGTTCCGAAGCTCATCAAATATTACAAGCAGAACAGTAAGTAACATTTAAAACAAGGAGTAAGTTGTAGTTAACAGGAGTTAGCTCGCTACGCTCGCTGTAGTTAACAGACAAATGCTTTTATGACAAACAGCTTCAAAAACATCGTAGCTTGGCAGATAGCACATGAATTTGTGTTATCCGTATATGAAATGACGAAAAAGTTTCCTGCCACAGAAGCATTCGGATTAACTTCACAATTCCAAAGAGCAGCGGTATCTATTCCTGCAAACATAGCTGAAGGATACAGGAAATTGGGTAAATCGGATAAACTCAGATTTCTAAATATAGCCCAAGGCAGTCTGGAAGAATGCAGATATTACATCATCTTGACAACAGACCTGAAATACATAACCGCTGAAGACGCAAAAAAACTTCAGACCTTGATTGAAAAGACAAGCTGGTATCTGAATTCATATTGCAAGGGAATAATAAATAACAACGGAGTAAAAGACGACATACAGCCGTAATCACCAACAAGGCAAATGTCCGTTAACTCCGGCGCGAAGCGCCTAACTCCAGTTAACTCCCATTAACTCCATAAAAAATAATACAACAATGGCTAACTATTATACAGACCATCCGGAGCTTGAGTTCCACCTCACCCACCCGCTCATGAAGCGGATTGTTGAGCTGAAGGAGCGCAACTTCGCCGACAAAGACGAATATGCAGACGCGCCCGTTGACTACGAGGACGCTATCGAGAACTATAAGAGGGTACTGGGAATAACCGGCGACATCGCCGCAAACATCCTCGAGCCTAACAGCGAGGAAGTAGATGCCGAAGGACCTCACCTCGTTGACGGCCGCATGCACTACGCTTCGAAGACCTACGAGAACCTTGACGCAACGCGCAAGGCCGGTCTTTGGGGCTTGTCGATGCCCCGCCGTTACGGCGGACTCAACATGCCGGTAACTCCCTACTCGATGGCTTCAGAGCTGGTGGCGGCAGCCGATGCCGGATTCCAGAACATCTGGAGCTTGCAGGACTGCATCGAGACACTGTACGAGTTCGGCAACGAGGAGCAGAGGCAGAAGTACATACCGCGCGTTTGCGCCGGAGAGACGATGAGTATGGACCTCACAGAGCCTGACGCAGGCTCTGACTTGCAGCGCGTTATGCTCAAAGCCACATACAGCGAGGAGCAGGGATGCTGGCTGCTCAACGGCGTAAAGCGTTTCATTACGAACGGAGATTCTGACATACACCTCGTCCTTGCGCGCAGCGAGGCAGGCACACACGACGGCCGCGGACTGTCAATGTTCATCTATGACAAACGCAACGGCGGCGTGACCGTGCGCCACATAGAGCACAAACTCGGCATACACGGCTCGCCTACATGCGAACTTGTGTTCAAGAACGCCAAGGCCGAGCTGTGCGGCAATACCCGCCTGGGCCTCATCAAGTATGTCATGGCGCTGATGAACGGCGCGCGTCTCGGCATCGCGGCACAGAGCGTGGGCGTAAGCCAGGAAGCTTACAACGAGGCGTTGGCATACGCCAAGGAGCGCAAGCAGTTCGACAAGGCCATCATCAACTTCCCGGCTGTCTATGACATGCTGGCGCGCATGAAGGCGAAACTCGACGCAGGACGCAGCATCCTGTACATGACGGCGCGCTACGTTGACATTTACAAGGCTCTCGAAGACATCTCGCGCGAGCGCAAACTGACCGCCGAAGAGCGTCAGGAGCTGAAGAAATACACCAAGCTGGCCGACGCGTTCACCCCCATTGCGAAGGGAATGAACTCGGAATACGTCAACCAGAACGCATACGACGCCATCCAAGTGCACGGCGGTTCGGGCTTCATCATGGAGTACAAGAGCCAGCGTCTGTACCGCGATGCGCGCATCTTCTCCATCTACGAGGGAACAACGCAGCTCCAGGTCGTAGCCGCAATACGTTACATCACCAACGGAACGTACCTCGGAATAATCAAGGAAATGCTTGAAAACGAGGTTGCCGAGGAGCTGAAACCGCTCCAGGAGCGCGTCAAGAAGATGGTAGAACTGTACGAGCAGGCCGTCAACTACGCCAAGGAACTGGGCGACCAGGAGGCTCACGACTTCCTCGCACGCCGCCTGTACGACATGACAGGAGACATCCTCATGTCGCTGCTCATCCTCGACGACGCTACCCGTGCGCCGCAGCTCTTCACCAAGAGCGCGAACGTTTACGTGCGCTACGCCGAGGAAGAGGTGGTAGGCCACTACACATACGTCAAGAGCTTCATCGCCGAAGACCTTGTAAACTTCCGCGCGGCGGAGGCAAATGCCGAGTAAAGAAAAGACCAAGACCATAACCAAGGCGCAACGCTGAAACAACAGCATTGCGCCTTTTTTGTTTCCATATGCCAACTGCCATTTTGCGAAAGACAGTTCATCCGCAGTTCGGGTGTATGATATGTAAAGCATATAAACTTGGAACTTCCTATTATCAGCCAGGCTGTTGGCAATTGTCATTCCGCACTCCGACGCGGAATCCAGTGTATGCAGCCTGCACCGTTTGTTGCCTTGGATGTATTCTGGATTCCGCGTCGGAGTGCGGAATGACAATTACCGAGAGCCTCGTTTATCGTTGGTTGCATATACTTGCCATTTTTACATATATACACCTGAACTGCGGATGAACCCGAAAGACGGTCTTTCGCCTTCCGAAAGGCCGTCTTTCGCACGCCAAAAGGCCACCTTTTACGAGCTGAAAGACGGCCTTTTGCAAAGCCACTGATTATCAGCAAGTTTGCAGTCGTTTCGCTTAACCGAAATGTTTGATTATCTCTGGATAAGACAAGCTGCGCCTCGGCTATGAAAATAAAAGGTCGTTTCTCTCCCTTTTATTTTGCATTGCGCCCGGCTTGCATTATCTCTGGATAAGACAAGCTGCGCCTCGGCTATGAAAATAAAAGGTCGTTTCTCTCCCTTTTATTTTGCATTGCGCTCGGCTTGCATTATCTTTGTAGCCAAAAATAAATCTAACGAATATGAACAAGACAAAGACTTTTATCCTTTCAGGCCTCGTACTGGCGGCAATGTCGCTGCCTGCCGCGGCACAGACTAAGGACGGCGGCATATCAAAAGATATGCTCACGGGCATCAGGCAGGCACAACAGGATGCGGCCGGAGTACGCGCCCTGCGCAACGCCTTGGCCGGCAACAGCATCGACGCGCTGGCTAAGAACTACGCAAACAACGGCAAGGTGGACACCTACTTCAGCGTGGAGACGCCATCGCAGAGCATCACCGACCAGAAGCAGAGCGGCCGCTGCTGGATGTTCAGCGGCTTCAACGTGCTGCGCTCGGCGTTCGCACAACGCACCGACTCGCTCACCGTAGAGCTGTCTCATGCCTACCTCTTCTTCTACGACCAGCTGGAAAAGGCCAACCTATTCCTGCAAGGCGTGGTAGACTGCGCCGACAAGCCCATTGAAGACGAACGCGTACGCTTCTTCTTCAAGAGCCCCATCAACGACGGAGGCACCTATTGCGGCGTGGCCGACCTCGTGGCGAAGTACGGACTTGTGCCCGCCGAGGTGATGCCCGAGACTTATTCGGCCGAGAATACGGCGCGCATGGCACAGCTGCTGAAGTCGAAGCTGCGCGAGTACGGCCTCAAGCTGCGCTCCATGGCGGCCGCAGGCAAGACGCAGGCCGACATCAACAAGGAGAAGACTGCCATGCTCGCCACCGTCTACCGTATGCTCGCGCTCACGATAGGAGAGCCCGTACAGGAGTTCACCTACGCCTTCAAGAACAAGCAGGGGCGCACCGTTACCGAAGCAAAGACGTACAACCCAGTGACGTTCGCCGCCGAAATAATGGGCGACACGCCCGTCATGGGCTCGTTCATAATGGTGATGAACGACCCGCGCCGCGAGTATTACAAGACATACGAGGTTGAGTATGACCGCCATACGTATGACGGCACCAACTGGAAATACCTCAACCTGCCCATGGAAGACATCGCGCAGCTGGCAATAGCGTCGCTGAAAGACGGCAGGAAGATGTACAGCTCGTACGACGTTGGCAAGTTCCTTGACAACAAGCGCGGCTATTGCGACCTCAAGAACTACGACTATGGCACGCTCTTCGGCACCGACTTCGCCATGAACAAGGCCGAGCGCATAATGACATACGACAGCGGCTCCACCCACGCCATGACCCTCACGGCGGTCAACCTCGACAAAGACGGCAAGCCGGTGATGTGGAAAGTGGAGAACAGCTGGGGCGCAGACTACGGCCAGAAGGGCTGCCTCGTGATGACTAACGACTGGTTCAACGAGTACATGTTCCGCCTTGTGGTTGACAAGAAGTATGTTCCGGCCAAGATGCTGAAGCAATACGAGCAGAAGCCCGTAATGCTGATGCCGGAAGACCCGCTGTTCCTGCCGGACGAATAGAAACCTACCCCATCCCTCCAGAAGGGAGGGGGCTTGATGTGTTTCGCTGTTTTTCTTGATGTTTATAAAAGGAACGTGGGAGAAAGCCAAATTACTTTCTCCCACGTTCCTTTTATTTTGTATATCAGCAAAACGTTGACGTTATCCACAAAAGCATTCTAAGCTCCCTCCCTTCGGGAGGGTTGGGGTGGGCTTTACACCAGATGTGCCACCCACTCGTCCCTGTCGCCGGGCAGAAGGTCAACCACGGGCAGCTCAATCATGGTGTAGCAGCCGGGCTGCTGGCGCATTGACGCGCGCGCCACGTTGACGAGTACCTGTGCGGTGAGCGCCGGGTTGTTGATGCTCATGTCAAACTCGAAGCGCTGGTTCTGCGTCTTTCCGCTCACGCCTTTGCGCACGAGGTTCACTCCGTGGCCCATGTCCTTAACCATGTCAACGCTCGGCACCTGGATTACATAGGTTTCGTCGCTGGCGAAGTAGGGGTCTTCCTTTACGGCCTTTGTCACATCTTCAAGGCTTGCGCCTTCTTCCAGTTCTACGTAAACCATGCGGCGGTGTATGCCTTCGCCCTTGGGCACGGTCAGCGAGAGGGCGTCCTTCACGCCCTTCTTCGAGCGCACGCATACGGAGTGGCCCATGCTCATGCCCGGACCGAAGTTTGTATAGGTGATGCCTTTCGGCGCGAGGCTCTCCAGGAGGGTACGCACGATGCTGTCCGAGCCCGGGTCCCATCCGGCCGAGATTACCGCCACGCGTCCGTGCTCCTTGCAAAGCTTCATGAGGTTCTGGCGGTACTGGGCTATGCCTGTGTGTATGTCGTAGCTGTCAACGGTGTTGATGCCCAGCGGCAGTATTTTTGATGCGTACTCCTCGCAGCTGCGCGTAGGGGTGGCGAGGATGGCCACATCGACGTCCTTCAGCTCGGTTATGTCCTTCACCACGTCGTACTGCGCCAGTTCGGCGGGCTTGTCGGCCGCTCCGTTGCGCCTTACTATTCCTGCTATTTCAAAGTCGGGAGCGGCTTCAAGAGCCTCTACCGTAAACTTGCCTATGTTGCCGTAGCCTACTACGGCCGCTCTGATTTTCTTCATTTCTGCGTAAATGTTTTAGTGTATCCTTTTTTTCAGGAGTGCAAAGTTAATAAGTTCGCATGTAAATGCAACATCACCGTGATATAAGAAATGTAAAAAATACGCACAAATTACAGTTTGTTTGTTTTACGGGTCATATTGTGACAGATTGCAACCGCATGTCAACAATATTCCAAAAGACGGCATATCGGACTGTAAAAGACCGTCTTTCACGTTACGAAAGGCCGTCTTTCGCAGGCTCGGAAACCGTCTTTCAAACTGTAACTTGCCGCCTGCCGATATCTTGCAGGGTGTAATCCGCCTTACAATAGACAAATTAACAATATTTAGCTTTCGGGGGGGGGTAATTTTAAAACATTTATATAAATTTGCAGCGCAATGCAGTCAAAGCCCTCCGCTGCCATGAAGCAGCTTGCCACCGGGCACTGCACCCGTTGCCATAAAGCCGCAGCCGCGGCCTGTCAGGAACCAACATAAACGATATATACTTACGGCTGACACATCAGCCAGACTTCTGTCCACCGTCCTTCGGCCATGCCGCGCAGGCAGACCGCAGGGCGGTGATTGCGTAGCTGCGCGCCTGCGGCACGGCCTGCACGGCGCGGCACGTCGGCCGAAAATCAGTCATCCGCGCAATAAAACACCGGCTTGCACGTTTTATTAAGGTGTAATTTAAAATTTCATTGACAATGATAGAGTACGTAAAGGGTGAACTTACCGAGCTTACTCCGGCATACGCCGTGGTCGAGGCGGCCGGCGTAGGCTACGGCCTTAGCATCACGCTCAACACATACACGGCCATACAGGGCAGGAAGGACGTGCGCCTGTACGCCTTCGAGGCCATACGCGAAGACGCCTACACGCTGTACGGCTTCGCCTCAAAGCAGGAAAGGGAGATGTTTCTGCTGCTCATCACGGTGTCGGGAGTGGGTGCCAACACGGCGCGCATGATACTCTCCGAGCTGACACCTGGCGAGCTTTGCTCCGTCATTTCGGCGGGAAATGAGAAAATACTGAAGACCGTCAAGGGCATAGGCCTGCGCACGGCGCAGCGCATAATTGTGGACTTGCGCGACAAAATCGCCGCCCTCGGCATAGCCGGAGAGCAGCCCGTGCAGGCCGGAGAGCCGCAGCCGCAGGTTGACAAAGAGGTAAGAGACGAGGCCGTGGGCGCGCTCACGATGCTCGGTTTCGCCCCGGCGCCGTCGGCGAAGGTGGTTACCGCCATACTGAAAGAGCAGCCTTCGCTGCCCGTGGAGCAGGTGGTTAAGCTCGCGCTGAAACAGATTAAATAAGTATGAAAATGGATAATGAAAAATGAATAGTGAAAAATGGTGCGCGGTTGTGGCATGAATTAATATATCCCGACAAGGCGCAAGCCGGATTTTTCATTATTCATTATACATTATTCATTTAGTTCAGTTTTGCTGATGAGGAAAATCTTATACGGACTTCTGCTGCTGTTGCTTGCCGTTAGTGTGGCAAGCTACGCCCTGACCGTGCCTTATCCGCAGGACGACCTGACGCGGCGCACACGCACGCCGCAGCCCTCAGCGCCACAAGGCAGCCGCCAGGACACGGCCCGGAGGGTAACCGTGGTAAGCCCCGTAATCATGGTCGAGGACGACACCATACCCGACTCGCTGCTGCATCCGCGGTGGAAAATACAGCGCATCACGCCCCTAACCGAGCAAGACCTTGACAAACAGGCCGCCGACCTTACCCTGCCCGACAACATAAAGCAGGAAGTAGAGTACGACGACTCGCTCGACCGATACTTCATTGGCTCCAAAATGGGTGACGGTTACCTGTCAACGCCTATCATGATGACGCCGCAGGAGTACCGCAAGTGGAGCGAGAAGCGCGAGTTTGACCGCTTTTTCCGCCAGAAGAACGACACGCTCATAAAGGAAGGGGGCAAGGACAAGTTCTCGTTCGCCGACATGCACTTCGACCTCGGGCCGGCAGAAAAAATCTTCGGACCCGGCGGCGTGCGCATAAAGACGCAGGGAACGGCCGAGCTGAAGTTCGGAGCCACGCTGAAAAACATCGACAACCCGTCGCTGCCCATACGCAACCGCAAGACAACGACGATGGACTTCGACGAGAAAATCAACCTTAGCGTCAATGGAAAGGTGGGCGACAAGGTAAACATGAACCTCAACTACAACACCGACGCGACGTTCGACTTCGACTCGCAGAACCTCAAGCTCAAGTACGAGGGCAAGGAGGACGAAATAATAAAGCTCGTCGAGGGCGGCAATGTGTCGTTTCCCAGCAACTCGTCGCTTGTCAACGGCGCGTCGTCTTTGTTCGGCATACGCACCGACTTGCAGTTTGGCAAGCTGTCGTTGCAGACCGTAGTGTCACAGAAAAAGTCGTCCTCGAAGAGCGTTTCGTCGAAAGGCGGCACGCAGTTCACCGCCTTCGAGTTCGACGTTACCGAATACGAGGAGAACCGCCACTTCTTCCTCTCGCGCTATTTCCGCGACAGGTATGACGAAGGAATGTCGCGCCTGCCCAACGTTACGACGGGAATTACCATCAACCGCGTGGAGATTTGGGTCACCAACAAGACCGGAAACACTACCAACTCGCGCGACATCGTCGCCCTTACCGACCTCGGCGAGAACCAGAAGGTAAGCAACCCTATGTGGGGAACGACGGGACAGCCCGTGCCGTCGAACTCGGCCAACAACGAATACAGCACCATGGTGACATCATATGCGGCGGCGCGCGACATCAACCAGACGTCGTCCGTGCTCGACGCCGTGCCCGGCTTCATGGGCGGAGTTGACTATGAGAAACTTGAAAGCGCGCGCCTGCTCAACAGTTCGGAGTACACCGTCAACACGGCTTTAGGCTACGTGTCGCTTAAGTCGTCGTTGCAGACCGACCAGGTTATCGCCGTTGCATACGAATATACTTACGGCGGAGTGACCTACCAGGTGGGCGAGTTCGCGTCAGACATACAGGACGTGGGCCAGGCTCTTTTCGTAAAGTCGCTCAAGAACACCAGCAACAACCCCCAACAGGGCAACTGGGACTTGATGATGAAGAACGTCTACTACCTTGCTTCGTCGGTGGAGAAAGAGAAATTTCGCCTCGACGTGAAGTACCAGAGCGACACTACGGGCGTCTACCTTTCTTATATACCCGAGCAACAGGTGAAGAGCCTGCCCATAATACGCCTCATCGGAGCCGACCGTCTGGACAATAACAACAAGGCGAACAGCAACGGCTACTTTGACTATGTTGACGGTTACACGGTAAGTAACGGCCGCGTGTTCTTCCCCAAGGCAGAGCCTTTCGGCGAATACATGTACACCGCGCTGACAAGCCGCGGCGTTGCGCCCGACGTAGCGGCCCGGTACAGCTACACGGAGCTGTACGACTCGACCAAGACCATCGCCAAGCAGATAGCCGAAAAGAACAAGTACATGATAAGCGGACAGTTCCGAGGCACGCTGGCAAACGTGATCTCGCTCGGAGCCTACAACATTCCGCAAGGCTCCGTGGTGGTTACCGCAGGCGGAGTGACGCTCACCGAAGGCTCGGACTATACCGTTGACTACTCTTCGGGCGAGGTTACAATCCTTAACCAGAGCCTTATCGACGCGGGAACGGCAATCAACGCCTCGTTCGAGAGCAACACCGACTACGCCCAGGAGCGCAAGACATTCTTCGGACTGAACTGGCAATACGACTTTTCAAAGAACTTCCAGATTAGCGGAACAATCCAGCACTTGTCTGAACAGGCGCTTACCACAAAGGTATCGATGGGCTCCGAGCCGCTGAACAACACCCTTTGGGGACTTAACATCAACTGGAAGCACGAGAGCCAGTGGCTCACCAACATGCTCGACAAGCTGCCTTTCCTGCACTGTACGCAGCCATCGCAAATCTCGTTTACCGGCGAGTTCGCCCAGCTTATTGCCGGACAGGCCGGTGGAGTGCAGGACAACGCCTCGTACATTGACGACTTCGAGAACACGAAAAACGCCATCGACGTGTCTACTCCGACATCGTGGGTGCTTTCAAGCGTGCCTTCCATGTTCCCCGAACAGAGCGACAAGACCACCTTGCAGAGCGGTTACAACCGCGCGTTGCTGGCCTGGTACACCATCGACCCCCTGTTTACGCGCCGCAGTTCGTCGCTTACGCCCGCCCATATAAAGAGCGACCTCGACCAGCTTAGCAATTACTATGTGCGCGAAGTGAACACCCGAGAGCTGTTCCCGAACCGTGGTAACAACTCTTACAACAGCGTAACGTCAACGCTTCCGATACTTAACCTCGCGTATTATCCCGACGAACGCGGCCCGTACAACTTCGACCCGAACCTCAATTACAACGGAACGCTGCCTAATCCGCAACGCCGTTGGGGCGGAATGATGCGCAAGCTGGACACCAGCGACTTCGAGACGGCCAACATAGAGTACATCGAATTTTGGCTGCTTGACCCCTTCATTTATTCAAACGAACAACCTGACGCCAACCAATATGGCGGCGACTTGTACATAAACCTTGGCGAAGTGAGCGAGGACATACTGCGTGACGGCCGCAAGTTTTATGAAAGCGGAATGCCTGTGGACGGCTCTCAGAGCTTCACTACTACCCAATGGGGCAAAATTCCGACACAGGCCACAGTGACATACGCCTTCGCCACGACCGACGGTTCCCGTGAGTTGCAGGACGTTGGCTATAATGGCTTGACCGATGCGGAGGAACGTGAGTTCGGCCCTTACCAGGAATTCCTGTCTGCAATACAAGGACGTGTGTCGCCGGCGCAGCTCGATTCAATAATGAACGACCCTGCCAACGACGACTACCACTATTTCCGAGGCTCTGATTTCGACCGAATCGAGGCTCCAATCCTGTACCGTTACAAGCGCATAAACAATCCGCAAGGCAACTCGCCCGACAGCAACGACCGCACGGAAAGCTACGATACGTCGTACAAGACCACGCCCGACGTGGAGGACATAAACCAGGATTACACCCTCAACGAGTACGAAAACTACTACCAGTACCGCATATCCATGCGCCCGGAAGACTTTGTCGTGGGCCGGAACTTCATCGTTGACAAGCGCGAAACGTCTCCGAGGCTGCGCAACGGCAAGCCTGGACATGCCACTTGGTACCAGTTCCGCATACCGCTGGACGACTTCGAGACACGCGTCGGCTCCATAAACGACTTCTCTTCGATACGTTTCATGCGCATGTTCCTCACCGATTTTCAGAAGCCCGTCGTGCTCCGTTTCGCCACCTTGGACCTTGTGCGCGGCGAATGGCGCACGTACGAGCAGCCGCTTGACAACACTTCGCACGAAAGCGGAAGCATGTCTGTCAGCGCGGTGAACATCGAGGAGAACAACGACAAGAGCCCCGTAAACTACATCTTGCCGCCGGGCATCACCCGCGAGCAAGACCCTACGCAGCCGCAGCTGGCCGAGGAGAACGAGCAGGCATTGAGCTTTACGGTCAACAACTTCTCCACCAACGAGGCGAAGGCCGTCTACAAGAACACCACTCTCGACCTGCGCCAGTACAAACGGCTTGAGATGTTCGTGCACGCCAACGCCTTCGAGCAGAACACCACCAACCTTGCAGACAACCAGCTGGCCGTGTTCATCCGCTTGGGAAGCGACTACCGCAGCAACTATTACGAATACGAAATTCCCCTGAAGCTTACTGCGCCCGGGGTTTACGGACGATTTTCTTTGGAGGATGCCCGTGCCGTATGGCCCGAAGAGAACATGCTCGACATACCGTTGAGCGTGTTCACCGACCTGAAGAAGGCCCGCAACACGGCCAAGTCACAAGGACTGGCGTCGTTCAGCGTACCGTACACCGCATACGACGAGGACAAGCCAAACAACAAAATCAGCATAGTGGGCAACCCGACGCTCGGCGAAGTGAAGACGATGATGATTGGAGTGCGCAACCTTTCGGGCGAAACAAAGTCGGGAGAGGTGTGGGTCAACGAGCTTAGGCTTAAGGAATACAACAACACCGGAGGCTGGGCGGCGCAGGGTGCGCTGAACGTACAGCTCTCAGATATCGGCTCGCTGAACGCCACGGGCAAGATTGTCACCGACGGCTTCGGCGGCATAGAGGACGGCGTGGCCGAGCGTTCGCAGGACGACTACAAGACATACAGCTTCACGGCGAACATAGAGCTTGGCCGCTTCTTCCCCGACAAGGCCAAGGTCAGCGCACCTCTTTATTACTCTATAACGAAAGAAGAGACGCGCCCGAAGTACAATCCGCTCGACACCGACATGCTGCTTGACGAGTCGCTCGACGCCATCGGCGACAAGCATGAGCGCGACTCGGTGGAGCGCATAGCCGTGACAAAGACCACCAATACCAACTTTTCGCTCTCAAACGTGCGTGTAGGCATACAGACCAAGCGGCATCCCATGCCATACGACCCGGCCAACTTCTCGTTCAGCTACAGCCACAGCCACAGCTATACAAGCGGAGAGACCACCGTGTACGAGAAGGAAGACAACTGGCGCGGGGCGTTGAACTACAGCTATACGCCCGTGTACAAGCCCTTCGAACCGTTTAAGAAGCTAATCAAGAGCCGCAGTAAATGGTATGACATATTAAAGCGTTTCGGACTTAATTGGCTGCCACAGAACATTGCGTTCGACACCGAGATGACGCGCAACTACTACGAGTTGCAGGAGCGCGACATGGAAAGCGCCGAGGGGAACATGCTGCCGCTCACGTTCAGCGAGCAGTTCTTGTGGAACAGGTCGTTCTCCGTGCGCTGGGACTTGACAAAGAACCTGCACATGAACTTCACCAGCGCGACCAACGCAGAGATAGAAACGCCCTACACGCCGGTGAACAAAGACCTTTACCCCGACCGCTACTCGGCATGGAAAGACTCCGTATGGACGAGCATAAAGGACTTCGGCCGCCCGCTGGACTACAACCAGACGTTCACGGCTTCATACCAGCTGCCGCTCAACCTCGTGCCGATATTCGACTGGATTAACGCCGACGGCAACTATAACGCCACCTACAACTGGACGCGCGGCACGGAACTTGAGGATGGAACGTCTCTCGGCAACTCGGTAACGATGAACCGCCAGTACAACATCAACGGCACGTTCAACTTAGAGAGGCTGTACAACCACGTGCCGTTCCTCAAGAAAACCAACGACCGCTTCAACAAAACGGCGCGCAGCCAGCGCCTCTCTTCGTCGAGAAGGCGCAACCAGCGTAACGCCAGGACGGCGCGCAAAGGCGGCAAGGACGACAAGGACGGCGACAAGGAGAAGAAAGTATTGCCAAAGAACAAGCGCAGCTTCGAGAAGGAAATAGTGCTCATGCCCGACACGCAGCTCGTCGTGTCGCACGGCAAGAAGAGCCGCCGCCTCATGGTAAGCGCCAAGACCAAGGACGGCAAGACCTTCCGCCTGAAATACAAAAAGCTCGACAACAACCGCATACGCATCGTCAACAAGGTTGACACGGCCACCACGCTGAAGCTTACCGTCACGCCGAAAGCCCCGCTGGAAGACTCCAAGTGGTACAAGGCGGCGCAGTGCGTGGCGCGCGGACTGATGCTTGTGCGCAACGTAAGCTTCTCCTACCGCAACCAGTACAGCATGTACCTGCCAGGCTTCATGCCCGAGGTGGGCGACATGTTCGGCCAGCGCGGCGGCGACATCATGGCTCCGGGAGTGGGCTTCGCGTTCGGTTTTGCAGGCGACAGCTACATCGACAAGGCCGCCGAACGCGGCTGGCTGCTCATGGCCGACAGCGTGGCTACACCGGCGACGACCAGCCTCACCGAGGACTTTCAGCTGCGCATGACGCTCGAACCGGTGAAAAACCTGAAGATAGACCTCAACGCCAGCCGCACCGAAACCAAGTCGAAAAGCATACAGTACATGTATCAGGGCAGTCCGACGACGCAGAGCGGCACGCTCACCATGACCACAATCAGCCTCGGCAGCGCGTTCGAGGGCATGGGCGACGCCAAGAACGGCTACCACTCAAAGACGTTCGAGAAGTTTTGCCGCTCGCTCGACGGCTTCCGCGACCGCGTCGAAGCGCAGTACGCCGGAGCCACTTATCCCGCCGGGACGGCCCTGGCCGGAAAGCCCTTCGACCCGGCCAACGGCACCGTAAGCAAGTACAGCGCAGACGTAATGGTGCCCGCGTTCCTCTCGGCGTACACGTCAATGGGCGGCAAGTCGCTCTCAATATTCCCCACGCTGGCGCGCCTGCTGCCCAACTGGACGCTGCGTTACAGCGGACTGGTGCAGCTGCCGTGGTTCAACGACGTGTTCAAGAGCTTCAACATCAACCACTCTTACAAGAGCATCTACGCCGTAGGCTCGTACAGCTCGTACTCCACGTTCCAGGAATACATGAACGGCCTGGGCTTCATCAGCGACGCCACTACGGGCAACCCCGTGCCGGGCAGCATGTTCAACGTGAGCACCGTCAGCATAAACGAGGCCTTCTCGCCGCTGCTGGGCATAGACATGACCTTCCACAACAACCTTACCTGCAAGCTGGAGTACCGCAAGACGCGCGTGCTCAGCCTCAGCATGACGAGCATACAGGTGAACGAGGCCGTGAGCAACGACTGGGTGGTGGGCATGAGCTACAAGATAAACAACTTCAAGCTCTTCGGCGGACGCCGTCGCCGCCGCGTGCGCTCAAGCAACGCAGGACGGCAAAACAACAATTCTTCGTCAACATCTTCAACCGCGCGCGGCAGCGGCTTCAACACCGACCTCAACCTGCGGCTCGACCTGTCGTACCGCAAGCAGGCCTCCATCTGCCGCGACATAGCCACGATGACAAGCTCGGCAAGCAGCGGCAACACGGCCTTCAAGCTCTCCTTCTCGGCCGACTACACCCTCTCGCGCCTGCTTACCATGAGCTTCTACTACGACCGCCAGACCAATACTCCGCTGCTATCGTCGAGCAGTTACCCTACGACCACGCAGGACTTCGGCCTTAGCCTCAAGTTCTCGCTTACCCGTTGACGGGGCGGCAGCAGTCCGCCTTACGGGCGATGCGTGCAAAACTGTTACATTTTACAGGTGTTTTGCTTTCAGCATTGCTTACAGAATACACCTTTTATAATAATCTATAGCAAATTCACACACATTTGTTTACAATGCAAAAGGCCGTCTTTCGCGCTCTGAAAGGCGGCCTTTTGCAAGCCGAAAGACCGCCTTTTACACGGCGAAAGACCGTCTCCGGCACGCCCGCACGTGAGTTCGATGTAATGATAATATGATAATAATCTCAGCTTTAATCAGCCAGTCGGTAACTGTCATTCCGCGCTCCGACGCGGAATCCAGCGTTCGCAACCTGTTCATCCAAACCCTTTGGTACTGGATTCCGCGTCGGAGCGCGGAATGACAGATAGCTACCGACAGCTTAAATACAGATTATTGCGACACTGTGTTATACCGAACTTGCGTAGAAAGACGGCCTCCGGCATTACCGTAAGCCGCAAGCCGTCTTGTACAACGCATATTCCGTTTCACCGTAAGAATGTGCTATTTTGCGTTTGTAGCCAAAAATTATCCACTTTTTTGCCGTTTTGTAAATTTTATTTTGTTACTTTGTGGACGCGATAAATAATGTATATATGTAGCATGTGACTGTTTAACTTAAAGATTGTAACTATGGATATTAACAAGACTGTTATCGGAGAGAATGCCGGACTGGTGTGGCGCACACTGGTTAACAGGCGGCTTTCATGGGACGAACTCTTAATCGCCACAGGCCTCACGCCCGTAGAGCTGGGACTGGCCGTGGGCTGGCTGGGCCGCGAGGACAAGATATCCTTCGAGTCAGACGGCGGAGCCATGTTCCTTGAAATTTACCAGGAGCATTACTATTGACCGCATGGCGGCTTTCCACCCGTCTTTCCCCTTTTAGTGCCGGGCGGCGTTCCTTGCAGCGGAATGCCGCCCGGCACTGTCAGCAGGGCCGCACGGCGTGCCGTAAATTAAAATAAATGCAAGTAAAAGCGGCATTTATTTTGCATTTCACTCGAATTACACTATCTTTGGATAAGATAGGCGGCATCTCGGAAATGAAAATAAAAGCACGTTTCACTCGCTTTTATTTTGCATTTCGCTCGATTTGCACTATCTTTGCAGCGGAAACAATATGTGCAACCATTAATGGACGAAATTTTCATCATCCTGCTATTGATATTGCTCAATGGCATATTTGCCATGTCAGAGATAGCAGTAATCCAGGCAAGAAAAACAACTTTATCCAACGACGAAAAGAAGGGCAGCAGGGGCGCACGCACGGCCCTGCGCCTGGCAAACGACCCTGACCGCTTCCTCTCCACGGTGCAAATAGGCATCACGCTCATAGGCATCCTCACCGGTATCTATTCAGGCGCAACCATCTCCGGGCGCTTCTCCGACGTGTTCGAGAGCCTTGGCATGGCCGAGCGTTGGGCCTACCCCCTGGCCCAGGGCCTGATAGTCATCATCGTAACTTACCTCACAATAGTCTTCGGCGAGCTCGTTCCCAAGCGCATCGGCATGAGCGTGGCCGAGCGGGTGTCAAAAGTAATAGCACGCCCGATGTACGTGCTCTCGGTCATCGCGGGGCCGTTCGTGTGGATACTATCCAAGAGCACCGAGGCCATGGTTAACCTTCTCGGTGTAAAGGACGCGGAGACGAAGGTGACGGAGGAAGACATCAAGTCAATCGTACAGGAAGGAAAGGAAGACGGCGAAGTGCAGGAAGTGGAGCAGGACATCGTCGAACGCGTCTTCATGCTCGGCGACCTGACCGTAGACTCCATAATGACACACCGCTCTGATGTCGTGACCCTCGACGTAAGCATGACCAACGAGGAAATCAAGCAGGTAATCACCGACAACCTGTTCGAGGCATACCCCCTCATCGACCGTGGCATAGACAACATCCTCGGAGTGGTGCTGCTGAAGGATTTGCTCTTCCGCCTCGACGGCGAGAAGACCAACCTGAAGGCCCTGATGCACCCCGCCGTGTACTTCTACGAGAACATGAGCGTGTACAAGGCACTCGAACAGATGAAGGAGAAACGCCTCACGCAGGCGTTCATCTGCGACGAGTTCGGCAGCTTCCAAGGCATAGTCACCCTGCGCGACATACTCGAAGGCCTTGTCGGCAACATCGACGGAGTGGCCGAAGAGCCCGAAATCGTGAAGCGCGAAGGCTCCGAAAGCTGGCTTGTTGACGGCCAATGCTCGTTCTACGACTTCCTCTCTTACTTCGACAAGGAGGACCTTTACGACAGCGAGCAGCAAGACTACAACACGCTGGCAGGCCTCATCATCGAGCAGCTGAAGCACATACCGCAAGCCGGGGAGCGCACCGAATGGAACTGTTTTAACCTTGAAATAGTTGACATGGACGGCGTGCGCATCGACAAAGTGCTCGTAACGCTCAAGGATAACAAGGAAAATTAAGAGTTAAGAATTAAGAATTAAGAAAAATACTCTTGCCTGTTTATTCAGCAAAGCATATTTTCTTAACTCTTAATTCTTAACTCTTACCTCAAAAATATGTTACTATGGAAATACAGAATGCACAAGACTTTCAGGCCTTGTCGATAGCGAGGCTCATCATGCAGGCAATGAATTACGACTGCTGCCGCTACTTCACGGGACCCGACCATACGCTCGACGACTTCGAGCGCGTGATGACTTCACTGGTATTGTCAGACAAGTCGCAGTACAGCTACCTTAACACCTTGGTGGCGATAGACGATGAAGGAGGCATGTGCGGAGCCTGCGTGTCATACGACGGGGCGCGCCTGCACGAGCTGCGAAAGGTTTTCGTTGACGCCGCCAGGGACAACTTCGGGCGCGACTTCAGCTCCATGCCCGACGAGACGCAGGCCGGCGAGCTTTACATCGACAGCATAGCGGTGCCAGAGAACTGCCGGGGCAAGGGCATAGCTACGGCCCTGCTCAACGCCACCATCGACAAGGCGCGCGGCATGGGGCTGCCAGCCGTGGGCCTGCTCGTTGACACCGGCAACCCGAAGGCCGAGAAGCTGTACGCCCGCGTGGGCTTCAAGACCGTGGGAGAAGCCTCTTGGGGCGGCCACGCCATGAAGCACATGCAGTATGTATTATAACCTTCGGATGTAAAGCAGACAAGAGACGAGTTACAAGCAGACAAGAGACGAGTTACAAGCAGACAAGGGACAAGCAGACAAGCAACAAGGGACGAGTTGCTGTCTGTTTGTCCCTTGTTGCTTGTCTGCTTGTCCTTTATCTCTCGTAACTTGTCTGCTTGTCGCTTGTTTGTTTAGAATACCGTCTTCTCCACCCAGTAAGCCAGGATGCCGGCCACGTAGCCTATAAAGGCAATCCACGATATGCGCTTCATGTACCAGCCAAATGTTATTTTCTCAAGTCCCATCACCACCACGCCGGCTGCCGAGCCGATGATGAGCATCGAGCCGCCTACGCCCGCGCAGTAGGCCAGCAGTTGCCAGAATATTCCGTCCTGTGCCATGTCGCCGACGGCGGCCATCGGATACATGCCCATGCACCCGGCTACGAGCGGAACGTTGTCTATGATGCTCGAGAGCACGCCGATTAGTCCGGTTACGAGGTAGTGGTTGCCGTCGAACGCGGCGTTAAGCCCCTCGCCGAGGGCGGCCAGTACGCCTATTTCTTGCAGGCAGGCCACGGCCATGAGTATGCCGAGGAAGAAGAGGATGGTGCCCATGTCGATGCGCGATATTATGTTGGTGATGCGCTTCTGCATACCTCCGTTGTCCTCACGGACGTTCCGGTAAAACAGTTCTGTGACTGTCCAGAGCACTCCGAGCACGAGGAGTATGCCCACGAACGGGGGCAGATGGGTGACCGACTTGAATATGGGGACGAACACGAGGCCGCCCACGCCGAGCCAGAACACGGCCTTGCGCTGCCTGTCGGTGAAGTCGTTGTGAGCCGTTTCAGCTGCAAGCGATGCTCCGCCAGCCACCTCTCCCTTGAGCGACAACGACAGGATGTAGGCCGGGATGGCTACCGATACGAGCGAGGGGATGAACAGCTCCTTGATTACACCGGCCGCGGTGATGAGGCTCTTGTTCCAAAGCATGATGGTGGTGACGTCGCCTATGGGCGAGAAGGCGCCTCCCGAGTTGGCCGCTATGATTACGAGCGAGGCGTAGACGAGGCGGTCCTTGCGGTCGGCCACGAGCTTGCGCAATATCATAACCATGACGATGGCCGTGGTCATGTTGTCGAGTATGGCCGAGAGGAAGAATGTAAGGAAGGTGATGCGCCACAGAAGGGCGCGCTTGCTCTTGGTCTTCATCATGTCGCGCACGAAGTTGAAGCCGCCGTTCTGGTCAACGACTTCAACTATTGTCATGGCCCCCATGAGGAAGAACAGCGTCGTGGCGGTGCTGCCGAGGTGGCCCTCGATGACGGAGCTTGCGGCCGCCGCGATGCCGTCGGGCGACAGTCCGGCGGCAAAGTTGCCGGGGTCGAACATGTAGAGAGTCCAACATGCCACGAGCATTAGCAGCGCCACGGCCGCCTTGTTCACCTTGGTAAGCGTCTCCAAGGCGATGCAGAGGTACCCGATGATGAATACCACGACGATTGTAAGTGTTAAGGTTGACATTTTAGATTTGTTTGAAGATTAGTTGTTTTGTAATATACAGTTGGCAAAATTAGCAATTATTTCCGACTATGACAGCACTTCCCGCCTCTTTAACAACATTTATATGTAAACACTCTCATTATCAGCCGCCTTGTGAAAGGCCGTATTTTAGCTTCTAAAAGGCCGCCTTTCGCACTCCAAAAGGCCGTCTTTTGCAGGCTAAAAGACGGCATATTGGAAACTGCCTGACAGTCAGACGGTTAGCGACAGGCCGCCGAAGGCCGCCCAACCGCTCATTCTTGAGGCGGAGCGAGGCGGCCGTCCCGCCATCTCCACACTGCGAGACAGGCGCAAACATATGCCGCATTCCGGACACATACGGCCTGCGCCACAGACTAATTGCATGAAACGCTTATGCCCGAAAAGTAAAAACTGTTTTCCTTTTGCTCCGCTTTACCGTATTTTTACATCACCTTTGAATAAGGCAAGCCGCGTCTCGGAAGTGAAAATAAAAACTCGTTTCTCTCGCTTTTATTTTGCACTTCACTCAACTTGCATTACCTTTGCATTTATATTTAAATATGTAATGGAAGCAGCTAAAAGTGAATTTAATATCCTGAACAGCATAAATTATCCTGCCGACCTTAGAAAACTGGACGTGGGACAGCTGCCCGAGCTGTGCCGGGAGCTGCGAGACGACATACTGAAAGAGCTGTCGGTCAACCCCGGACACATGGCTTCGAGCATGGGGACGATTGAGCTTACCGTGGCGTTGCACTACGTCTACAACACGCCGGAGGACCGCCTGGTGTGGGATGTGGGCCATCAGGCTTACGGACACAAGATACTCACGGGGCGCAAAGACCGCTTCTGCACCAACCGCAAGCTGCACGGGCTAATGCCGTTCCCCTCGCCTCTCGAGAGCGAATACGACTCTTTCGTGTGCGGACACGCCTCCAACTCCATATCGGCCGCGCTCGGCATGGCCGTGGCCGACAAGCGCACGGGGCACCCTGAAAGGCACGTAGTAGCCATAATAGGCGACGGGGCGATGAGCGGCGGACTGGCCTTCGAGGGTCTCAACAACGTATCGACCACGCCTAACGACATGCTCATAGTGCTCAACGACAACAACATGAGCATTGACCGCAGCGTGGGTGGAATGAAGCAGGCACTGCTGCGCCTCAACACCAACGAGACGTACAACCGCCTGAGGTTCAAGGCGTCGCGCTGGCTCAACTCGAAAGGCTACCTCAACGACGACCGCCGCAAGGGCATCATCAGGCTGAACAACGCGCTGAAGTCGGCCATCAGCCACCAGCAAAACATCTTCGAGGGCTTGAACATAAGGTATTTCGGCCCGTTCGACGGGCACAACGTCATCGAGCTTGTGCGCGTGCTGCGCCAGCTGAAAGACATGAAAGGCCCCAAACTGCTCCACCTGCACACCATAAAAGGCCACGGCTACACGCCCGCCGAGAAAGACCCTACCACATGGCACGCGCCCGGACGCTTCGACATCGACGCCGAAGAGCGCATCGTAACCGACGAGACGGGCACGCCGCCGAAGTTCCAGGACGTGTTCGGCGAAACCCTGCTGGAGCTTGCCAAGGCCAACGGGCGCATCGTAGGAGTGACCCCGGCCATGCCCACGGGCTGCTCGATGAACATCATGATGAAGGCCATGCCCGACCGGACGTTCGACGTAGGCATAGCCGAAGGCCACGCCGTGACCTTCTCGGCAGGCATGGCGAAGGACGGCCTGCTGCCCTTCTGCAACATATACAGCTCGTTCGCGCAGCGCGCCTACGACAACATCATACACGACGTAGCCATACTGCGCCTGCCCGTAGTGCTCTGTTTAGACCGCGCCGGGCTTGTGGGCGAGGACGGGGCGACGCACCACGGCGCGTTCGACATTGCCGCCCTACGCCCCATACCCAACCTTACCATAGCCTCGCCCATGGACGAACACGAGCTGCGCAACCTGATGTACACCGCACAACTGGACGGCATGGGGCCGTTTGTAATCCGCTATCCGCGCGGACACGGCGTGCTCACAGACTGGCGCAACGCGTTCGAGGAAATAAAGGTGGGCACCGGCCGCCGCCTGAAACAGGGCAAGCAGGTGGCCGTTCTGACCGTAGGCCCCATCGGCAACACCGCCGCCGAGGCAATAAAGAAAGCCGAAGCAGCCGTAAGCGGCCTCAACGTGGGGCATTACGACATGCGTTTCATCAAGCCGCTGGACGAGAGCCTGCTCGAAGAAATTGGCAAGCAATACAACAATATAGTGACCGTGGAAGACGGAGTACGCTCGGGCGGCTTCGGTTCGGCCGTGCTCGAATGGATGTCCGACCACGGTTTCTCACCCAAAATGACGCGCCTCGGCCTGCCAGACAAGTTCATCGAGCACGGCACCGTGGAGCAGCTGCGGCACATCACGGGCATGGACGCCGACGCGATAGCCGCCGCCATAACCAAGGCCGCAGGCCTCTGAAAAAGCATAAGGACTACAAGCAACGTAAGGAAACACTACATGAAAATAATCATTGCAGGAGCTTACGCCATAGGAACACACCTTGCCAAGCTCCTATCACGCAACGACCAGGACATCGTCCTGATAGACGAAGACGAGGAAAGGCTGGCAGGCATCAGCAGCGACTACGACCTGATGACCGTACACGCGTCGCCGTCGAGCATACATGCGCTGAAAGATGCCGGTACGGGCAACGCCGACCTGTACATCGGCGTGACGCCCGACGAGAACATGAACATGAACAGCTGCATCCTCGCAAAGGGCCTCGGGGCCAAACGGACGGTGGCAAAGGTGAACAACTACGAGTTCCTTAACCCGGAATTGAAGGACTTTTTCACCAAAATAGGCATCGACTCGCTCATCTATCCGGAAAACCTTGCAGCGCAAGACATAGTCAACGGCCTGAAAATGAGCTGGGTGCGCCAACGCTGGGACGTGCACGGCGGCGCGCTAATCATGCTCGGCATCAAGCTGAGGGAGACGTGCGAAATACTGAACGAGCCTCTGAAAGACCTCTGCAAGCCGGAGTCGCCATACCACATCGTAGCCGTCAAGCGCGGAGACGACACCATAATACCGCGCGGCGACGACGTACTGAAAATGTATGACATGGCCTACTTCATGACAACACGCAACTACATACCTTATATAAGAAAGATAGTTGGCAAGGAACACTACGTTGACGTGAAGAACGTAATGGTGATGGGTGGCGGCAACACGGCCATAAGGGCGGCCAAGATGATACCCGAATACATGGGTGTGAAAATCATCGAGGCCGACGAACGCCGCTGCGAGCAAATCAACGAACTGGTGGATACTGACCAAGTGATGGTTATCAACGGAGACGGACGCGACATTCCGCTGCTCATAGAGGAGGGCGTCAAGAACACGCAGGCCTTCGTCGCGCTGACTGGCAACGCCGAGACAAACATCCTGGCGTGCCTTACGGCCAAGCGTCTCGGCGTGCGCAAGACCATCGCCATGGTCGAAAACATGGACTATGTGAAAATGGCCGAGAGCCTTGACATAGGCACAATCATCAACAAAAAGGCCATAGCGGCCAGCCACATATACCAGATGATGCTCGATTCTGACGTGAAGAACACCCGTTTCCTTATGACCGCAAACGCCGATGTGGCGGAGTTTACCGCACAGGATGGCTCCAAGGTCACCAAGAAAAAGGTGTTCGAGCTTGGCCTTCCGCACGGAGTCACCATCGGCGGGCTTGTCCGCGGCGGCGAGGGACACCTTGTGTCGGGAGGCTCGCAGATTGAAGCCGGCGACATAGTGGTGGTGTTCTGCCACAACGTCAACATGGCGAAGATTGAAAAATACTTCATTTAAGCCACGGCAATGGTAAACTTCAAAATCATATACAAGGTCATCGGCTCGCTGCTTTTCATCGAGGCTATCATGATGTTGGCCTGCCTTGCCGTGTCAATATATTACCGAGACGACGACATTCCGGCGTTTCTCATCACCATAACGGTGACCCTTCTGGCCGCAATCGGACTGAAATACAAGGGCTACGGGGCTGAAAACAGCCTGGGACGAAGGGAGGCTTACCTGCTGGTAACGCTCATCTGGCTCATCTTCAGTGCGCTCGGCGCGCTGCCGTTCGTCATCAGCGGCTACCTTACAAGCTACACAGACGCTTTCTTCGAGACTATGTCGGGCTTCACAACGACGGGCGCAACCATCATCGACGACGTGGAGGCGTTGCCCCACGGACTGCTGTTCTGGCGGTCGCTGACCCACTGGATAGGCGGCTTGGGCATCATGTTCTTCACCATAGCCATACTACCCTCGCTCGTGGGAGGTAGCGTCAAGGTGTTCTCCGCCGAAGCCACAGGCCCCATAAAGAGCAAGATGCATCCACGGCTTAGCACCACGGCGAAGTGGATTTGGGGCATATACCTGCTTATCACGGCATCGTGCGCAGCGTGCTTCTGGCTCTTCGGCATGGGATTTTTCGACAGTATAAACTACTCCATGTCGATAGCCGCGACGGGAGGGTTCTCCACACATAACGCCAGCATGGCCTTCTTCGACTCTGCGGCGATAGATTATACGGCCGCGATATTCATGATTTTGTCGGGCGTTAACTTCTCCTTGCTTTACCTGTTGATACTGAAAGGAAAGGTAAAGGACTTCGTCAAGGACTCTGAACTGCGCTTCTATCTCGGCGTAATATCCATTTCCACGCTGTTCATAACGTACATGCTGGTGACGAGGAACGGCATATCAGTGGCCGACTCGTTCCGCTACGCGCTGTTCCAGGTAAGCTCTTTCATATCGACTACCGGCCTTTTCAACACCGACGCGGGGCTGTGGCCGCACCTTACGTGGCTCGCCCTGACGGTGTGCATGGTGTTCGGCTCGTGTGCCGGAAGCACAAGCGGCGGTATAAAGTGCATCCGCGGCGCGATGCTTATACGTGTGATACGCAACGAGTTCAAGCGTCTGCTGCACCCGAGGGCGGTAATCCCCGTAAAGCTCAACGGCACGATAATACCCCACCAGGCACAGGCTACGCTGCTGGTGTTCCTTTCTCTGTACGGAATATCATGCCTTGCGGCGTTCTTCTGCTTTCAACTTATGGGAATAGAGAGCACCAACGCCATAACGATAGCCATAAGCAGCGCCAGCAACGTAGGCCCCGCTCTTGGCGCGGACATAGGTCCTACGATGTCGTGGAGCACGTTGCCGATAGCCGCAAAGTGGATATGTTCGGCACTGATGCTGATGGGGCGTCTCGAGTTTTTCAGCGTGCTGGTGCTCTTCATGCCGTCGTTCTGGAAAGAGAACTGACGCTTACGCACATTTACCAATAACCTTATAATAACCAAAAACTTAACAACATGGAGCCAATCAAGTTCAAGCCAATACTCAAGCAGACGCTTTGGGGAGGTGGAAAAATTGTAAAATTCAAAGGTATTGACGGCCATGACGGCGAACAGATAGGCGAAAGCTGGGAGCTGTCTGGCGTTCCCGGCAACGAGAGCGTGGCCGCCAACGGCGAGTATGATGGGCGCACGCTGACCGAAATCGTGGCCGCAGAGAAGGAGAGGCTTGTCGGAACAGACAACTACAAGCGGTTCGGCGACGAGTTTCCGTTGCTCATCAAGTTCATTGACGCCAAGCAGGACTTGTCTATACAGGTGCATCCCGACGACGAGAAGGCGCAGAAATACGGACTAAGGAACGGCAAGACGGAGATGTGGTACATAATGAACTCCGACGCGGACGCCAGCCTGCGCTGCGGAATGAAGGCCAAGATAACGCCCGAGCAGTACAAGGCGATGGTGGCAGACGGCACCATCTGCGACGCGATAGCTGAATATCCGGTGAAAGAGGACGACTGCTTCTTCATACCGGCGGGACGCATCCACAGCATAGGCAAGGGCTGCTTCCTGGCCGAGATACAGCAGACATCAGACGCTACGTACCGCATATACGACTTCAACCGCCGCGACAAGGACGGCAACCTGCGCGAACTGCACACGGAGAAGGCCGCCGAGTGCATTGACTACACCGTGCTGAACGATTACAGGACGGAGTTTACCGCCGAGAAAAACCGCGGCGTTCAGATAGTAAGTTGCCCGTTCTTCAACACTGCCGTGTACGACCTTGACGAACCTATGACGCTCGATTACAGCGAACTTGACAGCTTCGTGGTGCTCATCGGCCTCAAAGGCGAAGCCCGGCTGACCGACAACGAGGGCAACACTACCACCCTGCGCGGCGGCGAGACGCTGCTTATACCGGCCTCGACGGCGACTATTAAAGTAGACGGGAACATCAAGTTCCTTGAAACTTACGCGTAAAATAATTAAGAATTAAGAGTTAAGAATTAAGAAAATTACCATTGTCTATTGGCAAAAGCATATTTTCTTAATTCTTAACTCTTAATTCTTAATTTCCCCGCTCTTAATTCTTAATTCCCAAAATCCTTTCCACATCGCGGCGCATCTGCATGAACTGGGGCGACGCGAGATAACCGGTGTTCTTCTTCAACATCTGCACTATGTCCTGTACGGAGTGCGAGTAGCACGACAGTTCGTTGCGCATCTGCGTCTGGTGTACGGCCTGCCGGCGTATTTCAGCTTCGCGTTCGCGTATCAGGATGCCGCAGACTTTGTTTAGAAGCGGTATCACAATCTTGTCGAAAAGGTGGTGCCCCTGTATATAAAGATAAGTCTGCTCCGGCTTCACTCCGAGCTGCACAAGCTCGTAAGACAGCTTCTGGTAACTCTGCTTGGCCTCCGGATGCTGGCGGCGCAGGTAGTTTACCTTGCGCATCACCTTGTTCCTAAGGTTGTTGAGTGCGTCTTCCGGGCGGTTGATGTTAAAGCCGCCAAGCTCTATTGTGCGGTTAAACTCGGTTATGGTGAACTGCCCGTAGACGCCGTTGCGGTAGTGCCAGATGGACCATACGAACAAAGGGAAGATGGCCGCGCTGAACTGCGATAGGAAGCGTTGCATGTCGAAGACGTTGTGGTCGTTGAGAGTCACCATCACGCATACGTTGTGCAGCGACGGCGCATAGCACTGCATGTTCTCTATCGAGTAAGCATACGTGTGGAGCACATACCTGTTTTGCAATATTTGGCGCGACGTTTCGGTGGCTCCCTGCATCAGATAGTCGTAGTCGGCATCGACACATGCGAGCATGTCATGCCCCGTATTGCCGTAGAGCAGGCTCATCAGCACGGAGCGTTTGCCGCGCTCCAGCGTGCGGTTTGACGGCAGCATCACCTCGAAATACCGCGTCTCGTCCTCATACATGCCCAGCAGCGTGCGCCAGAAGAGCACGTCGTCGTAGCTCTCTACGTATGCCACGATGCGCCGCCGGGCGTTCTTCGGCTTCAGGCGGTTGGCCGCCGCGAAGTAGTCTGACGATATGTTGTCTCTCAAACGATGGCCCATGATGAGTTAAGAATTAAGAGTTAAGAGCTAAGAAAAACACCTTTTTGTAATTAAGAGTTAAGAATTAAGAGTTAAGAAAATATGCCGTCGGGGAATTAAGAATTAAAAGTTAAGAGGACATGAAGTAGGTGATTATCCGACAAAGCACGTTTTCTTAATTTTTAATTCTTCACTCTTAATTCTCAATTATCCACCGTTATGTCGCTCACCTCGGTTATATGGTCGAGCCATCCGTTCATAACCACGGCCGGAGAGTGGGTAGTCAGTATGATTTGCACGTTCGGGTTAAGCTCGAGCACGAGGTCGATTAGCCTCTTCTGCCAGTCTACGTGCAGGCTCACCTCCGGCTCGTCCATGAACAGGACGTAAGGCTGCATGTCCTCGATGAGCACCGTCAGCAGTATGGCCAGCATCTGCTTCTCGCCGCTCGACAGCTGGTAGGGGTACAGCGTCTCGCCGATTTGCGAGAAACGGATTTCGTTCTCCGAGCGCACGATAGTCTTGCCGGTGTACGAGAAGAGGTCGTCAATCATGTCCTGGAACTTCTTTTTTGGCGCACTGATTAGCTGCGCCTGCTCGGCGGCGTCGCCCGCACCGCTTTGCAGCACGGAGATTATGCGGTTGCCGATGTTCACCTGATAGTCGAGAAACTTCCTCTGCAGCTTGAACAGCTGCCAGTCAAGCTCGGTAACGAGGTTCGCCCCCACCTCGGTCAGAATGTCGGCGTTGAGCAGCGGGCGGTCGAACGAGCGGATTACGTCATACCTTATGAAGTTGGCGTCGGCCGGACTGGGCGTTATGTGCACGCCTTTGAGCAGATGTGAGGTTATGTCTCCCTGCGGCCCTATGCTGCGCACGAGCTTGTTCAGTATGGTACTCTTGCCCACGCCGTTGATGCCGCTTAGTATGTTGACGCGCCTGTCCAGCTGCCATGTGACGTGATGGCGGCCGCTCCAGAGCGACTCTATCTCGACGCTTGATATGTAGTCGGCGTATTTCTGCATGGCGATTACGGTAGATTTAAAGTTGGTTATTCTCATGCAAATATACAGAAAGTAGGGTGAAACGCAAAATAAAAAGCGTTAAAAAACGGCGCGGCGCAAGCCCTCAGCCAGCCTTTCGATAAACGCCTGACAGTCAGGCACTTGCCAATATGCCGCCTTTTACCTTCCAAAAGACGGCCTTTCAGCGTGCAAAACACGGCCTTTTGCAATGCAATTTGCCGCCTTTTAGGATTCACCCGCAAATCTGTTGGATGGCAACAAAGCACAGTAGGGCGTCGAAGACGTCCAACTATGCTTAACCGCATGTGTAGCGAAGCGGAACTTGCGGTATGTATGTGCCAATAACTTCGTCCTCGAAGAGGGCGAATAGCTGCTTGTTGTTCGCCCCCTTCGGGGACGTTTGAATTGCTTTCGGCTTACCGCAAGTTCCGTTCCCTACGGTCACTACACATGCGGTTAAGCATAATTCGCCCCCTTCGGGGACGAGAGTTGACGTACACATACATCCAACAGATTTGCGGATGACCCCATTTCAAACGCCCGCCCCTACCCTGCCGTGGCTACGGAGCGCGACTGCCACAAGCCATAAAGCCTGCCCGTGCATGGCCGTTTGCCGTAAACGTTTACGTAAGTTTTTTGAATAAAAACCACAAGTTTTTGACATAGGTCAATTTTTTCACCTACTTTTGCGCACGTAACGAAGAGATTTTCAGAATTACATGCTACATTGATACTAAAGACTAAGACATTCAAAAAGTGAAAAAATCTGCTCTGTCGGGATGACAGGGCATTTTTTTATTTTGTAACTTTGCAGGCGTTATTACATATCTTTGGTATCTTACGACATGCAAAATCCTTTCAAAACGATAAGAGAAAAGGCCTTGGCGGCATGGCGAACGGTGCGCGTCCAAGCCTCGCGCTTCGCCGCATGGCAGCGCAAAGGAGTGACGCCGCAGCCGCTCTCGGCCGACAGCCACGTATGCCTTAACTGCCGCACGGCCTTCACCGGCAACTTCTGCCCGCGCTGCGGACAGTCGGCCACGGTGTCGCGCTTCACCCTCCGCCACGCATTGAGCAAGACTTTGGAGGTGTGGGGACTGGGCAACCGCAGTCTGCCGCGCACGCTCTGGCACCTCGTTTACCGCCCGGGTCACATGATTGGCGACTATCTCGACGGCCGCCAGGCACCATATTTCCCTCCCGTCAAGATGCTCTTCCTCGTCACGGCGGCGTTTGTTGTAACGCAGCACGTTGTCGCCCCGGGTGCGATGGACGAGATTTATGCCGACGCCGCATCGCGTCTGACCGAGCATAAGGCCGACATTCCCGAAGGCGAAGGGGCCTATCCGGCCAAACAATACGTGCTGGAGGGGATTAATAACTTTACCGATGCGTTCAACAACGTTACCGACTTTTTCCGTCAAAACCAGGCGATAGAACTTATCTTAAGCCACTGCCTCTTCGCCTTGATTACCATGCGCGTGTTCCGCCGGTCGCCATTGCGCCCGAAGATGAACCTCACCGAGTGCTTTTTCGCACAAATACTCATCGCCAGCCAGCTTATGATGGTGTCGATAGTGTGCATCGTCGCCACCCAAGGCAGCCGGTGGATTGACAACATGTACGTCATGCCAACGTGGCTCTTGCTGCTCGTTTTGCTCTATGACTACAAGCAACTGTACGGCTTCGGTCTGCTGCGCACGGCATGGTACACCCTGAAAGTGCTCATCGGCTGGTGGATCCTGCTGCTCCTGCTGCTGGTAGGATGGATGGGGGCAAGCGTGGCGTGGACGGCGATAAACAATTAAAAGGTGAGAAGGTGAGAGGGTGAGAAGGTGAGAAATCATGCCAAATATATTTCAAAAGCATAAATTTCTCACCTTCTCACCCTCTCACTTTCTCACCTTCAAATCAGTTCCTAAACGTCAGTCCGCCCTCTCCTGCGTCCACGACGATGGGCTTCTGCCTGTCAACCGTGCCGCCAAGGAGCTGCTTGCTCAGGTCGTTGAGCATGTAACGCTGTATGGCACGCTTTACGGGACGCGCTCCGAACTCGGGGTCGAAGCCGGCAGATGCAAGGAAACTGATGGCCGCCGGGGTGACTTCGAGCGTCACGTCCTGCTGCTCCAGCATCTTCTTCACGCCGTTTACCTGGAGCTTTACAACGTCGGCGATTTGCTCCTGCGTCAGCGGAAGGAACATTATGGTCTCGTCGATACGGTTCAAGAACTCCGGACGGATGGTTTTCTTCAGCATCTCCATCACCGTTTTCTTGGTCTTCTCGATAACAGCGTCGCGGTTGGCGGCGGTTATGTGCTCGAACTCCGACTGTATGTACTGGCTTCCGAGGTTTGAAGTCATTATGATGATGGTGTTCTTGAAGTTCACCGTGCGCCCCTTGTTGTCGGTCAGGCGGCCGTCGTCCAATACCTGCAAGAGGATGTTGAACACGTCGGGATGCGCCTTCTCGATTTCGTCGAAGAGCACGACGGAGTAAGGTTTGCGCCTTACCGCCTCGGTAAGTTGTCCGCCCTCGTCGTAGCCAACGTATCCCGGAGGCGCGCCGATGAGCCTCGACACGCTGAACTTCTCTTGGTATTCGCTCATGTCGATACGTGTCATCATCGTCTCGTCGTTGAACAGGTACTCGGCCAAGGCCTTCGCCAGCTCGGTCTTTCCGACACCGGTCGTGCCGAGGAAGATAAACGACGCAATCGGCCTCTTTGGGTCTTGTAGGCCCGCGCGGCTGCGCCTTACGGCGTCGCTGACGGCCTCTATGGCCTCGTCTTGCCCGATGACGCGCTTGTGAAGCTCCTCTTCAAGATGCAAAAGCTTGTCCTTCTCGCTCTGCATCATCCGTGTAACGGGTATGCCGGTCCAGCGGCTTACCACCTCGGCGATGTCGTCCGCGGTCACCTCTTCGCGTATCATGGCGTTGCCGTCCTGCGTCGAGCGCAGCTGCGCCTGTATGCTCTTGATGTCGTCTTCGAGCTGTTTCAGCTTGCTGTAACGTATTTCAGCCACGCGCTCATAGTTGCCTTCGCGCTCTGCACGCTCGGCTTCGAAGCGCAGTTGCTCCATTTGCTGCTTGTCCTGCTGGATTTTGTTGACGAGCGCCTTCTCGCCTTCCCACTTTGCGCGGAACGCCTTTTCCTTGTCGCGAAGCTCCGCAATGTCCTTGTCGAGCTGTGCGATTTTTGGCTGGTCGTTCTCCCGTTTGATAGCCTCGCGCTCTATTTCGAGCTGCTTCAGGCGGCGGGTTATTTCGTCAAGTTCCTCCGGCACGGAGTCACGTTCCATGCGGAGCTTGGCCGCGGCCTCGTCCATCAGGTCGATGGCCTTGTCAGGCAGGAAGCGGTCTGATATGTAACGCTCCGACAACTTGACGGCGGCTATGCACGCGTCGTCCTGTATACGCACCTTGTGGTGGTTCTCGTAGCGTTCCTTCAAGCCACGGAGGATGCTTATTGCGCTAAGTTCGTCAGGCTCGTCTACCATCACCGTCTGGAAACGACGCTCCAAAGCCTTGTCCTTCTCAAAGTATTTCTGATACTCGTTGAGCGTCGTCGCGCCGAT
This sequence comes from uncultured Prevotella sp., assembly GCA_905196835.1. Classification (GTDB taxonomy): domain Bacteria; phylum Bacteroidota; class Bacteroidia; order Bacteroidales; family Bacteroidaceae; genus Prevotella; species Prevotella stercoripullorum. The sequence continues at coordinate 92,888 of CAJJWN010000001.1, read as the reverse complement.
TGAACGCAGCTCGCCACGCGCCAGTGCAGGCTTCAGTATGTTGGCGGCGTCCATCGCTCCCTCGCCGCCACCTGCCCCGACGAGGGTGTGTATTTCGTCGATGAAGAGGATGATGCGACCCTCGGAGTTGGTAACTTCCTTGATTACGCTTTTCAGACGCTCCTCAAACTCGCCCTTGTACTTGGCTCCGGCCACGAGCGCACCCATGTCGAGAGAGTACAGCTGCTTGTCTTTCAGGTTCTCGGGTACGTCGCCGCGCACTATACGCTCGGCCAGTCCCTCGACGATGGCCGTCTTACCCGTACCCGGCTCACCTATAAGTATAGGGTTGTTCTTAGTCCGTCGCGAGAGGATTTGCAGCACGCGGCGTATCTCGTCGTCACGTCCGATGACGGGGTCGAGCTTGCCCTGGCGCGCCTCTTCAACCAAATTCTTGGCATACTTAGCAAGACTTTGATAGTTGTCGTCGGCCGATTGCGACTGCACTTTCTGCCCTTGGCGCAGCTCGTTGATGGCCGCGCGCATCTCCTTCTCCGTGCATCCGGCGTCCTTGAGTATGCGCGACGCGGTAGAGTTGACCGTAAGCAATGCCAGCAAAAGCGGCTCAACGGAAACGAACTCGTCGCCCATCTTGGCCGAAATGTCGGTCGCGCGTTGCAGCACTTCGTTGCTTTCGTTGCTCAAATAAGGCTGCCCGCCCTGCACGCGGGGCAACCGGCCGATTTCGCGCTCGAGCACGTTCTCCACCTGCATGGCGTTCACGCCGAGCTTCTGGAAGATGAAGTTGGCCACGTCCTTGGCCTTCGCCATGACGCCCTTCAGCAGGTGTACCGGCTCGATGGCCTGTTGGCCGCCGCGCTGCGCGGTGTTGACCGCCTCCTGGACGGCCTCCTGCGCCTTGATTGTAAACTTGTCGAATGTCATATTTTGTTCTCCTTTCTTTATCCTGATTGTGTGGTTTGCGTTATCCGTAAACCGTCAGTTCAAAATGCGTGCCTGTGTATTTAAACTGACATTTTGTCTTAACCGCACGACAAAATGTCTTATATAAAACAACAAGAAACAGCCGGTCTGCAACTCATTGATAATCAGCCACTTGCCAAAAGGCCGTCTTTCGCCCTGCAAAAGGTGGCCTTTTAGCGTGCGAAAGACGGCCTTTTGGAAGACGAAAGACGGTCTTTGAGAAAGCCGCAACTTGCCGGCAGCAAAAACAGAAGCGGCAGACCGCATAGCAGTCTGCCGCTTCCGCCTTTTTGTCATGCCGCAGCTTAACGCCGTCAACGCCGCGAGGCCTGCTCCATGTCGCGCCTCGACTTCGACTTGGTAACGAGCCATACGCCCACGCATACAAGCAAGACGGCCGCGCCCTGGGCGGGCTTGAACACGCCGATGCCCGTCAGCACGCTGACCGTAACCGACACTACGGGCTGCACATAATTATATATGCTAACCACGGTGGGCCTCAACGTGTGCTGACCTACCATCATCAGGATGTAGCTGACGTACGTGCCGAACACGACGACGAAGCCCGTCTCCAACCACGTGCGCAGCGGTATGGCGGCATAATGGATTGAAGCCACGTCGCCGAAGGTGAACGGCAGGATTAACGCCGTGGCGTAGGTGAACATCCACTTGTTGACCGTTATGACCGAATAACGGCGGACGAGGCGGCTGAAGAGCGACAGGTAAAGCGCGAACGAGAACTGCGCGCCAAGGCAGAGCAGGTCGCCGCGCAGGTCGCCAACCTTCGCGCTCTGCGCCGCCGCGCTCGTGGCAATCAGTATCACGGCACCGGCGCAGCCCAGGGCGACGCCCCCGGCCTTCTTCGCCGTAATCGGTTCTTTGAGTATGAAGAACGCCAGCAGCATGGCGAAAATGGGCATCGACGTGGTAACGATGCTTGCATTCACGGGCGAAGTGATGCTCAAGCCCATCGTGTAACAGCACTGGTTGGTAACCAGTCCGAGCACGGCCGCGCCAATGAGCATTATCAAATCCTTGGCCGGAACATGCTCGCGGGGCGTGAACAGCGACGTTAGCCAGAACAGCACGGCACCTCCGGCCACGCGGAACGTCACCATCTCCAAGCCCGTAAATCCGTGCGTCATGGCGTCTTTGCCAAGAGGCGCCATCAGTCCCCAGAACGCACAGGCGAAAAACAGGCACAGATGCGCCACGAGGGGACGGTTGTTAGTAATCTTTTCCATAAGTTTTTATTGTTTTCGCGGCAAAATTACACAAATTGAACGGAAATGACTATATTTGCATGACACAAACACACCTTATTACTATGAACATAGGAGACAAGGCGCCCGACGTGCTCGGACGCGACGAAAACGGCAACGAAATAAGGCTTGACGACTTCAAGGGCCGGAAGCTCGCACTATACTTCTACCCAAAGGACATGACTTCGGGATGCACAACGGAGGCCTGCAACCTGCGCGACAACTACGACGAACTGCGCAGGCAGGGCTTCGACGTGGTGGGAGTGAGCGTTGACGACGAGGGCAAGCACCGGCGGTTCATAGCCAAGAACTCGCTGCCCTTCCACCTGATAGCCGACACGGAGAAGGCGCTCGTCGAGAAATTCGGCGTGTGGGGAGAGAAGAAGATGTACGGGCGCACGTACATGGGCACGATGCGCACAACGTTCATCATCGGCGAAGACGGCCTCATAGAGCGCATCATCACCCCGAAGGAGGTGAAAGTGAAGGAACATGCCGCACAGATACTGGGCGGGAAATAGTCCCGACGACATACCAAACCATAAAGCATAATGCTATGATTAACCGACAACTGTTACGCCCTGAAAGCATCGTGGTAGTGGGCGGCTCGAACAACGTGCACAAACCGGGCGGCGCACTGGTGCGCAATCTGATAAGCGGAGGCTACAAAGGCACGCTGAGAATAGTCAACCCGAAGGAAGACGAGGTGCAAGGCATCAAAGTGTTCCACGACATACACGAGCTGCCGCCTACCGACCTGGCCGTGCTCGTAATACCCGCGCCGATGTGCCCGGACAACGTTGAAGTGCTTGCCGCCGAGAAAGGCGTCAAGGCTTTCATAATAATCTCGGCGGGATTTGGCGAGGAGACCAAGGCCGGAGCTGAGCTTGAACAGCGCATACTGGCAACATGCGAAAAGTACGGGGCGGCTCTCATCGGCCCCAACTGCATCGGACTGATGAACGCATGGCACCACAGCGTCTTCACAAAACCCATCCCCACACTGCACGAAAAGGGCGTTGACTTCATCAGCGGAAGCGGTGCCACGGCCGTGTTCATACTCGAGTCAGCCGTAATCAAGGGCCTGCCGTTCAACTCCGTGTGGAGTACGGGCAACGGAAAGCAAATCGGCATAGAGGACGTATTGCAATACATGGACGAGAACTTTGACCCCGAGCGCGACTCGCACATCAAGCTTCTCTACATCGAAAACATCAACGACCCCGACAAACTGCTGCTTCACGCAGGCTCGCTCATACGCAAGGGATGCCGCATAGCCGCAATCAAGGCGGGCAGCAGCGAGAGCGGAAGCCGCGCCGCGTCGTCACACACAGGCGCGATAGCCAGCAGCGACTCCGCCGTGGAGGCCCTGTTCAGGAAAGCCGGCATAGTGCGCTGCTTCTCACGGGAGGAGCTTACCACCGTGGGATGCATCTTCACGCTGCCCCGTTTAACGGGACGCAACCTCGCAATCGTAACACATGCCGGCGGCCCTGGCGTGATGCTGACCGACGCCCTGTCGAAAGGCGGACTGAACGTGCCCAAGATTGAAGGGGCCGACGCCGACGAACTGAAGTCAAAACTCTTCCCCGGCTCGTCAGTGTCTAACCCCATCGACATCCTCGCCACTGGCACGCCGGAGCACCTTGCGCTCGCCATCGACTACTGCGAGCACCGCTTCCATGACATCGACGCCATCTTCGTAATCTTCGGTACGCCCGGACTTGTACAGCTGTACGAGGCTTACGACGTGCTGCACAAGAAAATATTGGAATGCAAGAAGCCAATCTTCCCCATACTGCCGTGCCTCAACACGGCCGGCCCGGAGGTGGCGGAGTTCCTTAAAAAGGGGCATGTCAACTTCAGCGACGAGGTTACCCTCGCCACGTCTCTTGTCCGCGTGATGAAGACTCCGCAACCTGCGGATAGCGGAGTGGAGCTTGCCGGGGTTGACGTTCCACGCATACGCGACGTCATCGGAAGCATCGGCGAGAGCGGATACATATCTCCCGACAAGGTGCGCGAACTGCTGTCGTGCGCAGGAATACCTATGGTGACCGAGAAAGTAAGCGCCGACAAGGCCGAGCTGACGGCCTTCGCCGACAAGACGGGCTACCCGGTGGTGGCTAAGGTGGTAGGTCCGGTACACAAAAGCGACGTTGGCGGAGTGGCACTTAACATCCGCACGGCAAAGCACTTGGAGCTTGAGTTCGACCGGATGATGCAGATTGATGGAGCCACGGGCGTCATGGTGCAGAAGATGTTGAAGGGGCGCGAGCTCTTTATAGGCGCGAAATACGAGCCAAGGTTCGGCCACATAGTGCTGTGCGGCCTCGGGGGAATATTCGTCGAGGTGCTTAAAGACGTGTCGAGCGGCCTCGCTCCGCTGTCATACGCCGAAGCCAAGTCGATGATACACTCGCTCCGGGCGTACAAGATAATAAAAGGTACGCGCGGACAGGCGGGTGTCAACGAGCGCAAATACGCCGAGATAATAGTGCGCCTGTCAACTCTGCTGCGCTTCGCCACCGAAATCAATGAGATGGACATCAACCCCCTGCTGGCCGACGGTGACGACATCGTGGCCGTAGACGCGAGGATACGCATAGAGAAAAAAGGAACAAATGTGAGTTAAGAATTAAGAGTTAAGAATTAAGAAAACATGCCTCGTTGAATGTTTTTATCAACAAAACATATTCTCTTAATTCTTAACTCTTAATTCTTCATTGAAAAAGAGCCTTATGAGAATATGAAAATTCTTGTTGTAGAAGACAACGCCGACCTGCGCGAAGTAATCGTGCGGTCGCTTGAAAAGGAGCGTTACGTGGTGGAGACGGCGGCCGACTACTCGTCGGCACGCACCAAGGCATTCATCTACGAGTATGACTGCATACTGCTGGACATCATGCTCCCCGACGGCAACGGGCTCGACCTGCTGCGCGAGCTGTCGGCACAGGGAAGGCGCGGCAACGTCATCATAATATCGGCCAAGGACTCGATAGACGACAAGGTAAGCGGACTTGAGCTCGGGGCGGACGACTATCTGGCAAAGCCTTTCCACCTTGCAGAGCTGCACGCACGCATACGCAGCGTGCTAAGGCGCAACTCTCACGGCGGGACACACGACATAAGGCTCGGCAACGTGACGGTACACACCGACACGTTTACCGTTGACGTTGACGGCAAAGGCTTGGAACTGGGGCGCAAGGAGTATGACATACTGCACTACCTCGTCAACCGTGCCAACCGGCTGATTGACAAACAGACACTGGCCGAGGCCGTATGGGGCGACGATGCAGACCAGGCTGACAACTTCGACTTTGTCTACGCGCAGATGAAAAACCTGCGCAAGAGGCTTAAACAGGCCGGAGCAAGCATCGAGATAAAGACCGTCTACGGCTTCGGCTACAAGCTCGTGGAAGGCTGAAACAATCATTTCAATTGAGAATGGATAATGGAGAATTGTAAATTATGATTACCTCTGTTATTCAAAAAGCGCTTAATTATAAAGGTAATCATAATTTTCAATTCTCCATTTTCAACTCTCCATTACCTCAAAGTCAATGAAACTGCAAAACGTCATAACCTTCCGCCTGTCCATTCTCAAGGCCGTAAGCATAGCCGTTTGGGCCGTATGCTTCTATTTCGCGATAACAAACGAAATAAACAACAAGACTGACAAGGCACTGACCAACTACGCCGAAACGCTGATAACCAACTATCTTGCCGGCGACTCCACCGCCACGGCCTACCCTAACGGCGGCGGACGCTACCACATGCGCGCCGTGACGGCCGGATACGCCGAAACTGTAAGCCACATAAGATACAAGGACACGGAGATGCTGTTCGCGTCGAGCGGCAGGTATGAGCCGGCCCGCACCGTGACATACGTGTTCCAGACCGACGACGGGCAATGGCGCGAGCTGATGGTATTCACCACGACCATCGACAAGGACGCCCTCAAGCGCGCTATCCTGTACTGGCTCATAGCCCTGTACATAGTACTGCTGCTCGGCATCATCATTGTCAACATATGGACCGTAAGGCACAGCATGAAGCCACTGAAAGCCCTGCTCGACTGGTTTGACGCCTACAAGATAGGGCGCGGCGGCAAGTCTCCCGGCATAAAGACCAACGTAACCGAATTCAAGAAACTAAGCGAAGCCGTAAGCCGCAGCGTAGAGCGCAACGAGCGGCAGTACGAACAACAGAAGCTGTTTATAGCCAACGCATCGCACGAAATGCAGACACCGCTGGCCGTATGCACCAACCGCCTCGAGATGATGCTCGACGACGACGCCCTCACCGAAGCGCAGGCCGCCGACATTATAAAGACCCTGCGCACGCTGAAAAGCCTCGCCTCGACCAACCGCTCGCTGCTGCTGCTGTGCAAGATTGACAACCGACAGGTGGCTCCGGGCGTGCCCGTAAGCTTCAGGCAGGCCACGGCCAAAGTCCTCGACGGGCTCGAGACCGTGTACGCAGGCAAGCACATAAGCGTAAGCGCACGGCTCGACGACGACACCACAGCAACCATGGACGAGTCGCTGGCAGCCGTACTGGTGGGCAACCTGCTTAGAAACGCATTCGTACACAACATCGAAGGCGGCCGCATAACCGTAGCCACAGGCGGCGGAACGTACACCGTGGCAAACACGGGCGAGCCCCATCCCCTCGACGAAGACAAGATATTCGAACGCTTCTACCACTCGCCCGGCAAGAAATCGTCAACCGGCCTCGGCCTCGCTCTCGTAAAAGCCATATGCGGCCTGTACGGCTTCGCCATCAGCTACGCCTACACCGGCGGTATGCACACCTTCTGCATAGACACCCGGAAGGCATGACACGCCACGCGCCCCATTCTCCATCCATAACACGTTGACTATCAACACGTTTCCAAAAGGCCGTCTTTTACCCTGCAAAAGACGGCCTTTTAGCTTGCAATTGACGGCCTTTTGCAAGGTAAAAGGCCGTCAATTGGATTCATCCGCAGCTTGTTTGGACGGGAATAAATACTTATCCATACACTTATACTTCTTGTTTTGACTACTTCCTACTATAACCCAGGCAGTCGGTAACCGTCATTCCGCGCTCCGACGCGGAATCCAGTGTACGCAACCTGTATCGCTTGATGTCTCGAATGTTTTTTGGATTCCGCGTCGGAGCGCGGAATGACAGCTACCGACTGCCTGGATTATAATAGGATGAATTCATTGACGGTAATGATTAAATAATGAACAAATGTTTTTGTTTCACCCAACAGATTTGCGGACGAACCGCCAATTGCAAAACAGGCAGTGACAGACAGAGCGGCAGAGGGGCAGGAGCACTGCCACGCATTGCGCCAAAATGTCACACATCGTGACACACACCGGCCGTTGGCACATGTTTTGTTGATTGTGAAGTGACTTCAAGTGTAGTTGCAAGGTACAAAGGTTACAAGGCCGGATGTTATTAACATAAGGCCTTGAAACCGAAAACCACGAAGACCACACAAACGTAAAACAGTAAAAAATAACAAAAAAAGATACTATTATGGGAAAGATTATTGGAATTGACTTAGGTACGACTAACTCTTGCGTTGCCGTTTTCGAAGGCAACGAACCGGTTGTAATAGCCAACAGCGAGGGCAAGCGCACTACGCCTTCGGTAGTAGGTTTTGTTAAGGACGGCGAGCGTAAAATCGGCGACCCGGCCAAGCGACAGGCCATCACAAACCCGAAGAACACCATCTACTCAATCAAGCGTTTCATGGGCGAGACTTACGACCAGAGCCGCAAGGAGGCAGAGCGCGTGCCGTTCACCGTTGTAAACGAGGGCGGATATCCCCGTGTAGACATCGACGGACGTAAATACACTCCGCAGGAAATCTCTGCAATGGTGTTGCAGAAGATGAAGAAGACCGCCGAGGACTATCTCGGACAGGAAGTTACCGATGCCGTAATCACCGTACCGGCATACTTCTCCGACTCGCAGCGCCAGGCTACGAAGGAGGCCGGACAGATAGCAGGACTGAACGTGCGCCGTATCGTCAACGAACCTACGGCAGCCGCGCTGGCCTACGGCGTTGACAAGGCCAACAAGGACATGAAAATCGCCGTGTTCGACCTTGGCGGCGGTACGTTCGATATATCAATACTTGAGTTCGGCGGCGGCGTGTTCGAGGTGCTTTCTACCAACGGTGACACCCACCTCGGCGGCGACGACTTCGACCAGGTAATCATCGACTGGCTTGTAAACGGCTTCAAGGCCGACGAAGGCATAGACCTTTCCAAGGACCCGATGGCAATGCAACGCCTGAAGGAAGCTGCCGAGAAGGCTAAAATCGAGCTGTCAAGCTCAAGCTCGACGGAAATCAACCTGCCGTACATCACGGCCGAGGGCGGCGTGCCCAAGCACTTGGTAAAGACGCTTACACGCGCACAGTTCGAGCAGTTGGCACACTCGCTCATACAGGCTTGCCTCGTTCCGTGCCAGAACGCAATACGTGACGCCAAGCTGACAACGTCAGACATCGACGAGGTTATACTCGTGGGCGGTTCAAGCCGTATCCCGGCAGTGCAGGAGTTGGTTAAGAACTACTTTGGCAAAGAGCCTTCAAAGGGAGTCAACCCCGACGAGGTTGTAGCCGTAGGCGCAGCCATTCAGGGCGCAATCCTCAACAAGGAGAGCGGCGTGGGCGACATCGTGCTGCTCGACGTGACACCGTTGACACTCGGTATCGAGACCATGGGCGGTGTAATGACTAAGCTTATCGACGCCAACACAACCATACCTTGCAAGAAGAGCGAGGTGTTCTCAACCGCCGTTGACAACCAGACAGCCGTAACCATCCACGTTCTGCAAGGCGAGCGTCCTATGGCTGCACAGAACAAGAGCATCGGCCAGTTCAACCTTGAGGGCATAGCTCCGGCACGCCGCGGTGTTCCGCAGATTGAGGTAACGTTCGACATCGACGCCAACGGCATCCTCAACGTAAGCGCAAAGGACAAGGCTACCGGCAAGGAGCAGGCCATCCGCATAGAGGCTTCGTCAGGTTTGACACAGGACGAAATCAACCGCATGAAGGCAGAGGCCGAGCAGAACGCCGAGAACGACAAGAAGGAGCGCGAGCGCGTGGACAAGATGAACCAGGCGGACTCGATGATATTCACCACCGAGAACTTCCTGAAGGACAACGGCGACAAGATTCCTGCCGACCAGAAAGGCAACATCGAGTCTGCCCTCCAGCAGCTCCGCGACGCCCACAAGAGCGGCGACATCACGGCCATAGACAACGCCATCAACAACCTCAACACCGTAATGCAGGCAGCCAGCGCACAAATGTACCAGCAGGCAGGCGGCGCACAGCAGGGCGCAGGCCAAGGCTTCACCGGCAACAGCAACGCAGGCGCAGGCCAGCAGCAGGATGGCGGCAAGGCCAACGACAACGTTCAGGACGCCGACTTTGAAGAAGTCAAGTAAGTAACGATAAATAAACAATAAACATCCATAAGAAAAGGTGTGGAAATCAGACGATTCCACACCTTTTTTTGTTTTTATATTTGGTGTTTTTCTATCTATGTTTATTGTTTTTTATGGTATAAATGTACCATATTTGTACCGTAACTTAATGGTAGATAATGTGACACTTAAAAAATATATAGTCTGAAAATCAAGGATATACACAAGTGGTTTTTCCTTTATCAATATTGAAAACGAATATTGGGATACATTTTTGGTTCATTGTTCCTAAAATATATGTAATTCACTTATTAGTACCATATTTGTACCGCAACAAATTAGTAGATAATGTGCAACAAATGAATATATAAATACTTAAATAACAGTAAGTTATAAGTTTTCATATTTTCTCATCAAAGAATTGCTGAAATAAAATCAGATTGTTCTCTAATTTCTAATCAAATATTACTTATTTTCTAGCTTAATAGCTTCATATATGCATCTGATAAGTCTTTGTTGTTTATTGATTTTTATCTGTAATTATTTATGTTTAATTAGCTATCGCGTGTCTTTACATTTTATGCTGCGGATTGAGTATTTTAACTGGTGAATTTGTGATTGCTTTTTTGTGCATTTTCGCAGTCAGCTATGAAGGAGATAAAATATCTGACAGAATTGCGACTAGATTCTTGATTTGAGACTCGAAGCTTTTGGTACGGAGCAGATCCAAGACCAAAGTGGTGTGGCAAGACAGCAACTGCTGAATCTCGGGCTGCAAGTGTTATAAAGTTGAATACCTAGACGACGGAAGATTTATCTAGTACTGAAAGGACAAAGCCATCGCTATTGCTTAAAGGCACTACCTCAGTCTAATTTACGTCTTCAAATTTTAGGATAAAGCATTTTTTACTATCTGTTTTTCGCGGATATAGTCTACCATTTCCTTTGTTGCCTTTCCTGCTCTTGCTATGTCTATAATAGTAATACAATTTTTTTGAGGAGCATCCGGAATGCACGTCATGACTTCCTCCCATGCTGAGTCATGTAGTATGTCGGAAGTTATGTCCTTATATTGGGCAATAGCGTCATCTAGACAACGCCTGTTTGAGCCTGAAATGTAGTCCATATTAGGTGTGGCAGAAGTATAAACCTTCTTGTCATGCACTTTTATGTTGATAAGAAATTCATCAAAATTACCCTCCAGCTGCATTCTCTCTGCTATTTGTAGTGCCTTGTAAATGTAGGTAGGAACAGGGCCATGCTTCAATGCCTTAAAAGAGTCTTCTATAAGCACTTTCCCATATTTGAGAAGATGATCCTGCTGAGCAAAATAAAATATTTTAAATAACTTTATAAACTCTACTCCATGAGGGAAACTTTGCATGATATATAGTAATACCGCTCTCATTTTAGCTATTTGTATCTTTTCTTTCATCTTAATCAAATCTATAATTGGCAAAATGTAACTAATATTTCTGTTTAGACGATAATTCATTGGAATAGACTGCCAACCTTTTATTATTTCTTCTCTTTTTTCCTTCCAAATTAAATGTTTTGTTATGCAGATATTTGAGCAGAGCGCAACCATACTAGCCGACAATCAGGAGATATAGAATGCTTTTATAACATATTCATTATAATCACTTTCTGTTTCAACTGCTCAAAGTCTTTCCTGTTTCATTACTGGTATCTCTATTAGATTGGACTTTTCCTATGATTTAATTCATTCATTTATCAGAGAAGAATATAATGCTTTCGGCAATTCATAAACCGCCATAAACGCAAGAATGATGTCCTTAGTTTTTACATAAGCGATACTTTCCAAACTGATAAGTCCTTTTATTAGTGGGTGGTCTCAGTTACAGATAGGCAATACACTTTAGAATCTGGATATTCTTGTCTTTTCTCCATCCATTGTTCCTGTATATATGGTTTACTCTGATAACTATCAGAGTATTTCTTGTTATTTTTAGCAAACCTTGTACTCGTTATCGTATATTCTCTGTTCAAAGACAAAGTCATGTATCAGTAGCTCATGAGCCCGGATATTGGCGAATATTTTCTGTGGTTTCCGGAAAGCCCGTAATGATTTTGACATGATTCCATTAGGTCTCGTATCTGTCAGTCGGCATGAAAAAAGAGCCACTTTTTTTTCATAGTCGTCCAAAAAGTTGTTTACGCTATAGAATTTTTCAATGGAGATTTCTAGTTGTTTTTTTGCGTATGCCAGTTTTCCTTCCTTTTCTTCCCCTGTTTTGGGAGAAGTGAAAGGCATGATGTATTGTTTTTCGCTTTCAGTCAACTCATTGAATATGATGAAATCATATCCGGCTATCGGATTGATGATAAAGTCACATTTACGTCCCATACCGGCATCTGTATCGCGAAAGATGTTTATATAGTGTTCGAAATCTATGATTTCTACATCTGTTTCCGAATTGTTGTTAATGACGGATACGCCATTACCTGTATATTGTACAATTTGCAGTTGTCCGTCTCGTATTTCGAATTTGCCTTTAGGCCGTTGTTCTCTTCGGACTTGCATGGTGTCTTCTTTCCATTCCTGTCCGAAATGTGCGGGATAGTCCTTTTTGAGGAAGTCAATCAGTGCGCTGTCCATACATTATTCCTCCATGCTTTCGTATTCGTCAAAGATTCTTTCCATCGTGTCGGACATGTCGTAGGTATTGATTACATACTCTTCCGTTTCGTTATCCGTTGCCATCAGAGATGTCAGAGTGCCTTCATGTACACGATATACGGCAATATTATCCTTTTCCAGGAATGGATAGTTTTCCCTTGCCTTTTCAAAGTATCCGGCACGAAGCAGTACGTTCAGATGGTTTACGATATAAGGGCTGTGTGTGGCTATCATCAGCCCCAGCTTGCGGTCTTCATTGTTCTTGTGGAACGCTTCATCAATAAGATTGCTTATGAGGGCCCTTTGTGCCTCTGGATCGAGACTCAGTTCGGCTTCTTCTATATGGATATGCACATACTTCTCCAAATCGCTTTGGTTGATTTGGGGAGTGAATTTTTCAAGTCTGTCTTGTTTGTACAGATAGTCCAGTACAGAGCGCTTGAAAGCATCCTTGAATGAGAATTCTTTTGCAAAATAGCGAACAATGGTGACCAATGGAGCAGATGTCTGAATACCGGAAGAAGCATATCTCAGTTCCACAGGTTTGGTGCCTTCCTGTAATGACTCTATCATAAACTGTTTAGGCTTGTTGCCGGACTTCTGGACTTTCATCTTCAGATTCAGATAGTCCAGTTGCTGTTCTTTGATGACATCTGTCGCATTGTTGAAGTCGTTGAATGTCTCGTGAAAGAAGAAGCCGAGGCTTGCCCCTTTAAGCGTAGCCACTTTGGATGCCCATGTAGGGATTACGCTTCGTGTTTCTGATATATACGATTCCTTGAAGAATACCAGGTCGTTGTTTGGAATGTTGATGTCCGACTGCAAAGTCTTGTTGGTATAGGACAGGGTATATTGATTCCCGTTTATTTCTACGGTATAATATATCTCGGTTTCTACCGTTATCATGCTTTCCAGGCCGTCCTGAAGCAGAGAGTTGAAACGTAGTTTGAATGGCGAACGGGTAATCTTCGCATTTTTCAGATACGACCGGATGTTTATCATTTTATAGATATATCTCATAAGTACAATAATTTTCATGATTGTACTCTTACCACTGGCAGACTTACCGATAAATACGGTCAGTGGTTTGATATCTCTTATTTCCACTTCTTTAAGCGGACCTAAGTTCTTTATGATTATAGATTCTTTCATGATTTTGAAGTTGCTTTCTAATAGGCAAAGATACGGATAATTAATGGATTACGGGTGTGTGAAGACTGATTTTTCAATATTTATTTTGTTCACTTCTATCTGAAACTGTTTTATTGTTTATTTGACCACATGTGTCGACGTACATTTGTACAGTTAATTGCTTGTTTTCTTGTCCGTTTTAAGGTTAAAGCTATCTTTGTAACCAAAATACATTGATTATGTGTAAATTCTCTGAATATACTAAACAGAAGCTTGGTAATACGATTGTGTACATAGCGCGTAAAAAATCTAATCTCAGCAAGACACAACTACTGATACTTTTGTATTTGATGGAGGAACGTATGGCACTGAAATATCATATCCCGTTCATAGGCATACCGTTTGAAGTATGGCAGATCGGTCCTGTAGCAAAGGATGTGTTCGTCGATCTTTCTGACAGTCCGTATCTTCTGAAAAATTTCGTAAAAACTGATTTTAAGGATGGAGGTACTTTCATTGAAGCAATAGCCGATTTTGATGACAATGAATTCTCTGAATGTGAAATCGAGATGATGGACGAGATATTGGCAAAATATGGAAATATGACTGCATCTGATTTGGTTTCGGAAACCCATAAGGAAGGTACTCTTTGGTATCGTACAGCAGTACGTACTGGATTATTGGAGGCATTCAATAAATATGAATGCAACAATTCCGACCAGCAAATTGACTTTACAGAAGAAATGACTGATTGTGCAGCAGAGGATTATCGTGAGAGTTTGAATATACGACAGACGGCTAATCTCTTAAATACTGAATCTCATATTTGAGGAAAGTGATTTGTTGTTTTTTCGTCCTTTTTTGTTCAGAAAGCAAGATTGCGTTCTTCAAAGTATGTAAAGCTATTTAGATATAATTTTTTAATAATGATTACTGCAGATTAATCCCAGTGGAATATCATTTGTGAACTTAAGAAATTCTTTGTATATGCCCAATTTTTTCACTTTTTATGACGATATTTATTGCTTCATCATTTTACCTGTGTTCATATTTAATGAATACGTCCGGACAAATGAACTGTATGGCCATAAACTTATAAAAATAATTTTCTATAAAAATATTTTTTTATTAATTAGATGTTTATCTTTGCGGATAAATCTGAAAAACTATGTGTAGATCAGATAAGATTGGTCTATTGGCAGAATATGGTGACTTCTTCGGAAGAGAAAAGGAAATCCGCAAGGTAAACAGACAGCTTGATAGTAGCCATTCTTTTTACTGTCTGTACCTCGCCGCATTAGCAAGTCTTCATAGGCGAAATTTCTGATAGAAGAGAAAAAGAATCAGAGGTGGAAATGTGTTTATATCGACCTGGAGGAAACAATCACAGAAGATGGTTTTCTTAACCTTGTAATTGAAGCCTTCTGTAAAAATGGTATTTGGAAACAGGTAGCTAAAGGAATGTCCAAAGGGTTGACTTCAGTACTGGAAAGAATAGAGAAGATTTCTCTCGGTCCTGTTCAATTTGATTTTTTGGAAAAAGAAGACCTGGAAAATTTCTTGAAGGAGCTAATCAGGCACGATGAAAACACATTTATTGTCGTTGATGAATAGACTCTTTTCCTAACGATTCTCAGCATGGGGAAAACAGAATTGAAAAAGTGGACTTTATCCTCAACTGGCTTAAAAGCCTGCTACGGGTTAGCAAGACTAAAGTCCGTTGGCTGTTCTGCGGTTTTGTAGGTCTGAAAATATTGAAATGAGCGATTAGTTTGTTGAGTATTCGCTGAACAAGTTGTATTGGAACATCCCTTATTCTATTTCTCAAAATAGGTAGAAGACTATGAGGACAAGATGACTTGGGAAGATATAGACATAGCTTATCGTAAATTATATTCAGAGAATTATTTGAGTACCTGGTCTGAGAGACTAGTCGAATATGGTGAATACGAGCTTCCTGCCCGGTAGATTCTAAAGCTACTTGCCACTCTACGGAAAGGTATGCTCAACAATTTGATGACTGGTCAGGATGCCTCAAAGATTGAGGTTGTTGATTATACTTTAAGCAAGGGTCTTGAATACATTATGAAGAAAGACGCTTTGCGTATGTTCTGCTCACCGCTTTTGAGGGATTATTGATTTGACAGATTTGTTTAATGATTAAATAGATGAATACAAGTACCAGCATATTGCATCAGCCTCCTTTATCTATTGGCAATGGGATAAAGGAAGAGACTGTTGTCATAAACAATGATATTTTTACGTCCATCTTCAGCTATTTGTTAAAGGAGGACAGGGATAAGATCGCACAGCCCAATTTGATTATTGGTGAAAAAGGGAGTGGAAAGACCTCATTACTCAAAAGGATGTATTTCAGTATAGAGAACAGTGCCAAATGGCTTAAGCCGGTATTTATAGATGGAAAAAGCCTTTTCTCAACTGATGATATATGGAAGTTTCACTCATTGCAGGATGAATCTTGCAGGACTGTCTTGTTGATTGACAATGTCTAGTACTATTTCGAGAGAACTGATAATACTGAGCAGTATAATTTGAGGGGAAAGCTCAATAAAGCCGGTGCACCTATTCTGATAGCGACAGCCGACAAGGTGCTGCCGGCATTCACCGGTTATGAGTCTGCTTTCTTCGAAGGATTTAAGATCTCTTATATACGGCCTCTTGTCGTCACTGATTATAGTATGTTCGTAGGGTATGAGGCGGATATGACACGTTTGGAAAACCTGATGTCTTACTTGCCTAAGACACCCCGTTCTGTGCAGATTGCCGCAAAGATTATTGAAGATTCTGCAAGTCACGAAATGGATATAATGCTTCTTTTAGACTATTTCTCTTTCTATTATCAGGCAAAGTATGATAGCTATGTAGTGCAGATTCAAAGAATTTTATCGGCTATTGCAAGGCCTGAAAATGGAGTCAGTCTTCAGGAGATCCGTAAGATAACAGGTCAAGATAACGGGAAGATATCCCCATATCTCAAACTGATGGCTGACCGGAAAATTATAGATAGAACATCTCAAACCCAACGGGGAGGTATATATACCATTACAGACCCGCTGTTTAAATTATGGTTGCAAACTAATGTATAATTCTTTTTAGATAATAAAAATAAAATTTGTATATATTTGGTTGTCAATACTTTTCAACTAAACGATAGAAAAGTGATAAGGGAAAATTCAAGGATTATTGAAAGGATTAAAATTTAATGTTTTTAACATTAAAAACAATAAAAAGTATGACAGTGCGTAGATTATAATCTATCATGATCACTTACAAGTAAAAACTTTAAATGTTATGTGTATTGGACGTTTCCTTTGGTCACAAGAACAATTTATAAATTTTGTATTTCATTATTATAATCATCCTTGGTATGTTGCTTCAAAACGGTAAGTTCTCATCGCTCTCCGTTTTGTCAGGTTCAATATCCGTGTTCTCTGCCATGGTTTCTATTGCTGTATGTTCTATCTCTTTCAACACGTTGTTTATTTGCGTCTGTTCTTCCTTAGAGATGCTTTCATCATAATCACGGTCAAGTGCTTCACCAGCCAAGAGTGCCTTGATCATCTCGATATACGAGAATTGCGCCTCTGCGGTGCCCTTGAACATGGTCACCGATACATCGCCATTTTCGTTCTTCTTGAATACCAGTTTCATATCGCTTAATTGAATTTTTTCAGGTTATACTTCTTTACTCTTTTCTTGATCGATGCCTTGCCACCGTCGGTCTGATCTGCTATCAGGTCCAGCACCTTCTCTTTTCCAATCTGACCTTCCAGCGATGCTGAACGGATTGTAATTTTCTTTCCGTCGTTCTTGCATAGCACAATAGTCTGAGCATCAGCCATCATCGGAATGGTGGCGTTGTGGCTCACCAGTATCACTTGCTTCCTGTACTTCACCTTTTTGATGGTCTGCACCAGCGCCTCGTTGATATACTTCACAGCCAGGTTGTCTTCCGGCTGATCAATGATGATAGGTGAATTGCCGCCATCATAGCCAAGTATCAAGTCCAGCAGGATAGCCGACTTCCAGCCAGGACTCATCTCGTAAAAATTCCTGCCATCCGAAGACACGATTTTATACGATGTATGGTCGTTTTTCCGAAGGTATTCATAGATAAAGTCACCTAATTCCCTATATGAGCTCACCTTCGGACGCTGTTTGAATTTTGTCTGGTACATATTCTTCGGCACCACATCGTCCATATTCCTGAAGTGGTGGTTCAGATACTTGTTCAGCACCTCCATCAACACTCCTTCGTTAAATTTGAACGTGTTTTCTATGTACAGTGTGTGCCCAGTAGCCTTCACTTCCTTAGTGGTAAACGACCTGTTCATCTCGGTCAGTTTCACTTTCTGTTCAGCAAAACTGCGGCTGTATTTCACGTAGTCACGAAGGTGCTGTATCAGTTTCCTGCGGTTTTGTAAGTTGCTCTGGTTCTGACCCTGCCTTGTTTGCAGTTCTTCGTCCTTCTCATCCTTACGCGTCGCTATCAGTGCGGCCACATTTTCAAATAGCACAGCACCCCTTCTAGCTTTAGCGAGCTCCTTCAGTATAACCTCTACCTCCTTGCTGATATTGTTTGTAAACGGATTTTCGTTTACAAACTTTTCCAGATCCACCATATTTTCAACGTTGGCATTGTACTCTTCCTCCGGATAGGCGCATTTCTCCTCTTCATCATTCTTTGGCATCAGCGGCTGGAAAATGTTTCCCTCCACTTTACCCTTCGTAATCAGTTTGCCGGGATGTGGAATATCCTTCAGCCAACGCTCTATCTTCTCAATGTTTTCCACGCAAAGTAGCATCTCATCCACTATGCGTTTCAGATCTGCCAGCGTTTTGCTGATTTGTCGCTTCACGTTGTCATCGCTCGGAAATGCTTTCTTCAGGATGGGAATCTCGTCTATCGAGGCCTCATCATTCCTGTTCACCAAATCTGCTATAAAGTTCTGATGAATGTAGTAGGGGTGAATTTCCGACGGGTTCTTTACGTCTATGTTCTCCACCTTGAACTTAGCATATTCCGAATGATGCAAATCCTGTTCAAAGAATTTGTTCACCGAGTCCACAAACAGCGTTTTGCCCGAGGACGAGCCACCTATCACCACATTAAGTCCTTCTGTCAGTTCTACGTCAATGTCTATTAGCTCGTTTGACAACTTCACCTTACCTATGTGGTCACATTGTATCTGCGGCTTCTCCTTTTGGTAGAACAGTCTCGAACTCTCCGAGAGTGACAACCTCACGCCGTCGTATGTCGGTTCAGCCATCATCCACGTAGGCACGAAAGGCGAAGCCTCGCTCGATTTCGGTTCCGGGTAGCGGCTAGGAATATAGTTGTCTGAGCAGGTCAGCAGGTTCACAAACTCCGCTATACCCAATTTGGCAAAATACTCTCGTGTGGTTTCCAGTCCCTTGTCCTCACGCGCAGTAAAGCCGTCAAACTGGTTGTAGTAGATACTGCGGCTGATGGCGTTATCTACCTGTTCCCCCTCATGCAGTGAGTAGTTGAACTGTCCGTGCTTCTGACCCGCGTGTGGCAGTAGCATAAACTCAAATGGATCGAAGGCATTAATTACCTTCTGTATGTCGGGTATTGACTGGTCGGTTTTGCATGGCAGTTTGTTTGTATACAGTTTGTCCAAGATCTCGTTCAGCGCTTTAATGTTTTCCTCTGTCACATCCATGTTGAAATAAATATGGCAGTGGAACGCCTCTACGTCATCGTGGTTCTTGATGTGCAGTTCTGCACCCAACAGTAGGTTAACTCCGATAGCCTTGGCTGCTAGGTATGCTTTCTTGTTAATGGTGTTGTGGTCGGTAAAGCTTATTAGGAATGGTTCATCATTGTTGTACTCCTCAATCTTCTTCACCAGCGTCACAACATCATAGTCCGTCGAACGGTCGTTCGCATTGGGATAGGTGTGGATATGTAAGTCAATATACACTGGCTGCATGGTATTCGCCTCCTTTCTCTATTCGTTACAACCTTTAAATTCATCCTCAAAGTATGGAATTGCACCATACTTGCCTTCCAAATAATTCTTCTCGTAGTTGCTATCTGTCCTAGGCTTTGCCCCGTTGTCCAGCGTTATACTCATCATCGGTGTGAGTTTTGTAGAATAGCTCGTTTTTGCCGTCTTTTCTACGAAGACCACCTGATCTCGTCTCAGCAATTTCTTTGACAGCATGTTAGTATCATGAGTCGTAAAAATCAGCTGGGCTCCGTGAGGGTTCGTTTCTGCATAGTTAAAGAGTTTTACAATACGTCGCGACAACAGCGGGTGCAACTGTGCATCCAGTTCATCCACAAACAGCGATTTCCCTTGCCGTAAGGTGTCAACAATAGGCCCGGCAAGATTAAACAGTTTCCTCGTACCATCCGACTCCCTTTCTTCTATGTCAAAATCAACCATCCCAACAACCTCACCATCTGCGTTTATTTTGCTATGCTTGGCATAGGCAACAATGGGTGGATGCTCTTTTAGGGATGCCACAATTTCTGCGGGCAGACCTTTGGGCAGCATCTTTTCGTCAATATACTCTTGTTCGGTGGTCACTTCACGGAACCCCACATCCATACTGCTGATAAAGTCCAAAATTTCATCTTTATAATCAGTCCTGGTATGAAGTATCTCCTTAGTATAGCGCGAAAAGTCATTATCTCGCAAACCGGAAATCACGCTAGGCTTTGTTCTGAACCATTCTATCACTCGTTTCGATATCTCGCCTCCCAATTGTGCGGCTAACGAAATGAACAACCTGTTATTGTTCAGTGGAATAGTGCCTTCTTTTATTGACAAACCTTCCGAGTAGTTCTGCTCATCAATCTCAATTGTATTTTGGGTGCGTCTTAATAGTGTCTTAAGTGATCGCTTGGGGAATTTTGCTACCAGCCATTCTTCTTCTATCCGTTTCGCAGTGTAGCTGAAACCGTATGTAAACTTGTCAGTGCCATCCACAAATGACATTTCAAACCGTGTTGGTCTCGCCTCCTTATCCGAAAGGAGAAAAGCATCATACGGTAACGTTTCGTTATCGTTCAGCCTCACTGAATGAATAATGATACCCCTCATCATTCCAACAGCCTTGAACACATTTGATTTACCGCAAGAGTTGGCACCATAGAAAGCCTTGGCGTTAAGAACGCGAGTGTTTGCAACAGTGGTATATCCCCTGTTGTCCATGTCCTTAATGCCTGTATCAGCCATGAACGACAATCTGATTTCTCCGTCTATCGAACGGTAATTCTCTACGATAAAGTTTGTTATCATAACTTCATTTTGTGGTTTTTACTCAAATTCGGCTTGTAAATATATGCATTTTAGTTTGTACGCACAAAAAAATTTGCATTTTCTTCAAAAAGAAGACAAATTGTCAGAAAATAATACGCCAACCTGACAGTAGCAGTTTTGGCTGACAGTATGACATGATTATGCGGATTTGGCGTAATATCAACGATTTATCTACTTATTTTCGATAAAATGGTTGTAATTTATGAGGTTTTTGCTCAAATTTTAAGAATTGGCATTCTTGTTGCTTATAATCAGGATGTGGACTCGTTCCTGAGCATCGAAACCACTCCAAGGTGTAAAGCTCTGCTGTACTGTTCAGATTACAGGATATAAACCATAATTGCTCTATGACATACGTCAAAAACGCAAGTGGTACTTCCAGATGGTCAAGCCCCTCAACGGGTGAATCATCGTGGTTGGAGTATTGGGAAAAACATACGGGTAAAAAGGCTACCCGTTGTGGTGCTACCGATTGCCATTCCACAAGCACACTCGTTGGCGGGCACGTCCAGAAGGTTTTCGGGGGTAATGAAATCTACATCACCCCTCTGTGCAAAGGCTGCAACAATCGCACAGACAACTTCTGGGTTGACACCGAACTGGTTAGAGTACCAAACGGATTGTAAACCGTTGCATGGTATGCAACGCCTCAAGTGCTCCGTAGCGGAATCGGAAGGCCACCGCATTGTTTTTCACAATTTAAACCTTACTGTTATGAGGAAAGAGATACACATTGTTTCTAATCCAAACAGAGGAGGTTGGGATGCGAAAAGACCTAACGCAGACAGGGCTTCAAAGCATTTTGATACGAAAAAAGAAGCAATGGAGTGGAGTCGCGATCTGGCAAAGAGGGAAGGACTAGAACTTATTCCTCATGGAGCAGATGGTAAGATTCAAAATCCCAACAGCTATGGAAATGACCCATGTCCTCCCAAGGACTCCAGGCATTAAGCATCGCTTTTCATGGAGGTAGCAGGCCGTTTCAAAGGCCTGCTATTTTTATTCTAGATAGGCACTATCCGGAATTTTGTGTAAATTGAAACAGGATTCAGCTGCAAGTTTGTTTTTATATCTGGATTCTGTTCTCAAATTGGTTCATAATCAAACTCTAGTTATGAATAGACTGTATCCATTTCTTCTCAATTTCCAGTACTATAGTTTCTAATCAATATTACTCATTCTCTTGCTTAATTGCTTCATATATGCATCTTATAAGTCTTTTTAACTTATTGATTTTTGTATGTAATTATTTAATGTTCATTTAGTTATTGTGTATCTCTACATTTTACGCAGTGGATTGAGTATTTTTACAATACAATGTATCATTCATAATTAATATCAGTTCATGAGTTTTGAACAGTAACGACATCGTGAACGTATAAAAGCAAGAATTTTATCTTGTTCTATGAAAGTATCATCAACAATCTTCCTTCGTTATATAGGAAATTAGTTTGGACTGCCTGATATTTCCTTTAGCAAAAAAACATAAGAACAAAAAAGCCATAAGAACGATGTTGTATCTCTTCATTTATACATTAATAATATGCTTGCATATCTGCATGTCTAATAAATGAGACAAGATCTTGTTTCACTTTTCGAGCAACTTAAAAACAGTTTAGTTTGGTTTATTTCCTTTATATATAGATACTAAATTAAACTGATTAATATATAGGACCGCACATGGAGTTATTTTTTACTACAAAGACTTGCCCGGTCGGTAATGTATAAGAGTAAAATATTATTTTTCCGTATGATGGTAAATCCATTATTTGCCAAATAAGATTGTTGCGAGCATTAGCCGGCCCCTGCGTAATTTGATGACGATAAACCTTGCTGCAGAAACATCCACAACAGTTTGACGGTGTTGTACTTTTGCGACATCAGCCCCCCCAAGCCTCTCAACGATGCTCAAAACTGGGTCGTTTATTTTTATCCATCTATGAGCATTCAATTTGACACTAATGTAGTGAGGATAATTCTTATTATCAATGGGATGGCAAGCTGGTTTATGCACAACACATCAAATATCTCAATGGCGATAACTGATACCAGCAGGATCGTTATAAACTGTATTATCAGTACAAAGAATACAATCTTTATACTCCACTTAACACCTAAAAATCAATTATTTACAGTTCTATATTCCTCAATTTTGTATATATGGATATTTACGGTATAAAATTACCATATTTGTACCATGATGTTTGTAACATTCTGATAATCAGCTAAAGTTGTTTTAGAGGAAGTCAAGTGACAAATATTCTGCATATATAATGCAAAAGCGTGCAATCATGATTATGGTTGCACGCTTTTATGCTTTTATACAAGCTGCAGAAAAAGCGCGAGAATACGTCGTACCAAGCATATAGGGTGGCATTGATGTACGGAACAAAGTTATGGCGCACAGTGGGTTTCCCACTAAAAAAAGAAAGAGGAGCCGCCATGCGCCATTAGTTTTGCAGCTGACATGGCGACGTGCCGCAGCAATCCGGCAAACGGAACATCATCAAGAAAAGGCAGCGCAACAACTATCCGGTTGCTGCGCTGCCTGTTTTTTTGTGCGTGTTATGCCATACGTTGCGAGCCGTCTGGTATGCGTCCTTACGTGGTCTGGAGGCCAAGTGCTAATCAGCTGACTGTCAATGGGTTTGCAAAAGGCCGTCTTTCGCATTGCAAAAGGCGGCCTTTCAGGCGGTAAAAGGCGGTCTTTTACTCGCCAAAAGGCCGTCACCTGTAAATCGGATGACGGCCGACGGGGTACGCAATAACGGACAATGGCAGCTCGACCAGCGCGGAAAGTATCAGCATAGGGTAAGAAAATATCATCCTGATTGCCGATTGTTTTGTACTTTCGCACGGTGAAAGCAATCTTAAACTATAACATCATGAAAAGACTTACGGCTTTGCTGGCGGCTGTGGCGGCGGTTACCTTGACCACGGCTGCCTACGGGAACGACGGCGTAGGAGAGCGGCTGTTCGTGGAAGTAAAGGACGGGCGCTTCGTCCGCGGTGGTTCACCTTATTACTATGTAGGAGCAAACATGTGGTACGGAGCCATCCTCGGCTCTACCGGGGCAGGCGGCAACCGAGCCAGGCTGCGGCAGGAGCTCGACTCGCTCAAAGCCATTGGCGTCACCAATCTGCGTGTGCTGGCCGGCGCCGACGGGCCTGACGGTGTGGCGGCGAAAGTGGAACCGGCATTGCAGACCGCCCCGGGAGTGTATAACGACGCACTGCTCGACGGGCTCGACTACATGCTCGCGGAGATGGGCAGGCGTGGAATGACTACCGTGATTTACCTGAACAACGCTTGGGAATGGAGCGGGGGCTACGGGCAATACATCGAATGGAGTGGCGCCGGGAGGCGGCCCGTGCCTGCGGTAGACGGCTGGCCGGCCTACATGGACTACGTAAAGCGGTTTGTAATGTCGCCTGAGGCAAAGGCTCTGTTCGCCAGGCACGTAAGGAACATCGTATCGCGCACCAACAGATACACCGGCGTAAGGTACGCCGACGACCCCACTATAATGTCATGGCAAATCTGCAACGAGCCGCGCGCGTTCTCAACCGAAGGGAAGGACGCCTTCGCCAAGTGGATAGCCGACGTGGCCGCGCTCATCGACTCGCTCGCACCAAGACAGCTCATATCTACCGGGAGCGAGGGCAAACACGGCTGCGAGGAGGACATAAGCCTGTTCGAGAGGATACACGCCGTGCCACAGATAGACTATCTTAACATACACATATGGCCTTACAACTGGGGCTGGGCAAGGAAGGACAGCATAACGCATGACGTAGAACGCGCCAAGGCAGAGACTAAGAAATACATCGACGAGCACGCAGCTGTAGCCCGACGCCTTGGGAAGCCCGTCGTATTGGAAGAGTTCGGCTACCCGCGCGACGGCTTCAGCTTCTCAAAGGACGCGCCCACAACCGCCCGTGACAGCTATTATGCCTATGTGTTCGGACTCGTGGAGCAGTCGGCCAAGGCTGGAGGAAAGCTCGCCGGATGCAACTTCTGGGCGTGGGGCGGCACGGCAGAGCCTTCAAAGGAGCATGTATTCTGGCAACGCGGCGACGACTATACCGGCGACCCGGCGCAGGAAGAGCAGGGACTGAACTCCGTTTTTGCGTCAGACACATCGACGATGGCACTCATACGCCATGCCAACGACAAATTGTCACGCGTCGGGCAAGCGCGTTGACGCAGGTCAAAAAGTAACGCCCGAAGCTGATATTTTCGCCGTTTTGAAACATAAATGCAGCCTGCGGGCATTAACTTTGCACCCGTAAACATGAAAGGCCGCCACAAGTAAGCGGCCGGGAAAAAGGATAACGATTTAAATTATAGGTATTATGAAAAAGGTAAAAAGATTGTTCGGCTCACTTAGAAAGAACTTCGAGTGGAGCGCAAAGGCGATGTACGCAATGCCTTATGCCAAGTAAGGCGGCGTGCATCATTCCAAACGGGATTTAAAATATTATATAACAGAAAGGCTGCTCCGTGGCGTCAACCCGCGGAGCAGCCTTTTATTGTAGCCTTACGTGCCGCCGTTGTCAGCGGTTGGGCGTGTCCCACACCTCCGTGGCGGTACACTCAATGCTTGCCGTCAGCCCTCCGCAACCGAGCAGGAAGCCGCCTTTCTCAAGCCGCCACTTGCCGTCATGGCCTACGAAAGCCAGGTCGTCGGCCTCCAGTTTGAACGTGACGGTCTTCTTTTCGCCGGGCTTCAGGCTCACCTTCTCAAACCCGCGAAGCCTCCGGTTGTCGGGCGACGACGAGGCAACGAGGTCTGTCGAATAGAGCAACACGCTCTCCTTGCCATCCATGTCGCCGTTGTTTGCCACGTCTACGCTTACCGTCAGCACGTCGCCGGGAGCGAACGATGCCTTGTCTACACGCAGGTTGGAGTACGCGTAGTATGTGTAACTGCAACCGAAGCCGAACGGCCACTGCACGTCCATCACCGCGTCATAGTTGTAGTTGCCGCCCATCTGCCCCACGTTCTCGCACGGCTTGTAGTCGTAAGTAGCCAGAGAGTTAATCCATTTGGGGTAAGTGAAGGGCAGCCTGCCGCTGAAGTTCACCTCGCCCGACAGCAGGTTGGCCAGCGCGTCGCCGCCGTAGTTGCCGGGAAGCATGATGTCTATGACGGCCTTTGCCAGCGGTTCGATGTCGCGTATGATGCGCGGCCGCCCCTCGTTGAGCACGAGCACAATAGGCTTTCCCGTCTTGGCGAGAGCCTTTACAAGGCTGCGCTGGTTCTCGGAGAGCGTCAGGTCGTTGAGGTTGCCCGGCGTTTCGCAGTAAGAGTTCTCGCCTATGCAGGCTATGATGACGTCCGCCGAGGCCGCAGCCTGCACCGCCTTGTCTATTTCCGGGGCGTTCTCTTCCCACCAGTTGTCGTTCCTGTAGGGCGCGTAAGTAACGCCAGGCTCATAGCTTACGTTGGCTTTCCCGAACTGGTTGCACAACGCTTCGTAGATTGTGTTGTACGCTCCGGCGAACTCGTCGGCGCGGTGTCCCTGCCAGGAATAAGACCATCCGCCGTTAAGGCAGCGCATGGAGTTGGCGTTAGGGCCGGTCAGCAGTATTTTTGTTCCTTCCTTTATGGGCAGCAGCTGGCCGTCGTTCTTCAGCAATACGATTGACTCTTCGGCGGCGCGCAGTGCCTCGGCGGCATGTTCTTGTGAGCCGAACTTGGTGTATTCCGTGATGTCCCAATACGGATTGTCGAACAACCCGAGGCGGTATTTCAGGCGGAGCACGCGCGCTACGGCGTCGTCTATGCGGCTCATGGGCACTTCGCCTTCCTCTACAAGCTCTTTAAGGTAGGTGCAGAAGCTCGTCTCGTAAGGCACCATCGACATGTCTATGCCAGCGTTGATGGCTATCTTTACGGCCTCCTTCTTGGTTGCGGCGACGTGGTCGCGCGTGCAGAGGTTGTTTATGTCGGCCCAGTCGGTCACTATTAGGCCGTCCCAGTTCAAGTCTTCTTTCAGCCACTCGGCCAGCAGTTCACGGTTGGCGTGGAACGGCACGCCGTTGTCTACGGCAGAGTTAACCATCACCGAGAGCGCACCTGCACGCACAGCGGCCAGGTAAGGGGCAAAATGCTTCTCGCGGAGGTCGCTCCGTGGAATGGCCGACGGCGTGCGGTCCTTGCCCGATACGGGCACTCCGTAGCCCATGTAGTGCTTCACGCACGCGGCCACATTGTACTTGCCTATGTGGTTGGGGTCGCCGCCCTGGAAGCCGCGCACGGCCGCCACGCCCATCTCTGCGTTCAGGTAGGCATCCTCTCCGTAGTTTTCCCACATGCGGGGCCAGCGCGGGTCGCGCCCCAAGTCAACCACCGGGGCATACGTCCAGGGCACGCAGCTGGCGCGGGTCTCATACGCCGACACCTCGGCTCCACGCCTTACGAGGTCGCGGTTGAACGTAGCGCCCATGTTGACGCCTTGCGGAAAGAGCGTGCCGTCAAGCGTATAGGTGGTGCCGTGTATTTCGTCTACGCCGTAGATGCAGGGTATTCCTATTTCCTTCATCGACTTTTTCTGGATTTGGCGTATGGCTTTTGCCCACACTTCCTTCTTCTGCGCCACGCTCAAAGGCACGTTCAGAAGCGAGCCTACCTTGTATTTGCCTATTACGGTGTCGAGCATAGCCTCGCTAAGCGTGAAGCCGTCGCGGCTCCGCTCGAAGTCGGTCACTACGTCGATTGTGATTTCACACATCTGCCCTACTTTCTCTTCAAGGGTCATCTTGCCGAGCCATGCCTGTATTTTCGCCTCAATTTCAGGGTCGGCAGGTATGGCCGGGCGCACCTGCGCCGCGCCGTTGAGGCATCCTCCGGCACACAAGGCCGCGGTCATTGCAATGCTTTTTAATCGTTTCATGATATGTCTTTGTAATTACTTGATAATCAACGGGTTTGCAAAAGGCCGTCTTTTAGGTTGCAAAAGACGGCCTTTCAGGCGGTAAAAGGCGGTCTTTTACACGCTGAAAGGCCGTCACCTGTAAATCAACCTTTATACTAACATCAAAAAACTAACACTGTCCTGATATTCAACCGCGATGCGGCCGTTCACCAGTTCATAAGTTTTTTCAGGTATGACGTAAGCTCCACGGCCATCTTGCGGTGCTGACGCATAGTGGGATGCCAGCCCGGCGCATAGCCGAGCGAGCCTGTCTGCGGCGACATGTCGAAGCAGTACACCTCGCCGTCGCCGGCCTCGCGCCGTTCAGCCGTCACCGTGTCGAGCGCCTTCTTCACATCGGCGAGTTGCCTGCCGTTGAGCATACACCCGGTGAGCAGTACGATTTTGGCTTTCGGATAGATGTCGCGCAGACGGGCTACAAACCGTCGGTAAACGCCGGTGAGCAGCTTCATGTCATACTTGTTTTCGCTCACGTCGTTGGTTCCGAGGTTTACACACACTACATCGGGCGTGTACAGAGAGTGCTCCCAACGCTCCGACGGGTCGAGAAATAGCGTCCGCCCGTACATGGCCGGCATACAGTCGCCGCTGCCGGAGGCCGGTGAGCCGTAGTTTCGGTACACTCCTATGCCCGAACGGGCCACTACCAAGTGCTGCGCTTGCAACGCACGGGCCGTCAGTGCGGCGTAAGTGTAATAATGGTTCTCCGTATCGTATGTAAACGGAGCGTCCCTATCTTCTGACTCTATGCCGTATCCGCACATGATGGAGTTGCCTATGAACTCGATGCGCCGCCGCGGAAGCACGGGCGCAGGGGCGAGTTCTTTGCCCTCGTCTACGTACAGTCCTTTGAATACAGGCCGCAACTCGTGTCCCTCTATGGCGTACATGATGCGTGCTGAATGCGTGCCGTCGGGCAGCCCTTCGGCCAAGACGCACAGCGAGTCGGCCTCGCCGAAGTGTATGCGGAACGGCAGTCCGCCGTCTATCTCGACCATGAAGTCGCCGCTGCCCGGCTTCACCGCCATGGCGAGCGACGTGCCCTTGAAGTCGGCGAGGATGCTGACGCCGGGGTATGTAAACGCCACGTTGGGGCTGTAACGCCTGCTTATGCGTCCCATGTAGGTTATGCCGGGGTCGTTGGCAGGTATGAACTGGCCGCTTACAGGCTGTGCGCCGCACAGCTGTACGGCACATGCCGCAACGGCCACAACAATGATTTTAAGTATTTTCATGGTCTGTCTCCTTTATATATAACAGCCTGCCGGGCTTTCACCAGCGTCAGGCAAAGCGTTCGATTATTTCCATGCACATCCTGCCGTTGTGGTAGGGGCACTTCCAGAAGCCTGCCTTGTCGTCGCGGCGGTTGACAGACCCGTCGGGCATCAGGCTCCAGTGCCACTCGCCGTTGGCGTGGTCTATGATTTTGTCCTTGATGAACTGCCAGCATTTCATGGCCGTGTCGAGTGCTTTTTCGTCGCCGAAGTGCTGATAGAGATTGACGTGCCCC
Organism: uncultured Prevotella sp.; assembly: GCA_905196835.1. Classification (GTDB taxonomy): domain Bacteria; phylum Bacteroidota; class Bacteroidia; order Bacteroidales; family Bacteroidaceae; genus Prevotella; species Prevotella stercoripullorum. The sequence continues at coordinate 63,680 of CAJJWN010000001.1, read as the reverse complement.
ACTACGTTCTCGGCCTGCACCCACCAGTGAAGTTCGCGGTCTGTGCGGTCTTCAGCCGTAAAACGCTCGTAAATCATGCTGCCGTCGGGGTTCAGTCCCTCGTCGGCGGCGCGTGCGATGTTCGTGATTACAGGCTCAATCCGCTTCAGCAGAGCCTCGTCGCCGAGCACAAGCGCGGCCTCGTGGATGAGCCATGACGCCTCGATGTCGTGTCCGTAGGATATTATGTTGCCGTCGGTGTGCCAGCAGTTGTCGAAGAAGAGGTCAAGGTGATACGTCTTTTTATTGAGTATTTTGCCGGTGAACAAGTCGAGCATGTTCCTCAACTGCCGCTCCAGCTGTTCGTCCTTCCACACGCGGTAGAGGTTGGCGTAAGGCTCGAGTATATGCAGGTGGGTGTTCATAGTCTTGCTCGTGTTCTCGTCCTTGTCGCTAAGGCGCATGTCCTCGATGGGCTTCCACTCGCGCGTAAACGCCTCGATGTAGCCGTTCCGGTCGCGGTCGAAGCTGTATTTTTCTACCGTTTCAAACAGTTTTACGGCATAATCGAGAGCCTCACGGTCGCCCGTGGCTCGCGCGTATTCGCTCAGTCCGTAGATGGCGAAGCCCTGCGCGTAGACTTGTTTTTTCGTGTCGAGCGGCTCGCCATTGGCCGTAAGCGACCAGTACACGCCCCCGAAGTCTTTGTCGTAGAACCTGTCTATGATGTAACGCTTGGCTCGCGTGGCCGTCTCCAGGTATTCCGGCTTGCGCAGCAGGCGGTAAGCCGCCGAGAAAGTCCACAGTATGCGCGCGTTGAGAATGGCCCCCTTGGGCGCGTCGGCGTGCAGTTTGTCGTCGCCGTCTATGCGTCCGTAAAAGCCGCCTTGCACGTTGTCGGCCATCTTCTCCATCCAGAACGGCAGAATGCCGGTCGTCAGTTCATGCTCCACTTCAATGCGGAGCGTGGTTATGTTATTGTTCATTTGTTTGCTTGCGTTTAATGTTCAACTGCTCGATGATTTTCGCAACCTTCTGTTCTCCCAACGGATAGCAGAGTATGAAGATGACCGACACTACCGACGCGGCGGCAGGCAGCCAGCTCAAGAACATCTTTATGCCGTCTATAGTCTCCGCGCTCTGCACGGCGTTGGCCTCGAAGCCGAAGTAGGAAAGCAGCCATCCGGTCAGCGCTGTGCCTATTGCCCAGCCGAACTTCTGGCTCATCGACGAGGCCGAGAAGATTAAGCCGGTGGCGCGGTTGCCGGTGTTAAGCTCCGAATAGTCGGCGCAGTCGGCGTACATCGACCACAACAGGGGGAATATGCTGCCTGCGAACATGCTGATGACGCATTGGAACACGAAGATAAGAACTATGTCGTCCTTGTCGAACCAGTAAAAAACGATGCTCAATACGGCCGTCATCAGCATCGAGAAAGCAAACGTCCGCTTCTTCCCGAAACGGTTGCTTACCGGCGCGGCGAGCACCACTCCCACGATGTTTGCCATCTGTCCGAGAGCCAGGAACAGGCCGCTTAGCACGAAAGACACGCCGAAGAGCGACACCGTCTCAAAGTTTTCCTCCACTATGTAGTACTTGAAGTAGTACACGGCGGCGCCGTCACGTATAGAGTTGAACACCAATGCGCCCACTCCGGCGACGAAAAGCACCCACCAGGGATGGTTGTGCAGCAGGTCGCGGATGTCTGTTTTGAGCGACGTCTTCTTGTCGTTGATTGGCTTTACGCGTTCTTTCGTCCACGAGAAACAGCCGAAGAAGAGCAGCACGCACGCCGCCGCTATGACGGCTGCGGCCATGAACCAGCCCGTCTGTTGCGCCTCCACGCTGTCGCTGTGACCGCTGAATGCGTTTGCCATGGGCATGAACAGCAGCAAGGCAATAAAGCTTCCGATGTATGCGAACATCATGCGGAACGTCGAAAGGGTGTTCCTTTCGTTTGGATTTGGGCTCATAACGCCGAGCAACGAGGCGTAAGGCACGTTGATGGCGGAGTACACCATCATCATCAGCGAATACGTAACGTAGGCGTAAACGAGCTTGCCTGTGTCGCCGAAAGGCGGCGTATAGAACGTAAGAGCGCCCACAACGCCGAACGGAACGGCCAAAAATAGTATGTAGGGACGGAACTTTCCCCACCGGCTGCTTGTCCTGTCGGCCACGACTCCTACTATCGGGTCGAACACGGAGTCCCATATTCGCGTAACGAGGAACATCGTTCCCACCATGGCGGCAGGCAAACCGAACACGTCGGTGTAGAATATCATCAGGTACGCGCCAAACAATTTCCAGAACATCGACGACGCCATGTCGCCGAAGCCGTAACCTATCCTTTCCCTAAGCCTTATCATAAGCTGAATGAATAATGATTAATGAAAAATGAAAAATCGCTTGTTCTGCACTCAATGGCGCAGCAATATTATTCATTTTTCATTATAAATTCTTCATTGTCTTCATGTTTCTGTCTATCAACTTCTTAAGAGTTTCCACCGATGCGGTTGTTGTCAGTCCGTCCTCGGGCGTGTTCATGCAGTAGTCTACGAGGCGGTCGATGGTCGATACGGCCACGTGCATACGTGTGTCTGACGACGCGTAATAGATGTAGACGGTGCCGTCCTCGTCGGCTATCCAGCCGTTTGAGAAGAGAACGTTAGACACATCGCCCACGCGTTCGATGCCGACGGGAGCCATGAAGTGACCGCCGGGACGGGCGATGACGCGCGTCGGGTCGTCGAGTGCGGTCATGTACATGTACAATACATAACGAAGTCCGGCCGCGCAGCCGCGCACTCCATGTGCCAGATGCAGCCATCCGTAAGGCGTCTTGATTGGAGCGGGACCCTCGCCGTTCTTCACTTCCTTGATGGTATGGTAGCTTCGTGCGTCTATTATTTTCTCTTCCGTCACCTCGGCGTTGGCAATGTCGTCAACCAAAGCCCAGCCTATGCCGCCGCCGCTGCCGGTGTCGATGAAGCCATCTTGCGGCCTTGTGTAGAGCGCGTACTTCCCGTTGACGAACTCCGGGTGCAGAACAACGTTGCGTTGCTGGCTCTTCGTCTTTAGGTCGGGCAGTCGTTGCCACGTTTTCAAGTCCTTGGTGCGCGCAATGGCGGCGGTCGCCGTGGCGGCCGAGAGGTCTCCGGCAGGGGCGGAGTCGTCATGTCTTTCGGCGCAGAATATGCCGTATATCCAGCCGTCCTCATGCTTTGTGAGGCGCATGTCATAGATATTGGTTGCGGGGATTACGTCATCCGGCATGGTGACGGGATAGTCCCAAAAGCGGAAGTTGTCAACTCCGTTGGGGCTTTCGGCCACCGCGAAGAACGACTTTCGGTCGGCTCCCTCAACGCGGACTACCAGCAGATACTTTCCATCGAGCTTTATTGCGCCCGAATTGAGCGTGGCGTTCATGCCGATGCGCTCCATCAGATACGGGTTGGAATGCCTGTCAAGGTCGTACCGCCAGAACAAAGGCGTGTGCGCGGCGGTGATTATAGGGTACTTGTATCGTGTGAACACGCCGTTGCCTTCGTCCATAGGCTCGTTCTTGCGGGTGAGCAACGCCTCGTGGCGCGCCGTCAGTTCTTTCAGTTTTTCGTCAAAGCTTTTCATGTGATATGTCGTTTTACCTTTTTACTTTTTTACCGTTTTACCTTTCAACACCGTCTCCATGTCCTTGGCGAAGAGCGTGCGGCGGTCGTTGTAGAACTTCTGGAAGTCCTGCGCCGAAGCGTGTCCGGGATAAGGGGCGTAGAAGTGTTTGGGCTTGTCGTGCGCGTTGCGCCACACCAAGACGTAGCTTATCGGATATTTCTCGATGACCGGCATGAGCGTCTTGGTCCACCACTCGGCATCTGGCACCGACTCATAGCCCGTTTCGGTTACGGCCATCGGCTTGCCGTGGCTTCTGCTTACGGCGGTCATTATGCGCAGCGAGCGGTCAAGATTTTCTATATATGCCGCGCGGTCTTCATATTGGTAAGCGTCTACGCCGATAACGTCAACGATGCCGTCGCCCGGCCAGCGGCGCAGGTATTCGGCCTCGTCGCGCGGCTCTATGCCTGGAGAGTAAGCCCAAATGAGCTGCGTCGCGCCCTTCTCGCGCATCCGCTGGTACGTCATTTGCCAAAGGGCGTCGTATTCATCATCGGTGCAAAGCGCCTGTCCCCACCAGAACCAGCTGCCCGTATGCTCGTGCCACGGGCGGAACATCACGGGTATCTTCACGCCGTCCGCAGTCTTTATTGAGTTGAGGAAGTCGGCAACGCGGTCTAACCAGGCGATGAACTTCGCATGGTTTTCGCCTCCGGGGAGCACCGAGCGCACAGCGGTGGAGTCTGAAACGCCCCACGCGTCCTTGCCCGTAAGCGGATTGTCGGCGTGCCAACTGAACGATACCATGCCGCCCCTTTCGTACTGCGCCACGCTTTCGCGGCGTATCTTGTCGAACGGTACGCCGTCAAGGTTGTTGTCGTGCCCCAGTTCCAAGTGACCGAGGTCGAACGACATTACCGACGGGTAGTCGCCGCATACGCTCTTCACGTCGCTCCGTCCTTCGTCGCCAACCCATCCGATGCCATACATCGGGTCGTCGTGGTGGCCGAACATGAACACGCCCTGCTCCGGCAAAGCCCGCAGTACGGACAGCATTTCGCGGGCCTCCGGCGTATGTTTGCACTCCTTGTCCGCACCGCCTGCGGTCATTCCGCCCGTTGCGGCGTGCGCTCCGGTCTGCCATGCAGCCGTAGCCAGCAGGCACAAGCCTAACGTTATTCTCGATTTCAGGTTCATTATAAATTGTTTAAACGGTTAATTTCACTTGTAAGGTAATTTCGTTTGCAAAGTTACAAACTTGTGAAATCAATCACAAATACAATTTTATCACAAAGTAATACTTTCCATTTATTTCGATGAAAACATGCCTGCGGCGCGGTCTACATGCGCATACACAGGCCTCATTATACCTTATTTATTATATACATCGCAACCGGCTGCGCCCCTTTCAGCCATCCCTTGCAAGGCATGAAAACGCCGCCTGCGCAACGCCTTGATATCCAATGCTTTGCAAAAGGCCGTCTTTTGCAGGCTAAAAGACGGCCTTTTAGCGTGCGATTTGCGGCCTTTTGCAATGCGAAAGGCCGCCTCTTGGAAAACCATCTCGACCACCCCGGCGTAAAGACGGCCTGCTGCCTGTTCCCGTTCAACGCCCGACGATTGCACGGAAAACGGGAAAAGTACCATTAACCGACAAAATAGTATTTTGCATCCGGCGGCTTTTGCAATAATTTTGCAACCGTAAACTTGCGTTGGACAATTTTCAATCACCTAAACAAATAAACAACTATGAAACGAAAAATGCTATTTACCCTCTTGTCGTTGCTATGCACACTGTGCACGAAAGCGGCGACAAAGGAAGTTACAACGACACTCTGGACGGGCGAGCAAGCCGTGACGTGGAGTGACGTGGTTACCGTGGAGGCTTCAAAATTCACGGGAGCCGGCGCGAAAGTGGGCGACGTCGTGTCCGTGCATGTCGAAGAAACGGTGCAAGGCAGTTGGCCGCAAGTCATGTTCTGCCAGAGCAATTGGAGCCCGATGCCCAGCTATGAAAACGGTGTACACGTAGACCCCGTGCCCGGCGATGTAAGGTTTGAAATCACGACAGACGAAATCCTGGCATTGTTGCAGCAAGGCGGAGCGGTGTTCAAAGGCGACGGAATAGCCAAGCTTACGCGTGTAGAGCTGATACAGGAGGTTGAGCTTGCCGACGGAGAAAAGGGCGACCCCGTACACAATGTGTGGGCGGGCAACAAGGCGATAGACTGGAGCGAGGGTGTGCAGAACGGCTGGCAGCAAATCGAAGCATCGGCCTTCGCCGACGCGCAGGTGGGCTGGAAGCTGCGCTTCAACTATTCCAACCTTGCCATGGGAGCGCAAGGACACATCTCTGCGGTACATTCTGACGGTTGGGTTGACATGCCCGACGCCGCCGAATACGTGCCGCTTACGGCATCATACTTCGAGTTCGGCATTACCGACGCAATGCTCGCAGAGCTTCAGAAGGGTGGTTGCATCGTGTCAGGTATCGGCTTCAACCTCACGAGCGTTGACCTCATAGACCCTGCACAAATCCCCGCGATGACCTGCACGCTGGCCGCCGACGCCGTGAAATGCTGGGAAGCAGGCGAGCAACCGCAAATCAGCGTCACCCTGCAAAGCCTCGAAAGCAAGGAAATGACTACCAGCGTGACCGTCCGATTGCGCACTGACGCCTATGAAGACGTTGACTCTTACACCAAGGAAGTAACCGTGCCAGGCGGCGGAGAGCAGACCGTAGCGTTCCCCCTGACGCTCAAGCCCGGCTTCTACCACGCCGTCGTTGAGGCAAACTATGGCCTCGTGCGCGACTTCAACATAGGTTACGACCCTACGTCCATCGTCTCCGAGCCCGACATGCAGCCTGACTTCAACGACTTCTGGGCAAAGGCCAAGGCCGAACTCGCAGCCGTTGACATCAACGCCAAGGTCACTCTTGACGCTGAGAAGTCAACAGGCGCACGCAACGTGTACTTTGTCGAGATGCAATCCGTCGGCAACGGCGACGGCAACCCCGTCACCATACGCGGCTACTATGCCGTGCCGAAGGCCGAAGGTACGTACCCAGTGGTAATCACACAGAACGGATATGACAGCGGCGGAGCGTCGCAAATATACTGGCCCGACACCAACGGAAACCCCGAATGGATAGAGCTGAACATCAGCAACCGCGGACAGCTCGTCAACAACCGCCCTCCGTACAAGGACGAAAACGCCTTCTACGGCGAGGATTACAAGGAAAACGAATGGTTTGCGTACAACTTTGGCGACAAGGACACCTACTATTACCGCGGCGCATACATGGACGTAGTGCGCTCTATCGACTTCGTCATAGCTTCAAACGAGCTTGACTGCGCCAAGGGCAAGGTGCAAAAAGAAAACATCTTCATGACCGGCGGCTCGCAGGGAGGCGCGTTCGCCATTGCCGGAGCTGCCCTCGGCGACGACCGTCTGAACGCTATCGCGCCGAGGATACAGTTCATGGGCGACTTCCCCGACTACTTCCGCGTAGGCTCCTGGCCTGCAAACGTAGCCCGTGACATGCAGAAAAAGCTCTCGATGAGCGACGATGAGATGTACAAGTTCCTGTCTTATTTCGACACGAAGAACCTCGCCACACTCGTAACCTGCCCCGTAACGTCGGCCATGGGACTGCAAGACCCTGTCTGTCCGCCGCACACCAACTTCGCGCCTTACAACAACTTCAAGTCCGAAGAGAAGCATTACGTAGTCAACCCCGAGTGCCAGCACGAGACGCCTGGCGACTGGTACAACGCCTACATGGACTTCTTCAAGGCTCATTTGAAGAGCACTGAAGACCCGGATGTTCCCACAGAGCCTACCATTGTGCCGATAAACCTCTACACGGGGGAGCAGGTTTGCACCGACAACTGGGAGGGATACCAAATCATCGACGCGTCAAAGTGCCAACTGATAGCAGCAGGCGATGAAATCGTTGTCACCGTATCGGCTCTCTCTCCGACATCAAGCTCACCGCAACTCATGCTCAACGACAAGTCGTGGGGCGTACTCGTTGACACTGAAAGCATATCTCTCGCAGGCGTAACGCTGCCCTACGAAGCCGTAATACCCGTAACAGAAGCTATGGCAACGGAGCTCAAGGCCAACGGATTCATCGTAAAAGGCCAAGGCATTACGTTCACATCGGTGGTTCTCCGGCACAAAGTCTACCCGTCAGAGGTAGAGAAAGGCGACGCCGCAACTACCGTTTGGACAGGTGAAGAAGTCGTCAGTTGGGAGGAAGAAACCAATAACTCTGTACTCATAAGCGCATCAAACCTGCCTTCAAACATGAAGGCAGGCGACAAGGTCCGCGTCTACATAACAGGTCTTGGAGTAGAGTCTGCCACGGGTAGGCTCATGGCCAACTGGACGTCTTTGGACGGTTTTACCAACGTCTCGCCGCTGAAGGGCAACTACTACGAGTACACTTTGACTGACGCAAACATCACAGCACTGAAAGAAAGCGGCCTGCGCATAGGCGGAAACAGGTACACCGCCACGCGCGTTGACATCATAGACCCTGCCAAGGAGTATCTTGTCATCCCGCAGATTGACGACGCCGACATCAAGGCTTGGGAGAAAGACGAGACCCCGAACCTGACAATGACCATGACCAACGTTGAGACTGAGAGCGTGACCGTGCCCTACACAATAACTCTCTACCGCGACATGGTGGACGACGAGACCGGCACGCATAGCGTATACCAGACTTACTCAACCGACGTTACGCTGGCGGCCGGAGAGACGAAGACAGTAGACCTCGAAATGACCGGCCTCACGGAGCCGGGCTTCTACCAGCTCATTGCGTCGGTGAACGGCAACGACGTGTGTTCATACAACATCGGCTATGACCCTACGGGCATAGTTTCGCCCGACGATTCGCAGCCCGACTTCAAGGCGTATTGGGACGAGGCGAAGGCCGAACTGGCAGGAATAGGCATGGACGTGAAGATGACCGAACTGCCGGAATACAGCACGGCGGCACGCAAGGTGTACCTTGTCGAGATGAAGAGCGTGGCCGACGAGGCGGGCGGAGAGCCTGTGACAATCAAGGGATATTACGCCGAACCGACCGCCTCAGGCACTTATCCTACCGTCATAAGGTATCAGGGCACCGACGGCGGAACGTCCGCCCTGCCCGCGCCGATGGGTGGAGACGACAACAAGGAGTGGTGCGAGTTTGTCCTCTCTACGCGCGGACAGATGCTCTGCCGCGATGACAAATACGGCTACGACTTCTATTCTTACGGCTGGGGAGACATGCGCAAGCACTACTACCGCAACGCTTATCTTGACTGTGTGCGCGCCGTTGACTTCGTGAAGAGCCGCGACAAGGTAGACCAGGACGCCATCTTTGCCGCCGGAGGCTCGCAAGGCGGATGCTTCACATACGTAGCCGCCGGACTGACGCAGGCCTTCCGAGCCATCGCCCCGAGCATAACGGGACACGCCGACTTCACCGACGGCATGAGGATTGTGAACTGGCCGCGCCAGAAGTTCCTTGATGCGCAGGATGCTTTGGGCTGGACTGACGAGGAGCGCGACGCCTTCAACTCGTACTTTGACACGATGAACTTCGCCAAGTGGGTGACCTGCCCCGTAATAACAAGCTTCAGCCTGCAAGACACAACAGACCCGGCGCACACCAACATCGCGCCCTACAACCTCTTGCAGAACGCCGAGAAGGCCGACAACCGATATATCATCAACCCCTTCCTCGGCCACGGCACGCCGGGCGACTGGACGCAGACGTACATGGATTTTTTCGAGAATTACGTCGGCACTAAAATCCCGACAGGCATCAACGAGGTGACAACCGAAGCGCAGGATGCCGCCGACGGCCCTGCCTACAACCTCGCCGGGATGCGCGTCGGCGACGACTACAAGGGCATCGTAATAGTAAACGGAAGAAAATACATCAGGAAATAACGGGCGCATGAACGCTACCGGCGTAACGCCTTGACATTCAACGCATTGCAAAAGGCCGTCTTTTAGCTTGTAAAAGACGGCCTTTTAGCGTGCAATATGCGGCCTTTTGGAATGCGAAAGGCCGCATATTGGGTTTCATCCGCAGTTTAGGTGTATCATAATTTTTCATCCATCATGACATGCCACATAAAATGGCACCGCCCTTGTAGGGGCATAATTCATTATGCCCGAACGCTATGAAAGAGCGTATGGATGACGTTTGGCTGCGAAATACGTTTCTTACGAAACGTACGGGCATAATGAATTATGCCCCTACAAGGGCGGTGTCCTATTTGCGCTTATTTTTATTACTAACGGAATGCTCGTACACCCAAACTGTCGATGACCCACTTTTGTCAGATAATCACTTTCTTCTTGAAGTACGTCTCGCGGAACTCCGTGGGCGAGCAGTTTTTCTTGCGCTTGAATATGCGGTTGAAGTTAGACAGGTTGTTGAAGCCGCACTCGTAGCAAATCTCGGCTACCGACATGGTGGTGTCTATCAGCAGGCGCGACGCGTGGCCGAGACGTATGTCGATGACGTAGTCAGACAGCTTCCTGCCCGTGCGCTGCTTGAAGAAGCGGCTGAAGGCGGCCGGCGTCATGCTCACCATGTCGGCCAGCGTGTTAAGGTGTATTTCGTCCTGGTAGTGCTCGCTGATGTATTGCTGTACCTTCTGCACGCGGCGGCTGTTGGCCTGGAGGTTAACCTTGGCGAACGACGACGAGGACAGTTCGCGGGCCTCGTCGGTGAAGAAGGACAGCTCGTAGAGCAGCGTGAGAAACTGCGTAACGGCGTAGAAGCCCTTGGCCTCGGGCAGGGTGTCGAGCAGGAAGTAAATCTTCATTATCGCCTGCACGGGGAAGCAGAGGCCGTTGCGCGCCTTGTCGAGCATCACCTTCACGCGGTCGAACTGGTTGGTGTTGACGAGGCTGTCGAAGAAATGCGGCGCGAACTGGATGGTTATTTCCCTAATGTCGTCCGACTTGCAGTCGCCCTGCTCCCATACATGTTCGAGGTCGGTGGTGGCTATCAGCACAAGGTCGTAGTCGCCTACGGTCTCCACCGAGTCGCCGACGATGCGCCGCAGGCCCGTGCCGTGTTCTACGAAGTTAAGCTCGTATTCCGCATGGCAGTGCATGGGGTAGGTGAATTCCGTCTTGTGACGGTCAACGATGTAGAAGCAGTCTTTGTCTGAAAGAGGCGTGATTTCGCGCAGTATGTGGTGCTCATAGTTGTCCTTTTCCATGGTCGTACAAGGCTTTTTACGTGTTTTTATTGCATATTCGGTTGCGAATATAATACTTTTTTGCGACAATCTGCCATGTCACATGCAAAAGATGTGTAATTTGTTGTAAATCAACGTGTTTCCAAAAGGCCGTCTTTTAGCTCCTAAAAGACGGCCTTTTAGCGCGCGATTGACGGCCTTTTGCAGGGCGAAAGACCACCTTTCGCGTGGCATCCGCAGTTTAGGGGTATAGTATTACTGTACTTTTTTTTGTCTTTGTGATAGCATTTTATGTACGCCTCCTACTTTAATCCAGGCAGGATGTACACATGAAATGCTATGGCAAAAGCAAAAGGCAATGCTGTTATCGCATACACCTGAATTGCGATGAGCCGCTTCTTGGAAAAAGGTTTGTGGCTTTTGTATCATCATCTGATAAAATAGTGCAAAGCGGTAAGCCGGATTTTCACTACCTTTGCAGACGGAAAATAATCTGAAAACTATACGACCAATGATGAACTTCACGAAAAACCTATGTCTGCTCGCAGGCGCACTGTCGCTTTGCGGCAGCATTGCGGCCGAGACGGTAGACATCTCTACACCGCACACCTCTTTGATATTAGACGCCACGGAGGGGCAGGAGCTGAAACAACTGTATTACGGCGACCGCCTCACTGCCGCCGACATAGCCAACATCAACGCCGCAGGCGGCGCATCTTACGCGGCATATCCTGTCTACGGAACCATCTGCCAAGGCGAGACCGCGCTGGCAGTGAAGCATACGGACGGCAACCTGTCGCTGCAAATGGAGGTGGTGAAGGTCGGCAAAAAGACCGAAGGCAACGCCACGGTTACCACCGTCACGATGAAGGACAAGGTGTATCCGCTCTACGTGGATGTATGTTACAAGACGTACGGCGACGCCGACGTAATAGAGACTTGGACGGAAATACGCCACGACGAGCGGGGCACGGTGGTGCTAAACCAGTTCGCCTCGGGCTATCTGCCCATACGCCGCGGCACGGTATGGCTCTCGTCACTCTACGGAGCGTGGGCCAACGAGGCGCAGGTGTGCCAAGAACAGCTTGAGCCCGGCATGAAAGTGATTAAGAACAAGGACGGACTGCGCAACTCGCACACGGCCCACGCCGAGGTGATGTTCAGCCTCGACGGCCGTCCGAGGGAGAACTCCGGCGCGGTAATAGGCGCGGCTCTCTGCTACGGCGGCAACTACAAGCTGCGCATAGACACCGACGAGAGCGACTATCACCACTTCTTCGCCGGAATAAACGAGGAGAACTCGGCCTACAACCTGCCGCGCGGCGAGGTGTTTGCAACGCCCGCGCTCGCCCTGACTTACAGCCGGGAAGGCCTTAGCGGAGCGAGCCGCAACTTCCACAAATGGGGCCGCAAGCACCGCCTTATGCACGGTGACAAGGAGCGAATGATACTGCTCAACAGCTGGGAAGGCGTGTACTTCGACATCAATCAGAAGGGCATGGCGCAGATGATGCAGGACATTGCCTCGATGGGCGGCGAGCTGTTCGTGATGGACGACGGCTGGTTCGGCTCGAAATACCAACGCAACAGCGACAACGCCGCGCTGGGCGACTGGACGGTTGACGGCCGCAAGCTGCCCGAAGGCATAGAAGGCCTGCTGCGCGATGCTAAGAAGAACGGCGTGAAATTCGGCATATGGATAGAGCCGGAGGCCACCAACACCACCAGCGAACTGTACGAGAAGCACCCCGAATGGATAATAAACGCGCCCAAGCGCGAGCCCGTAACGGGGCGCGGAGGCACGCAGCTGATGCTCGACCTGGGCAACCCAGAGGTGCAGGACTTCGTGTTAGGCATCGTTGACAACCTCATGATGAAGTATCCCGAGATAGCTTACATCAAGTGGGACTCGAACATGGGCATACAGAGCGCAGGCTCGTCATACCTCACCAAGGACAACCAGAGCCACCTGTACATAAACTATCACCGCGGATTTGAGAGCGTATGCCAGCGCATAAGGGCGAAATATCCCGACCTGGTAATACAGGCCTGCGCCAGCGGAGGCGCGAGGGCGAACTGGGGCGTGCTGCCTTACTTCGACGAGTTCTGGGTGAGCGACAACACCGACGCCCTGCAACGCATCTACATGCAGTGGGGAACGTCTTACTTCTTCCCGGCCATTGCAATGGGCTCGCACATTGGCTCGAACCCGAATCACCAGACTTTCCGCAACATACCGATAAAGTTCCGCATCGACGTAGCCATGAGCGGCCGCCTCGGCATGGAAATCCAGCCCAAGAACATGACAGAAGAGGAGAAGGCTCTGTGCCGCAATGCCATTGCCGAATACAAGCAAATCCGTCCTGTGGTGCAGTTCGGCGACCTGTACCGCCTCGTCTCTCCCTACGACAAACTCGGCGTAGCGTCACTCATGTACGTGTCGGAGGCGAAGGACAGGGCCGTGTTCTACTGGTGGAAGACGGAGACCTTTGTCAACCAGCACCTGCCGCGCGTCAAGATGGCAGGCCTCGACCCGGCCAAGACTTACCGCGTACACGAGCTTGACCGCATTGACAACAAGCCGCTCGCGTTCGAGGGTAAGGCCTTCACGGGGCAGTTCCTTATGGACAACGGGCTGGAAATACCCTACACGCACGACGTTGACTACAACAAGCTGAACAGCTGGTCGAGCCGCGTGCTCCTGCTGGAAGAAGTTAAATAATATAGTAAATGTAGTTGCTTAAAGCAGCGAAAGCCCTGCATGGCGCGGCATTCCGAGGCCGCCCTGCGGGGCTTTTGCGTGCCTGTAAGCACCGCGCGGAAAGAGTATTTGTACACCGCCGTGTAACGCCTTGATTTCCAATGCGTTGTAAAAGGCCGTCTTTTGCAGGCTAAAAGACGGCCTTTTAGCGTGCGATTGACGGCCTTTTGCAATGCGAAAGGCCGTCAATCGCACGCCTACCCCACTCCAACCATGCGCAATGCGGCTTGACAAGCCGCATCGGTGAAATGAAAATAAAAGCCTGTCGCACTCCATTTTATTTTGCGTTTCACCCGGTTTGGATAAATTTCTCACGCTCACTAAAACAAAAACAATATTGCTTTCGTTTCGCTTAACCGAAATTTTGCATTATCTTTGCATTATCAAACCAGAATGCTATGAACAAAATTTCTGACATCACTCACATCCACCTGAAACTGAAGAAACAGGCCCTGAAGGACATGTTCTTCCTCTGTGTCGGCATATTGATGTATTCGTTCGGCTACACGGCGTTCATCCTGCCCGACCAAATCGTCATGGGCGGCGCGTCGGGTATAGCCGCATTGCTGTTTTACGGCTTCAAAATCCCGCCCGCGCTGTCAATCTGGGGCATCAACATCATAATGATAATCATAGCCTACCGCACGCTTAGCAAGCAGTTCACCGTGCGCACCATCATCGGCGTAACCATCCTCTCGGCCATGATTGGCGCGCTGCAGCCCGTGTTCGAGGCGTTTCCCCTGGTGACGGCTGGCGAGGACAAGTTCATGCACCTGCTCATAGGTAGCGTGCTGAGCGGCGCGGGTCTCGGCCTTGTCTTTTCGCACAACGGCTCCACCGGCGGCACCGACATCATCATTGCGATGTTCAACAAATACTTCCACATGAACTTCGGGCGCGCCATCCAGCTCATCGACACCTGCATCATAGCCTCGTCTTACCTCATCTTCAAGGCCATGGAACCGATTGTCTACGGCATCGCATTCACCTTAATATATAGTTACGTGTGCGACTACGTGGTCAACGGCTCGCGGCAGACCATGCAGTTCATCATCATTTCGAAGAAATACGAGCAGATAGCCGACATGATTAACAACAAAATACACCGCGGCGTGACCGTTATTCAGGGCAAAGGCTGGTACTCGAAGCGCGACGTTGACATACTCATCGTGCTGGCGCGCAAGTATGAGTCGCACGGAATACTCTCCACGATAAAAATCATCGACCCCGAAGCCATCGTCTCGCAGACGTTCTGCCACGGCGTCTTCGGCGAGGGATTTGACACGCTTAGAGTGAAGAAGTAACTAAAAAAGATTAAATCCTTTTGCCCTTTTGGGTTATTTGCCTACCTTTGTAAAACGGTATGCACGCACCTTACGCAGGCCGCGCGCATACCGTTTGCACATTAAAAGACTTGACAATATGAAAAAAACGGTATTCACTTTACTCGCAGCCTTGCTGCTTATACCTGTTACGATGATGGCCGACGGATATACAGAACTGTGGAAAAAGGTGGAGGAAGCGGCTAAGAAGGACTTGCCGCGGACGCAAATCAAGCATCTGCAAGCCATATCGGCCTTGGCCGAAAAGGAGAAGAACTACGGTCAGATGCTTAAGGCCGAGTGGCAGGAGATGTACACCTGGGGCACAATATCGCCCGACTCGCTCGCTCCGCAGATGAAGCGGCTTGAGCGTAAGGCCGCCGCCTTCGAGCGGACCGACCCTGCCCTGGCCGCCGTATGCTACGCCGCGCTCGGCAAGACATGCATCAGATGGAATATGGACGACGGTGAAACGGACACCCTCGCGCTTACATACTATGATAAGGCGATGGCCGACCCGGCCATGCTCGCCGCCAAGAAGGCCGGCGACTACAGCCCTTTCACCGTTGAGGGGCGCGACGCCTCCCTCTTCGGGGGCGACCTGCTGAGCCTCATTGGCTATACTGCCGAGGCATACAAAGCCATGCACGACTATTACGCCACTACCACCAACCGCACCGCCACGCTGCTTACCGCCCTCGACATGGTAAGGCAACAGGCCGGGCAAAGCGGCGACATATATGTGCGCAGGCTGGAAGGCTCGCGCTACGCGGCCTCGCTCGACTCGCTCATCAATCTCTATGGCGACCTTGACGCGTGTGCGGAAGTAGCCATGGAGAAGTACGTTTTCTATGAAGGTTGCCAGGACGTAACGGTTGAGCAGCGCGTCAACTTCATCAACGAGAGCCTCGCCCGCTGGGGCGAATGGCCGCGAATTGACAGGCTGCGCAACGCCATGAAGGTGCTGACTAACCCCATGTTCCGCGCCACATTGGAGCGTAACGTGGTGTTGCCGGGACGGCCTTTCACCGTAAAACTTGACGTGCGCAACATCGACAGGCTCGCCGTCGTCCTGACGAGGCTCAACACCGACGGCAGCGAAAAGCGCACGCCACAGAACAGCAACGACCTGAAAGCCCTGAAGGCGTTGGCCGTAAGCGGTACGGAAAAGGCCGTTACGCGCAACTATGCGGCGCATGAGACTTATGAAAACGTAAAGGATTCCATAGTGGTTGACGGCCTGCCCATAGGCGTTTACCTGCTCAAAATGCTGGCAGACAACAAGAACTTGAAGGCCGACTACCGCCTGCTCTACGTCACCGACATGTACATAGCCCACCAGAAGCTACCCACGGGCAAGCTGCGCGTGGCCGCATTGAGCGGCACTACGGGCCAGCCCGTGCCCGGGGCGAAGCTCTACATCGGCAAGTACAACGGCAAGGAACGCACCGTAACATGCGGTGCTGACGGCGAAGCGGTGCTCGACAATATCGACATGAACAACGACCGCATACGTGCCTGCACCGATGCGGACAACGCCATGCCACCTACAAGCGCGTACAACAGCTTCAACCATTATGACGCCGACTACGACGGCACCGAAGCTTCGCTCTTTACCGACCGCAAAATATACCGCCCCGGACAGACCGTTCATGTGGCGGCGATAGTCCGCAAGGTGAAAGGACTGACGGAAAAGGCCGTCAGCGGCAAGACTATAAAGCTGACTTTGCGCGACGCCAACTACAAGGTCGTTGCAGAAAAGACCGTCACCACCGACGCTTACGGCACTGCGTCTACCGATTTCGCACTGCCGCAAGGCGGACTTACGGGCAGCTTCACCGTCCGCACCGACACCGAGCTGGGCGGCGTTGCGACGTTCCGCGTAGAGGAATACAAGCGTCCTACGTTCGAGGTTGAGTTCGACAAGGTAAACGAGAAATACGCCGACGGCGACACGCTGACCGTCACCGGCCGTGCAAAGGCATATTCGGGCGTGGCCGTGCAGGGCGCGAAAGTGAAGTACACCGTGCGCCGCAAGCAGGCTCTGTGGTGGCGTTTCAGCCATCTTGGAATATACCTTAACGATGCCGACAACACTGTCTTGGCCGAAGGAGAGGCCGTTACCGACGGCAACGGAGAGTTCAAAATAAAGATGCCTATGCTGCTGCCCGTATGGGAAGAAGGCTGCGGCGTCACCCTCGACGTGTACAAGCGCATGGCCCGTTTCTACAACATCATAGCCGAGGCGGACGTCACCGACGTTGCCGGTGAGAGCCACGAGGGGCAGCTGTCGTTGCCTCTTGGCAGCAAGCCGACGGCTTTTGGCTGCGACGTTCCCGAACAGATGCTGCGTGACAGCCTGAAAACAGTGACCTTTACGCTGCGCAACTCTGCCGGAAACGACATCCCCGGCGATGTGACTTACACCATAAGCGGCGTTGACGGAACGTTTACCGCCAAGGCGAACACCGCCACCGGCATCACGTGGAACACCGCGGCGCAGCTCAAGTCGGGCAAACATACGCTCACGGCTATATGCGGCAACGACACCATACGCCGCGACTTCACGGTGTTCAGCTATGAAGACACCGTGCCGTGCGTCGAGACTCCCGACTGGTTCTACATCTCCGGCGACGAGTTTCCGCGTGACGGAAGTCCCGTTTACATGCAGTTCGGCTCGTCGGATGCCGACGTTCACGTGCTCTACACCGTCATTTCGGGCGACAAACTGCTTAAGAGCGGCACGCTGGAGCTTGACGGCGAGGTAACTACACGCAAGCTTACGTACAAGGAAAAGTATGGTGACGGCCTGCGCATTAACTTGATTTGGGTGAAAGACGGTCAGGCTTACTTCCACAATGTAGGCATACGCAGGCCGCTGCCCGACAAGCGTCTTATCGTGAAATGGGGCACTTTCCGCGACCGTTTGACGCCTGGACAGCAGGAAGAGTGGACGCTCAACATAACAAAACCCGACGGAACACCGGCCGACGCGCAGCTTCTCGCCACGATGTACGACTATTCGCTCGACCAGTTTGCACGCCTTTCGTGGTCGTTCCCGTCGTATATGTCAATCTCGTTGCCTTATGTTTATTGGTCAGTTCCCAATTATTACCAGACTGTTTTGTACAGAAGCATGGGGCTGAAGCTTGCCAACGTGCCCTCGCTCGACTTCGGTTATCTCGCCGTTACGCCTTCGTTCAACTACACAAACGGCAACGTGCTTGTTTCCGTAGACGAGATTTCGTCCGGCCCGACGAGAGGTGTGGCACTTAGGAAAGCGGTAAAAGGCGCAACGGTAAAGAACACTGCACCGGTTGTAAAGAAAGATTCTGCAACGGAATCAGGAACCCGTATTGGCGGACTTAACATCGGTGCGCCTTTGGAATTGAGCGAAAATGTTATTGTAAGCGATGCCGCAGGCGGCGATGCTGACGGTGAAGAGGATGCCGGAGTGCAGCTGCGCGAGAACCTGAACGAGACCGCTTTCTTCTATCCTGCTCTCCAGACGGATGCCAAGGGCAACGTTTCTGTTAAGTTTACTCTGCCCGAGAGCGTGACGACATGGCGCTTCATGGGACTTGCACACGACAAGGACATGAACAACGGAATGGTCTACGGCAAGGCCGTTGCCAGCAAGAAGGTGATGCTACAGCCTAACATGCCGCGCTTTGTGCGCGTCGGCGACCAGGCGACAATCGCCGCACGAATATCCAACACGTCAGAAAACGCCGTCAAGGGAACGGCCATAATGCAAATGGTTGACCCCGAAACGGAGAAGGTTGTGCTGGAAGTAAAGCAGAAGTTCGAGGTAAATGCTGACTCTACTTGCAGCGTATCGTTCAACTACCGGCCTGATGCCAGCCGCCCGTTGCTCGTCTGCCGCATCTTCGCCGAGGGCAAAGACTTCAGCGACGGGGAGCAACATTATATGCCAATCCTGCCCGACGCGGAGCTTGTAACCAACACCGTGCCCTTCACTCAGCACGAGCCGGGCGTGAAGACCATCGATTTGAAGCATCTGTTCCCCGACGGAGGGCGCGACGAAAAGCTTACCGTAGAGTACACCAACAACCCCGCATGGCTCACAATACAGGCCTTACCTTATATAAACAACGCGCGCGAGGACAACGCTATAAGCCTTGTCACGGCTTATTATGCCAACAGCATAAGTGCATACCTTATGCAACAGTCGCCGCGCATACGCTCCGTCTTCGAGCAGTGGAAACGCGAGGCCGGGCAGGAGAGCCTGAAGAGCAGCCTTGAAAAGAACCAGGAGCTGAAGAATATTGTGCTTGACGAGACTCCGTGGGTGGCCGACGCCGACCGCGAAAGCGACCAGAAGCAGATGCTTGCCAACTATTTCGACAGTTCGACACTGGCCAACAACCTCTCGACAACGCTTGAAAAACTGCGCAAACTGCAAAGCACGGAGGACGGTTCGTGGTGCTGGTGGCCTGGAATGCGCTACGGGTCGTTCGTGCTTACCGCGTCGGTAACGGAGATGCTGATGCGCCTTGACAACATGACAGGCAAGCACACGGAGACCGAAGGCATGATAAACAGCGCGATGAAGTTCCTCGGAAAGATGATTGTAAAGAACGTGGAAGAGGTAAAGAAGTGGCGTAAGGAAGGCAAACCGTACACAACCCATTGGGACAACGCCGTGCATTACCTGTACATCTGCGCACTCGGCGGATGGAAGCAGACCGCCGAAGAGTCTGCCGCCACTGACTACGTACTGGCCGATGTAAAGAAGAACAACACCGGCTTGAGCCTGTACAATAAGGCAATAATGGCCGTCGTGCTGGCGAAGAACGGCGAGACGGCACTTGCCGGAGACTACCTGAAGAGCCTTGACGAGTACGCCGTGGAGACGGAAGAGATGGGACGTTACTACGACTCGCCGCGCACTTATTACAGCTGGTTGGACTACGGCATACCGACACAGGTAAGAGCGATTGAAGCCATGAAGCTTATAGACCCGCAGGGCTATGCCGCAAGCATCGACGGCATGAAGCGTTGGCTGCTCATGCAGAAGCGCGTGCAGGAATGGGGTACGCCGTTCAACAATGTCAACGCCGTCTACGCGTTCCTTGACGGCAACATGACAGAGCTTGAAAGCAAGGCCGAAACCACGTTCGCCATCGACGGCAAACCGCTCGAAACGCCGCAGGCTACGGCCGGACTTGGCTACGTCAAGACGACGACAGAATACGAAGGCGGCAACACGTTGACAGTCAACAAGTTGTCAAAGGGCACCTCTTGGGGTGCAATATACGGCCAATCGCTGTGCAAAACACCGTCAATTGAAAGCCAATCTACGGCCTTTCGCATTACGAGGGAAATCATCGACGCTGACGGCAAGCCTGCAACGGCCTTGAAGGTGGGCGACCGCGTGACCGTGCGCATCACCATCCAGGCCGACCGCGACTATGACTATGTGCAGGTGAAAGACAAGCGCGCGGCCTGCATGGAGCCTGTACGCCAGCTTAGCGGCTACCGTTCGGGCTACTACTGCGCGCCGAAAGACAACGCCACTAATTATTATTTCGACCGCATGAGCAAGGGCAAGCACATCATAGAAACTGAATATTACATCGACCGCGCAGGCCGCTACGAAACAGGAACGTGCACCGCCCAATGCGCATATGCACCTGAATATTCGGCAAGGGCGGCTTCCGTGTCGGTTGAAATAAAGTAAAACAATACCAAAAGTACAATGAATAAAAAAACAATACTGGCCGCTGTGCTGGCCGCAGTGTCGCTCGACATGGCGGCGCAGCGCATCTCAGTCAAGCAGGAAGTAATCGATTGCGGCAGCGTAATGTACGAAACTCCCGTCACGGCGAAGTTCGAACTGCGCAACAAAGGCAGCGAACTGATAATCGACACCGTGCGTACAAGCTGCGATTGTGTCGTGGCCGAATACCCGAAAGGCACCATTGCGAAGGGCGACAACTTCACGGTGGAGGTGACGTTTGACGCCCGCCAGATGGGACATTTCTACAAAGAGGCGGCAATTTACAGCAATGCGTCAGACAAACCGTTCTATCTCACGATGAAAGGTGTCGTGGTTGACAAGCTTACCGACTACTCGGGAGTTTACGACTATACGCTCGGCAGCGTACGCACGGACAAGAACAACATCGAGTTTGACGACGTGAACCTCGGCGAAACGCCCGTTGAGAAAATCCATATCATCAACAGCGGCAGCGAGAATGTAACCCCCGTGGTGATGCACCTGCCTAATTACATCAGCGCAACGGTGTCGCCCGAGACTATCGCCCCGGGACGTACGGGCGTAGCAACGTTCACGCTCAACTCTACGAAACTGCGCAGCTACGGCCTTACGCAGTCGTCGGTCTACCTCGGAATGTTCCCCGGCGACAAGGTCGGCGACGACAAGGAAATATCCGTTTCGGCCGTTCTCCTGCCAGAGTTCAGGAACATGTCGGAGACGCAAAGGCGCAACGCGCCGGTTATGAAGCTGTCTGCCGAGACGCTCGACCTTGGCTCTTTTGAAGACAAGGACGACAAGAGCGGCACCATAATAATAGAAAACCAAGGCCGCAGCAGGCTCACCATCAGTTCGATGCAGATGTTCACAACCGGCCTTAAGGTGCGCCTCAACAAGTCAAGGCTTGACCCCGGCGAGTCGGCAAAGCTCAAAATAACGGCTTACCGCAAGCAACTCAAGAACGCAAGAAGCAAACCGCGCGTGCTGATGATAACCAACGACCCCAACAAGTCGAAAGTAGTCATACACGTAAACGTCAAATGAACAAAGCAGTTTAGTCATGGAACACCCTGAAAACAGCAACGAATACAAAGGTCTTACGGTAAACGCCGGAGTGCAGCAGCCCTCGATTGTCAACCCATATTTGAAGCGCGGACGCTTCAAACGGCACGAGATGTCGGTAGGAGAAATGGTTGAAGGCATATTGAAAGGCAACATCACAGTGCTTAGCCAGGCCGTAACACTGATAGAAAGCGTCAACCCCGACCATTACGCCAAGGCTCAGGAGGTAATCGAGAAATGCCTTCCGCACAGCGGACAGTCTATCCGCATCGGCATAAGCGGCGTGCCGGGAGCAGGCAAGAGCACGTCAATCGACCAGTTCGGCCTGCACGTTCTCGACCGTACCGGCGGCAAACTCGCCGTCCTTGCGATAGACCCAAGCTCGGAACGTTCCAAGGGCAGCATCCTTGGAGACAAGACACGCATGGAAAAACTGTCGGTGCGTCAGGACGCGTTCATCCGTCCCAGCCCCACTGCGGGGTCGCTTGGCGGCGTGGCGCGTAAGACCCGCGAGACCATAATACTTTGCGAAGCGGCAGGCTTCGACAAGATTTTCGTCGAGACGGTGGGCGTGGGTCAGAGCGAGACAGCCTGTCACTCGATGGTTGACTTCTTCCTCTTAATCCAGCTTGCGGGCACAGGTGACGAGCTGCAAGGCATCAAGCGAGGCATCATGGAAATATCCGACGGCATCGTAATCAACAAATGTGACGGCGAGAACGTTGACCGTTGCCACCTGGCTGCGCGCAACTTCCGCAACGCCTTGCACTTCTTCCCGGCATCGGAGAGCGGCTGGCAGCCGAAGGTTTTGTGTTACAGCGGCTTCTACGGCACAGGAATAAAGGAGGTATGGGACATGATTTACGAGTATTTTGACTACGTAAATGGCAACGGTTACTTCTCTTACAGGCGCAACGAGCAAAGCAAATACTGGATGTACGAGACCATAAACGAGCACTTGCGCGACCATTTCTACAACAATCCGGCCATCCAGCAACGGCTGAAAGACGCCGAACTGTCGGTGCTGGAGGGGCGACGCACAAGTTTCGCGGCGGCCAACGGACTGCTGGACGAGTATTTTAACAACATAAATTCATAGGACATAAAGAAGTTATGGAAGCCCAAGTCAAACGTAAATCACGTAGTGATGCCCCGGCTTCCATAACTTCTTTTACTTTCTCAACTTCCCAACAACAATGCAAATAGAGATTGACAGCGGCAGCGGATTTTGCTTCGGAGTAACCACGGCCATACGCAAGGCCGAGGAAGAGCTGGCCGCCGGCAAGACGCTTTACTGTCTCGGCGACATCGTGCACAACGGCATGGAGTGCGAAAGGCTGCGCCGCTTGGGGCTGGTAACCATCAACCACGACGAGATGGAGCGGCTGCATGGCGTGAAGGTGCTGCTCCGCGCCCACGGCGAACCGCCCGAAACATACGCCTTGGCACGGCGTAACGACATTGAAATAATAGACGCCACATGCCCCGTTGTACTGCAACTGCAACGCAGGATTAAGCGGAAATACGACGAGAACAAGGCCGCACAGATTGTGATTTTCGGCAAACCGGGGCACGCCGAGGTGTTAGGACTGGTGGGGCAGACGGAAGGACGGGCCGTCGTCGTGGCCGACCTTGACGGCGTGAAGCGGCTCGACTTCACGCGGGACATATTCCTTTATTCGCAGACGACGAAGTCTCTCGACGAATTTCACCGCATAACAGACTACATCTCGGCGCACATCGCGCCGGGAGCAACGTTCCGCAGCTTCGACACCATCTGCCGCCAGGTAGCCAACCGTATGCCGGCCATCAGCTCGTTCGCCATGCGTCACGACCTCATCCTCTTCGTATGCGGCCGCAAGAGCAGCAACGGGCGAGTGCTATTCGCCGAATGCCAGCGCGTAAACGGCAACAGCCACCTCATAGAAGGACCTGAAGAAATCGACCCGGCATGGCTCGCCGGGGTCGAGACTATCGGCATATGCGGAGCCACGAGCACGCCGAAATGGCTCATGGAACAATGCCGCGACGAGATAATCAAGGGTGAAAAGGTGAAAAAGTGAAAAGGAGAAACGCCACACCTTGCATCTTTCACTTTTTCACCTTTTCAACTTTTCACCCTTAACCAACATTTTTCACCATTTTGTTTTTTCACCTTTTTACCTTTAAAATCCATGTTCCAAGACAATGTATTACAACTAATCGGCAACACGCCGCTCGTATCTTTGAAGCGAATATCCACCCACTATGCACTTGAAACGCCGCTCATGGCGAAAGTAGAAATGACCAATCCCGGCGGAAGCGTCAAGGACCGTGTGGCCCTTGCGATGATAGAAGACGCCGAACAGGGCGGCATCCTCAAGCCCGGAGCCACCATAATAGAGCCTACAAGCGGCAACACGGGCATCGGCCTTGCCATGGTCTGCGCCGTGAAAGGCTACCACCTCATCCTCACCATGCCCGAGACAATGAGCCTGGAGAGGCGCAAGCTCGTGGCGGCATACGGCGCGGAGGTGCGCCTTACGCCTGCGGCAGGCGGCATGGCGGCGGCCGTAAGCGAGGCAGAAAGGCTGCGCACGGAAATAGCAGGCTCGGTGATTCTCGGCCAGTTCACCAACCTCGCCAACCCACGCTGCCACTACCTTACCACCGGCCGTGAAATACTTAAGCAGGCGGACGGGCGCATCGACATGTTCGTAGCGTGCGTAGGCACGGGCGGAACGGTGTCGGGCGTTGGGCGAAGGCTCAAGGAACACAACCCCGCCACGACCATCGTGGCCGTCGAACCGGCATCGTCGCCGCTGCTGTCAACGGGCGTCGCCGGGCCGCACGCCATCCAAGGTATCGGCGCAAACTTCATTCCTGACACGTATGACGCCTCCGTTGTGGACGAAATCATCACCGTAACCGACGACGAAGCCATGCAGACGGCGCGCCTGCTGGCATCAACAGAGGGCCTGCTGGTAGGCATATCGTCGGGCGCGGCGGTGGCCGCGGCAGTGAAGGCGGCCATGCGCGACGGCAACAAGGGCAAGCGCATAGTGACCCTGCTGCCCGATACGGGCGAACGATACCTGTCTACACAACTGTTCAAATAAAACTAATCACAAACTATTTACAATGCAAATCCGACTTTCTTTGCTGATGCTTGCCGTAGCGGCAGGCATCAGTGCCACCGCGCAACAGTCTCAGCCGCAGCCCTGCAAGGGCCTTGCCTGCGCCGAAGTGCAGTCCACCTGCCACCCGTGGAGCGGCAAGCGCGTAGGCTTTATAGGCGACTCCATGACCGACCCGAACAACAACCGGCACAACATTCCCTACAAATACTGGCACTACCTGCGGCAGATGCTCGGCATAGAGCCTTACGTCTACGGCAAGAGCGGCCGCCAATGGGACGATGTGCCGCGGCAAGCCGGGCTGCTGAAGGCCGAGCACGGCGACAGCCTTGACGCCGTAATAGTGTTCATTGGCACCAACGACTTCAATGCGGGAGTGCCCATAGGCCGGTGGTACGACGAGCTGGAAGACACCGTAACGGCCGCCGTGCATGGCGAGAAGAAGGTGTACATGCGCAAACGGCGCATACCTTCAATAGACCAAGCCACGTTGAAAGGGCGCATAAACATAGCCCTGATGAAGCTCAAGACGCTCTTCCCCGACAAGCAAATCGTGCTGCTTACGCCCATACACCGCGCCGCCGCGGCCTTCGGCGACACCAACATACAGCCCGACGAGAGCTGGCAGAACCTCTGTGGGGAGTATTTCAGCGCCTACGTAGAGGCCATAAAGGAGGCCGGCAACGTATGGGCAGTGCCCGTAATCGACCTCAACTCCGTGAGCGGACTCAACCCGATGGTGGCCGCCCAGCAGCATTACTTCCACGACAAGGCCACCGACCTGCTCCACCCTTCCTGCCTCGGACAGCAACGCCTGGCGCTGACGCTCGTCCGCCAGCTGTCCGTCTTGCCGGTGTTCTGACACCAGTCTGTAATCGCCTGACAATCAAGCACTTTACAAAAGGCCGTCTTTTAGCTTCCAAAAGGCGGCCTTTTGCCGTGTAAAAGACGGCCTTTCGTCCTCTAAAAGACCACCTTTCAGGTTCATCCGCAGTTTGGGTGTATGGCATCATGAACGAAAATCAATACTACATCCTCTTCCAAGCCAGGCAGTCGGTAACCGTCATTCCGCGCTCCGACGCGGAATCCAGTGTATGCATCCTGTGACGTTGGGCATATTAGTTTTTTTATGGATGCCGCGTCGGAGCGCGGAATGAGGGTTACCGACTGTCTGGATTAAAGCAGGGTGTTTTCATTAATAGAGCTTTTATTTCATTCAACAGATTTGCAGATTAACCGCCTTTCAGAACACACTCAGCCACTGACCGCCCCGGCGAAGCCGGACAGACCGCCCGCATACAACCGCAAGCAATGCTGACGATGAAGCCATGGAACGCGCCGTTTCTTAAACAATGTTAATATGAAAGAATGTCTGCGGCATTTCAGATTCTTTTCAGAAAGAAGCATAATCTTTGCAACAGAAAAAGTAACACATGAGTAATAACCCTAAAAAACAGAAGATTATGAAACGCATCATCAAATCAGCAGTAATCGCATTGGTAAGCATCGTAGCATTCTCGGCAACCGCCATGGCCGACAACGACAAGCCCATAAGCGTAAGCCAGCTGCCCGCTACGGCACAGCAGGTAATCAAAAAGCACTTCAAGGCCAAGAAGGTGGCCCTGGCCAAGATGGAGACCGGCCTCTTCGAGAAGAGCTACGACGTAGTGTTCAACAACGGCGAGAAGGTGGAGTTCGACCGCCGCGGCAACTGGACGGAGATTAACTGCAAGATGTCTTCAGTACCGGCGGCCCTCGTACCGGCAAAAATCACACAGTATGTGAAGTCAACCTACCCCGGAACGAAAATCCTTGAAATCGAGAAAGACGACAACCAGTATGAAGTGAAGCTGTCAAACCGCCTCGAGGTGACGTTCAACAGGAACTTCCAGGTAGTAGACATCGACGACTGACAACCCCAAGCCCCCTTGGCGCCAGCCATGCGCCGGAGGCTTAATACCCTACAACGACAATGAGAACCATCATAATATCACTGCTGGCCGCGCTGGCCCTGCTCGCCCAAACGCCGGCCTCGGCAAGCACGGGCGACGAGAAGACCATACCGGCCGACCGCCTGCCCAAAGCCGCCCTGGCTACCGTCAAGGCGCACTTTCCCGGCCGCAAGGTGGCCTTGGCAAAGGTGGAGACCGAGCTGTTCAGCAAGGAATACACCGTGATATTCACCAACGGCGAGAAAATAGAGTTTGACGGGAGCGGCCGCTGGACCGAAGTGAAGTGCAAGCGGTCGGCCGTACCGTCATCGCTCGTGCCCCAGGCCATAGCCCGGTACATACGGGCCAACTATCCCGACTGCCGCATACTCGAGATAGAACGCGACGATGACGAATACGAAGTGAAGCTGTCGAACTACGTGGAGATAACCTTCGACACTGACTTCAACGTCATCGACATTGACTGACGACAGGTGTTAGTTGCATAAGATAGATTGATTTAGACAGAATGATTTGACAACCCTGCAACGCGTTGACAGTCAACGCGTTTGCAAAAGGCCGCCTTTTACACGCTAAAAGACGGCCTTTTACGTTGCCGTTTGCGGCCTTTTGCAACGCGAAAGGCCGCAAACGGCAAAACCAATGGTAAAAAGGTGGTAAAACGTTGGCGTTATACGGCGTTTTTCTTTGCCGTTTTGCATGAATTATGTAACTTTGCATAAAGCAAGCTGCGCTCGGGAAACCGGAAGCAAGCTTCCTCTCCTCTCGCCGGCATTGCCTTTGCATAAAGCAAGCTGCGCTCGGGAAACTGGAAGCAAGCTTCCTTTCCTCTCGCTGGCATTGCATTTGCATCATACCACATTACATACGCAGACACGCTGATGAAAGAATTTGTAATATCCGAGGCCAAGGCCGAAACGGCCGTACTCGTGGGACTAATCACACAGGAACAGGACGAAGCCAAGACCAAGGAATACCTTGACGAGCTGGAGTTTCTGGCCGACACCGCCGGAGCCGTGACCGTAAAACGCTTCACGCAGAAGGTGGCCGGGCCTAACCAGACCACGTATGTGGGCAAGGGAAAGCTCGAGGAAATAAAGCAATACATACGCGCCGAGGAGGAAGCCGAAAGGGAAATAGGAATGGTAATCTTCGACGACGAGCTGTCGGCCAAGCAGATACGCAACATCGAGAACGAGCTGAAGGTGAAAATACTCGACCGCACATCGCTCATTCTCGACATATTCGCCATGCGCGCACAGACGGCCAACGCCAAGACACAAGTAGAGCTGGCGCAATACCGCTACATGCTGCCGCGCCTGCAACGGCTCTGGACCCACCTTGAACGACAGGGCGGCGGAAGCGGCTCGGGAGGCGGAAAAGGCTCCGTAGGACTGCGCGGCCCGGGCGAGACACAGCTCGAAATGGACCGCCGAATAATCCTGCAACGCATGTCGCTGCTGAAGCAACGCCTCGCCGAAATAGACAAGCAGAAGACCACGCAGCGCAAGAACCGCGGACGGCTAATCCGCGTCGCCCTCGTAGGTTACACCAACGTGGGCAAGTCAACGCTGATGAACCTGCTCGCAAAGAGCGAGGTGTTCGCCGAAAACAAGCTCTTCGCCACACTCGACACGACCGTTAGGAAAGTCGTAATCGAGAACCTGCCGTTCCTCCTTGCAGACACCGTGGGCTTCATCCGCAAGCTGCCCACCGACCTGGTCGACTCGTTCAAATCGACGCTCGACGAGGTGCGCGAGGCCGACTTGCTGGTACACGTCGTTGACATATCGCACCCCGACTTCGAGGAACAAATCAAAGTGGTGAACAACACGCTGAAAGACCTCGGCTGCGCAGACAAGCCCTCGATGCTCATCTTCAACAAGATAGACGCCTACACATGGGTTGACAAAGAGCCAGACGACCTCACCCCGGCCACCAAGGAGAACGTAACGCTCGACGAACTGAAACGCACCTGGATGGCGAAACAGGGCGACAACTGCCTCTTCATATCGGCACGTAACAAGACGAACATCGACGAGCTGCGCGACACTCTGTACAAACAGGTGCGCCAGCTGCACGTACAGAAGTACCCGTACAACGACTTCCTCTACCCCACAGATGTGGAAATGGAAAATTGAAAACGGAGAATTATGATTACTTTTAATGGAAAATTGAGAATGCAGAATGGATAATTATGATTACACTTGCCATCGAGCAAAAGCCTATTTGACAAAGGTTGTCATAATTTTCCATTCCCAACTATCAATTATCAATTAACAATAACGACCATGTACGATTACAGACAGCTTACCGACGACGAGATTATAACCCTCGAAGAGAACGGATGTACGGCCGAAGACTGGACATGCGTCAACGTGGCTGACGACTTCAACCCGTCGCATATAAAAGACGTGAGGTTCTGCGGAACGGTCAACCTCGGCGTGTTCGAGAAGAGCATAGAGGTGACGCAGGGCTTCTATGTACATTCAGGTGTGCGCAACGCCACGCTGCGCAACGCCACGATAGGCGACAACTGCCTAATAGAGAACGTCGGTAACTACATCAACAATTATATAATAGGTGAAGAGTGCTGTATACGCAACGTGTGTACAATGGAGACAACGGCCGAAGCCACCTTCGGCGAAGGCAACACCATATCCGTGCTTAACGAGGCCGGAAGCGGCAACGTGGTGCTCTTCCGCGGCCTTACGAGCAACATTGCGGCGCTGATGGTGAGCCGTCCGGAGGACAAGGAGCTGTCGGCCGCGCTGAAGGCGATGGCAAAGAGCGACGTGAACAGCCGCCTTACGGGCACCGGAACGGTAGGCGACTTCGTGCGCATCATCAATACCACGGAAATAACCAACACCAACATCTCCGACAACTGCGAGGTGAACGGGGCGTGCCGCCTTAGCGACTGTACCCTGGCAGCCGAGGCAGAGGACAGCGTTTACATAGGTTCGGGCGTAATCTGCGAGAACTCCATCATAGCCGACGGCTCGTCGGTGCTGAACAGTGCAAAGCTGTTCAACTGCTACGTAGGCGAAGCCTGCCAGATAACCAACGGCTTCACGGCGGAGAGCAGCCTGTTTTTCGCCAACTCGTACATGGCCAACGGCGAGGCGTGCGCCGCCTTCTGCGGCCCCTTCTCGGCGTCCCACCACAAGAGCACGCTGCTCATAGGCTGCGCCACTTCGTTCTACAACGCAGGCTCGGGCACCAATTTCAGCAACCACGCGTACAAGATGGGGCCCATACATTACGGCACGCTGGAGCGCGGAGTGAAGACGGCCAGCGGCTCGCACATAGTCCATCCGGCACGCATTGGCGCGTTCTCGGTGTGCATGGGCAAGCTCCAGAGCCACCCCGACACCACCGCCCTGCCCTTCTCTTACGTCATAGGCGAAGGCCGCGATACGCACATCGTGCCCGGACGCAACATCGCCACCGTAGGCCTTTACCGCGACACGGCCAAGTGGCCGCGGCGCGATGTCCGCATAAAGGGCAGCCGCAAGAGCATCATCAATTATGACTGGCTAAGCCCGTTGACGGTCAATGAGGTTGTAAAAGGCCGCAAATTGCTCGCCAATATGCGGCAAAACGCAGGCCAAAAGACGGCCTTTTGCACGGCCGATGGTAACACGCTGACAATCAATGCGTTAGAAAAGGGACTGCAACTGTACTCCATGGCCGTTGAAATGTTTATCGGACGTGTGCTCGAAGAGCACGGTTTTACAGCCCCGACGACGCCTTCCGGCGCAGGCGGATGGACCGACCTGGGCGGCCTGCTGCTGCCAACCGACGAGGAGGAACGCCTCGTAGAGAAAATAAGATATGGCATGTTGGACGGCATCGGCTCCGTACAGAGGCTGCTCGAAGCCTACAACGAGCGTTACGCCGACTACCGATGGACGTTCGCCATGAGCCTTATGAAGGAATGGTTGGGCAAGGACGAGCTGACCGAAGACGACGTAACGCAGCTGCGCCAGCGCGGAGATGCCGCGCGCCAGGCATGGCTCGGCATGATAAAAGCAGACGCCGAGAAGGAATACCGGCTGGGCGACGTAGACCGCCAGACGCTCGACAAGTTCCTCGCACAGCTCGGATAAGTTTTTAGCAGACAAGCAGACAGGGACAAGCAGACAAGGCATCAGCCTTCAACTTCTTAGCGACCGAAGGGAGCGATAACTCCTTTAACTTCTATAACTTCTAAAAAATACTATACGAATGAGCAAACTCAAATCAGCACTTTTTGTATTACTGCTCGCCCTCGCGCTGCCGCTCGCGGCAAAGGAATACAAGTATCAGACCGTTCCCGGCGACCTGATGAATGCCCGCATCTACACGCTGGACAACGGACTGACCGTCTACCTCTCGGTAAACCACGAGAAACCGCGCATACAGACCATCATCGCCGTGCGCACGGGAAGCCGCAACGACCCGCCCGAAACGACAGGTCTGGCACACTATCTTGAGCACCTTATGTTCAAGGGTACACGGCAGTTCGGCACCACGGACGCAGCCGCCGAAGCCCCGCTTCTCGACTCAATACAAAACCGTTTCGAGGTGTACCGCACAATAAAGGACTCGCTACAGCGCCGCGCTTACTACCACGGCATAGACAGCCTGTCGCAAATCGCGGCGCGGTACTTCATCCCCAACGAGTACGACAAGCTGATGGCGTCAATCGGAGCGCAGGGTACGAACGCCTCGACAACCTACGACAACACCCTCTACACCGAGGACATACCGGCCAACGAGGTGGAGAACTGGGCGCGCATACAGGCCGACCGCTTCCAGAACATGGTAATCAGAGGCTTCCACACGGAGCTTGAGGCCGTGTACGAAGAGTACAACATGGGACTTGCCGACGACAGCAACAAGCTATTCAACGCGCTCATGGCAAAGCTGTTTCCCGGTCATCCGTATGGCACGCAGACTGTTATCGGAACACAGGAGCACCTGAAGAACCCGTCAATAGTAAACATAAAGAACTACTTTAAGCGGTATTACGTGCCAAACAACGTGGCCGTCTGCATGGCAGGCGACTTCGACCCTGACGCCGTAATGGCCGTAATCGACAAGTATTTCGGCGCATGGCAGCCCAACCCCGACCTCTCCCAGCCGCAATACGCGCCAGTTCCCGACCGCACGGCACCGGCCGACACCACCGTAGTAGGCCAGGAGGCGGAGAACATATACGTAGGTTGGAAGTTTGACAAGGCGGCCTCCCTCCAGACCGACACGCTCGAAGTAATAGCCGACATGCTGTCAAACGGCAAGGCCGGACTGTTCGACCTTGACCTCGACCAGCAGATGAAGTGGCTCGGCGGAGGTGCGTTCACCATGTCGTTGGCCGAATATTCGGGCTTCATCATGGCCGGTTTTCCCAAGCAGGGACAGACTCTTGACGAGGTGAAGACGCTCATGCTCGGCGAAATAGACAAGCTTAAACGCGGCGACTTCAGCGAAGAGCTGCTCAAAGCGGTGGTGAACAACAAGAAACTTCAATATTACACGGCCATCGAAAGCAACCGCAGCAGGGCGTACAACATGGCCTTCGCTTTCATCAACGGCAGCAAGTGGGCCGACGTTGTAGGCCAGTTAGACCGCATGTCGGGCATGACGAAGCAGCAAATCGTGGACTTTGCGCGCCGACACTTTATCGACAACTACGTCGCTGTGTACAAACGCATAGGCAACGACACCACACTGAAGAAGATAGACAAGCCCGAAATAACGGCAATTCCGTCCAACCGGGAACTCCAGAGCGCGTTCGTAACGGAGATAGTGAACTCGAAAGTAGAGCCAATACAGCCCAAGTTCCTTGACTTCGACAAAGACTTGACGAAGGCGACGACGAAGAACGGCCTGCCCGTACTCTACGTGAAGAACACCGAAAACGGCCGTTTCATGTTGAGTTATTACTATAAATTCGGCGAAGAAAGCAACAAATGGCTGCCTTACGCGGCACAATATTTCGACTATCTCGGCACTGACAAGATGACCGCCGAGCAGGTAAAGCAGAAGTTCTACGGCCTGGCCTGCAACTATGGGATAATCGTTGACAAGAAGGCCATCCGTATTTACCTGAGCGGACTGGCCGAGAACATGCCCGAGGCTATGGCTCTGCTCGACGACGTAATAGCCAACGCGAAAGTTGACACGGCAGCTTACACGAAGTATGTAGGCATAGAGGAGAAGTCGCGCGCCGACAACAAGCTCGACCAGCAGACCAACTTCAGCCGCCTGCAAGCGTACGGAATGTTCGGCACTTACAACACGTGGCTCAACATTCCGTCGTCGGAAGAGCTGAAAGAGATGAATCCGCAGGAGCTTGTTGACATGGTAAAGGCCCTAAAAGGCTACAAGCACGAGATACTATACTACGGTCCGATGGAGCTGGACGAGCTTACCGCCGCCGTAGACAAGAGCCTGAAGCCGGGCAAGACACTTGCCGACGTGCCCGCCGGCAAGCCATACAATATGCAGCAGACAACGCAGAACGAGGTGTACATCGCCCCGTATGACGCAAAGAACATATACATGATACAGTTCCACAACGAGAACCGCCAGTGGAACCCGGAGCAGCAGCCGGTAATCTCGCTCTTCAACGAGTATTACGGAGGCGGCATGAACACCGTGGTGTTCCAGGAGTTACGCGAAGCGCGCGGCCTCGCTTACAGCGCGTTTGCCATGTACGGCACGCCGGGCTACAAGGGAGAGCCGGAGTACGCATACACTTACATCATCTCGCAGAACGACAAGATGACCGACTGCATCCGCACTTTCAACAGCATAATAGACACAATACCGCAGTCGGACAAGGCTCTCGAACTGGCAAAACAGGCCCTGATGAAGCGCATCGCCACACGGCGTGTAACCAAGGAAAGCCTGATTTACACATACCTCGGAGCCCGCGACCGCGGCATCGACTACGACTTGAACAAGAAAGTGTACGAAGCCGTGCCCTCGCTGACGATGGACGACGTTGTGAAATTCGAGCAGGAAACAATGGCGAAGAAGCCTTATCGCTACATAATCCTCGGCGACGAGAAGCAGCTCGACATGGAGGCGTTGGAGAAAATCGGCCCAATCAAACGGCTTACGACCGAGGAAATCTTCGGGTATTGACGCCTTATTCACATTGAAAGATTAGCTTTTAATTTTTCATTGTTAATTATTCATTTTCCAAAAGGTGGCCTTTTGCAATGCGAAAGGCCACCTTTTGCGTTGTAAAAGACCACCTTTTAGAAGGCGAAAGACGGCATATTGGAAAGGCGTTGACAGTCAACGGGTTACAGAAACATCTTCTATTACGTTAAAATTAGACAAGAAAAGGCCATTATATTTCCTCCTTTAACCCAAAAAGAGTATATTTGCAAGTACGAACAAGATGGCAGAACCATGTCTGAACAAGAATTGAACAAATACCGTTTCAGCCCCGACAGCGAGCCTACCGACGAGATGCTGGCGCAAATAATGAGGGAAGTAGCCGAGGAAGCAAGGACAAGCAATAAAGCTGCCGCTGACGCACACTTCGCCCAAATGCGCCGAGACATAGCCGAGCAGCAGGCCGTATGGGCTGAAAGAATAAGCAGCATAGTCAATGAAAGGAAGTGAACGACGGCCTGAAATGATTGTGATAGCTCCGAGTTGGCGCAAGTTTTGCTGCCTTGAAACCTGTTTTCTCGATAAAATTGCATAACTTTGCGCATCGAAGTTACGAAAAGAGTGTAATTTATTGGAAATGAGCGTAGGTTAATTGCTCTTGATAGTAATAGGTTACGATTTAGTTAGTTATCTACTGCATTATCCTTCTGCGCGTTGCGTAACCTTCAAAGAACTCTTCGTATGCAAAAGTAGCTATTTAATTCGAGATTTTGATATAAACTCCCGTTTTTTATCCCCTCATTCATAAGAATTTTCCGTAAAAGCGGTATTGTCCGTCGGCACACCATTGCCCAAAACGAGTTTGGAACAAACGTGTGCCGACTACCGCATAGCTGGAGAAAAGGGCATTGCCTCACGCCTAAACGATGTTTAGACAGATGAAGCAATGCCCCTTTCTTTTGCGCCTATGCCAAGAGGTGCTTTTACGGGTTTTCAAATGATTTTTCTTTTTTCGCTGTCTCTTTTGCCGGAAGCGGAAAGTGAATGCAGAGTGTGTCAGCCTGCCCCATGAATGAAACAGGCGCCCACACACAGCCGGACAAACCGGGAAGAATGATTGTTGCCACCCGGCTGAACAAGTTCCGTCGGATCGGAAACAATCATACTTCCTTTGTTGTGGTTTGCCCTTTTCACGCTTCCGGTGATGTCTTTTTCCTTTTGGTGATTCTTTTTTTTACGGATTTTCCCCTGAAGTTTTTTTCTACACAATCTGCCTCTGTTTTCGTTTACCTCCATTTTGCGCCTTTCAGTAAGCCGCATCAGTCAGTCATTTTCGTTCTGGGCGCAAAGGTAATTCCGGGATTGGACGGGAAAGCAAGGTCAAGCCTCCTGTTTTCGGTAAAAATCTCCAGCCCTGCGGGTAGTATTTTGACCGAAAAACCTTGCATTCCCTAATCCCTACCTTTTCAAGCACCCGAAACGAAAACGACCGATGCGACAGAAAGACGCATAAAAAAAATGTCGGATAAACGAGAGGCAGATAAGATAGTTTGAAACTCAACTCCCTCAGCTCTTGAATCCGCATTAAAAACAAAAAAATCAAAAACAGCGAAGATATGACGGCAACGGCAAATTTCAGACAAATGGCGCAACACATCGGGTTGGCGATATGCGGCTTGATGATGCGCACCGCCTTCGGGGTGTTCGGCATCCTTTGGGGCATCATCAGAGAGATTGTAAACGGAGTGTTCCGAGTGGCGATAGGTGTAATCGTGGCTATCCTTTCCACCATTGCCTTCTTTGGCTTCATCCTTTGGTTATTCACCCTTTAACCCTTACCGACATGGCAAAAAGAAACAGCAAGACGGCAGCGCAGCAGTGCAGATATTACGAGGTGGACAACATCTTCGTGTATATGGTGGAAACGTACATCAACGGCAATTTTGAAACTTTCCGAAGATTGTACCACGAACTGAACAAGGACGCACGGAGGGATTTCATGGACTTCCTTCTCAGCGAGGTAGAGCCGACCTATTGGAGAGAGATACTGAAACAGATAATCTAAAAATGACAGCGATATGAAAGGAACAGACCATTTCAAGAGAACGATATATATGTACTTGGAACAGCGTGCGGAGGAAGATGCGCTATTTGCAAAGAAGTACCGCAACCCTGCCAAGAACATGGACGAGTGCGTGACCCACATTCTGAACTATGTGCAGAAAAGCGGTTGCAACGGTTTCACGGACGGAGAGATATTCGGGCAAGCCATCCACTACTATGAGGAAAACGAGATAGAGGTGGGCAAACCGATGGACTGCCAAGTGGTTGTGAACCACGTTGTGAAACTCACGGCAGAGGAAAAGGCGGAGGCACGTCAGAACGCTGTCCGCAAATACCAAGAGGAGGAACTCCGCAAGTTGCAGAACCGCCACAGACCGTCAGCGAGAAAAGAAAACCAACCCCAACCCTCATTATTTGATTTAGGCTTATGAAACCGAAGACCAAGATACAGAAAGAGGTGGCAAGACTTTCCGCCAACCTTCGCCCCATATCAGCGACACAAATAGATTGGGCATACCGCCACTGCGTTGAGCATATCGGCTACCGCACCAAGAAAGGGAACATCACCTGTTCCGACTGCGGTCACGAGTGGCACAGCGACAGCGGACTATGCGACACCCTTGAAGGCTGCACCTGCCCCAAATGCCATGCCGAACTCAAAGTGCAGGACACACGCAGACGCATCTACAAGGAAACGCAGAATTTCAGCGTGATAACCACCTGCAAAGGGTATCAGGTAATCCGCGTGGCGCAGGTCAGATGCGAGAGCAGGAAAGGCGAACCGATGCGTTTCTACTGCCACGAGGTCGTGCAGCGTTGGATTTCACCCGACGGCAAGGTTACGGACATGGCGTTGCTCCGTGGCTTCCTTTTCTGCTATTGCGATGTGTGGGCATTAGGCAGCGATATGGAGGTAAGACCGCACAACAGCCTATACGATGATGTGGTGGCAAGAAGCTGTGCATATCCAAAGATGAGGATATTGCCCCAACTCAGACGTAACGGCTTCAAGGGCGATTTCCACGGCATCTCCCCCGTGCGTCTTTTCAAAGCCTTGCTTTCAGACCCAAGAATTGAAACCCTTATGAAAGGCGGTGAGATTGAGGTCATGAAACACTTTCTTTTCAATACCCGTACTGCCGATGAATGTTGGGCATCATATCTGATTGCCAAGCGTCACAAGTATCAGATAGACAACCTCTCAATGTGGTGCGACTATCTGCGTATGCTCAAAAAACTCGGTCAAGACCTCCGTAACCCGAAGAACATCTGTCCCGAAGATTTCATGGCGGCACACGACAACGCAACCCGAAAAATTGAAGCCATACACGAGAAGGAAAGAGCCGCAGAGCAACGCCGTTGGGAGATTGAAAGGCGTGAGCGTGAGCAACAGCGACAACTCCAACGAAAGAAAGATGCGGAGGATTTCATCGCCAACAAATCCAAATTCTTCGGCTTGGTAATCACGGACGAGGAAATAATCGTCAAGGTGCTTGAAAGCATAGACGAGTATTACAACGAGGGCAAGACGCAGGGCATCTGCGTGTTTGGCAGTGGATACTACAAGAAAGCCGACACCCTCATACTATCGGCAAGGATTGGCGATGAGATTATTGAAACCGTAGAGGTGGACTTGCGAACCCTCGAAGTGGTGCAGTGCCACGGCAAGCACAACCAGGACACCGAATATCACGAGCGCATCATAGACCTTGTGAACAAGAACGCCAACCTTATCCGTGAGCGGATGAAAGCGGCATAGCATAACCCCTAAAACAACATTGATATGGAAGTAAGAATTGAAAGTATGATTTGTGTGTGGGATGATGCAATCCCCACGATGTTCCTTGAATTTGTGAACCTCCTCACTCTCACAACGAGTGAGGGGGAATTGAGAAAGAGCGTAAAGGAGTTTGCCGAGAAGCACGAACTTGACAAGTTTTTCCTTTACGGCTTCGGCTCACACCATTTCTACCTGCACCAACGCTACACAAGCAACCCCGAAATGGTGATGAAGAACAGAGTTCTGTCAGTACATTTTTAACCATCTAAAAAGCAACATTATGACAACACGAATGACCATCAACGGAGTAAGCACCTGCGCGGAAGCAGGTACGGAGAAATACGAGCGTTTCCAATCGGGTATCGGAAGACGCAGGCGGACACTTGTGCAGTACGACTACCGCCACCCCATAGACAGAGAATTGTTCTCTTGTGTCAAACCCACGTTGGACGAGTGCCGAGCCGCACGGGACAAGTGGCTGAACGCAAAGAAGGGAAAGGAGGACAGACTATGAACACGACCTATCAAACGCTGATAGTCAAGTTCAGCGAACCTATCACGGCATTGGACGGTATCTTTGACGATACCGGAGCGTGGGGAACGGACACCCTCAAGGGGTGGATAGATGATTACGAAAGCACACGTTTCACCGCCACCGACAGCCATACGGCAGTCATCACGAGCGAGTACAATATGGAATGTGTGAAAGAGTGGCTACAACGGCAGACCCCCATTTCCGAAATGCGAGAATTTTGAACGGGATGGCGGTGTCCGCACCGCCAATACTTAAAACCCTAAAAACAAAAGATATGATAGCCAAGACGATATTACAGCAGATAGGCGGAAAACGCTTCACCGCCATGACAGGTAGCCGTGATTTCATAGATATGGGCAACGGCTTACGGATGAGCCTTGCAAGGAACAAAACAAGTGCCAACCGCCTTGACATCATCTATGACGAAGGGGCAGACCTCTACAATATGCGCTTCTACCGCAGGACGTTCAGCAAAAAGACCTTTGAGTGCAAGACAAAGGACATTGCCGTACACGAGGGTATCTATTTTGATATGCTGGAGGAAATGTTCACGATGGTGACGGGACTTTACACACGCTTTTGAGTGGCGGGGCGGCGAGAGCCGCCCTACTTTCTTTCAGTGAGCATGATGGCGGACAAAGAAAGTAGCAAAGAAACCTTTGTCCAATCTGCGATAACTAAAAAATCCGCAAGTAAAACTTGCGGAGGCTATATATTGGGTCGTTATTTTTTGGTGGAGGGGAATGATAATCTCGAACCGTTGAACTACACATTTCTGCTTCGTCTCCATTTCCCCCAACGATTTGATACGTTCAATCATTTTTGTTGTTCCTTTCTGAATTTTCCTAAATACTTTCTTCATAATTTCGCTATACTTTTTATGGTTAATAACTATGTTTTGTATTGCTCTCACAACACTTACAACTTGAAGTGTTATTTGGAAACCGATAGGCAAAAATGGCTCAACGATGTCAATTAACGAGAAAATCCTACGATAATCTATCAAGTGATAGAGCAAAAGACGTGCCAAGTTAAATATGGCACGTCTTTTGCCAGTTTTGTCAGTCCTTTTATGGGATATACAACAGCGCAAACTCCGCCTTTCTCCGTTTGAGCAGCATGGCGTGGCGTTTTCCTTTGTAGTTGCAGAAGGCTATATACTCACGGTAGATGTTCCTGTCACCAGCTTCCAGCTTCTTGATTAAGGTGCTTTTGGGGATTGTTTTGCTGCCTAACAGCTTCGCCGGTCCCACATTGTAAGCTAACGTGCCAAGCAAAATCGAATCAACCCCGAATTTACGGAACATGGCGACAAATTTGCGCAGGTCTTTCCGCAAAAGTTCATCCGCATCCCGTTTTGTCATGGTTCGTGCCGAATACTTCTCGTTTGGCAAAAGTTTGTGACCCCAACCGACGTATGGGTAGTGTTTTTCTGAGTGCCAGCCTTCAAAGTAGCGGCAGCATAAAAAAGCACGTTCCATAAGCGGCAGTCGGTAGATTGCCGCCTGCCCGTCCGTTCCCTCTTGGCGGCTGATCTGCGCGGACACAGAACAGACCGTCAGAAGTGAACAGAGCATTGTCATGAATACACGCATCATTTCAACAAGGGGCTGAAGTTGCCGATGGGAACGATGGTAAGATCGTCGTCCTTTACATTCCTGTTGTTGAAGTCAAATTCCAGTTCGTAGGAGTTGCTAAAGTTATCCTCCACCACCACGATGAAATTATGCGCCTCATCACCCGCCGCCGTGTAGTACAGGCGGAATTTTTCGTTCTCCAGCAGGTAGCGGTCGTTAGGCAGGAAGGTGATGCCGTTATCCATTTTGAGCGAGCCTTCCCCCTCGAACTGGAAATAGCGGATGGTATAGAGCGTACCCGAAAAGTCGCCCTCCTTTTTCAGTTCACAGCGGATTTCCACTGTCTGCCCCTTTACTACCTTGTTCGGCACGGGCATGACCTCCACCGTGAAGGGATAGGACTGCTGGATGTCCATGTCATCGTCACATGACACGAGGGTGAATGACATGGCGGCTATCAGGCATAACGCCACTGCCTTGAATATTGATGTTCTCTTGTTTCTGTTGTTCAGTATGTTCATTGTTCTTCGATTTTTAGATGGTTGTTTTTCTGTTTTTTCGTTGTCAGTTGCAGGTACTCGTTCAAGTCCTTGCAACCGTCATAGAGGGAGGAACGGTCGGTGACACGTTCCCCGTATCGCATGGTAAGTGCGGCAAGCGTCCGCCGTCCGGCTTCGTCACGGTCGAGGAAGCAGCCGATGCGCCCGTATCCGTCCAGCAATCCCGCCGCCTTCTCCACGTTGGCGACTGAGTTCAGCACAAGACAGTCAGCGTTACCGGTTACACCAAGCGTCACGGCAGAGAGAAAGTCCATGAAGCCCTCGAACACGAGGCACTCGTCAGCCGGGATGTCATTCGCCTTTACCAGTGATACAGACTTCGGAGGTATGCAACCCTTGAAATATCGGCTTCTGACTTCATAGCCACCTGCCATGTTCGGAAAGCCAACGGCAAAATACCGTTTCCCACGCACACCGTAGTTCAAGCGGCAGCAGTGACGGGATGCGATGGCGTAAGGGATGCCCCGTTCCTCTAAATACTCCGTCAGCAGTGAGCGGAGCAGCGGAGCGACCTCCACATCCTCAAAAACGGATTCGGTCGGCTTCGAGAGATAGACGGGCTTTTCCCATCCGGCAACCGTCATATTGGCGGCTTCCGCTATGAACTTCGCTTGCTTCATGAAGTCATCGCTTTGCAGAAACTCCCCGGCAAGCGTGAAGATGTCGCCGCCCTTGCCCAAACCGAAGTCGTACCAGAGCTGTTTCGCCACGTTCACACGGAAAGAGGATGTGCGCTCGCCCCTGTACGGGGCAAGATACCACAGCTCGTTACCGCTCCTTCTGACAGGCTCATGCCCCAGCCGTGCGAGAAAATCCGCAAGCGGCATCCTTCTGACAGCATCTATTTCCGTCCTTTCCATGCCCGTGTCAGTTGATGATGAACTTGATACCGACCCCGAACTGCGTGTGGAACTTCCGTGTGTCGCCACCCCAAAGGCAACGCTCCCGCAGGTTGGCAAGCAGGGCGATACGGTCTGCCACGTAACACTCCACATCGAGCGTCAGCGCACCGCCGTAGATGAAGGCGTCCCGGTCGTGCAGCGTGGAGCCGTCATGCAGCACCTTCTTCCCCCAATTTACCGCCTCATATCCGGCGAGAGCCGAAGCCCCGGCATAGACGAAAACAATCTTTCGGGCGTCCGACAGTATCTTGAAGTAATAGCCGCCCTCCGCCGTGAACTGCGCCACGGGTATCTTGGTGTCCTTGTAGGGATTGTTCTTCAACAGGTATTCGCCACCGAACACCCACTTGTTCCCCTTCTTCGTGTAGGTGGAGAGAGCCGCCCCGAAGCTGTACCCGCCGTCCTTGCCGCCGAGATTGAAGCCGTCCGCCATGTCCGCCCTCACCTCGATGCCCTGCATCTTCGGCAGACACCGCTGGGCGTGCGCCTGCCCTGTAAAAAGGGCAAGCGACGCGATGATTATTGCGATGTACTTTCTCATGGTCAGCGTACTTGAAGTTCGTTGATGGTACCCGCGCGTACCAAATCCTCGTTCTCAATCACGAAGGACTGGTGACGGCCGCCGTTCTTCTCGTTCAATTCCACCACGAGGCACTTGTCATCGGGGATGGTGAACTTCGCCATCGTGAAGACCGTGCGCTCGCTCTTTTTGCCCGGCACGAGGGTGGCGTAGTTCTGCGCGCGGAGCGGCAGAATAATCTGCTCCTGCACGGCAGTACGCTTCGCAACCTTCTTGTCCACGATTTTCCAAGTGATGTAGTCCACATCGAAAGGCACGTTGCTCTGGTTCTTTATCTCCGTGTGGAAATAAAGCAAGCCGTTGTGCGTGTAGATGCCTTTCAACAGGTATTGGATGCCGAAACGCTTGCAGCCGATATGCTTCACCTCGCGCTTGTTCTGTTTGTGGATGGACTTCATGATAAGGCGCACCAGCATCGGGCTTTCGCTGCCCAGCTCTTTCAGATAGATTTCCTGCGCGTTGTTCGGGCGGTTCACCGTGCTGCCGTCATGGATGAAGTCGCACATCTCCACGTTGAGCAACAGCGGTTCGGCGGCGTACTTCACGTTGAAGGTGTAGAAACTGCCGTCCTCCGTGATGACGGACATATTCGTTTCGTTGGGAAAATTCCTTACGGTAGCCTTCACACGGATGATGTTCTCCGCTCCGTCGGCTTTCCCGGCAATCAGGTCGGGCGAGCCTAAATCGACATAGCGCACCTCCGCCGGAAAAATGACGTGGACGGTCTTGTCGTAGGTCACTTCCAGACCGTGCGGCGGTATCATGCGGTCGAAGGTCAGCTTGCGTGACAGCCCGTGATATAGGTCGCCGTCCGCCTCCTTCTGCGGATAGACCTCCTTCGTCAAGGTCGGTTGTTCACTTCCGTTGGTCGTTTCAACGGTTACATTCTCCTGCGCGTTGGCAGTTATGATGCCCATAGCGAGGGCAAACATGATGATTACTTTTCTCATTACTTTTGGATTTTTAGTGGTAAATTTTTTATTGATTTCAATCTTTTTCTTGGTAAAGCATGACCCTGTACCCTGCTTTCAGATGCACCTTGACGGTGCGCATCTTCTTGGCAATGTACTGGCTCGTGCCTTGTATCAGCCCCTTGCCCAAGTCGGAGGCGAGCTGCGCCCCGGCATTGGTGGAGATGTTGATGCTGCTTCCCAGCGAGCCGCCCATGTTGGCGGCGACCTCCCGGACGGCGTTCATCTCCATCGAGTTCGGGATGAAGATGCCGGGCTGTCCGTCCGTGTCATAGACCGCAAGCTCCACGGGGATAATCGTGCCGTCGTATTCCAGCGAGGTAATCTCGATGTCGAGCCGCTCACCCTGTATCTTGCCCGTGCCGACCACCACCGCACCCCGGGGTATTGTCCTGCCTGCCACCGCCATAGGCTCCAGCAGGCGCAGCCTTACCGTCTGCCCGTCCGTCACGCTCTGCGCCCCATGCACGCACGCCGGTATGGTGTTCCTGTCCAATACCTCCGCCGTGCCGACAGCCGTGTTGAAACCCCGGTTGCGTTCCTGCGATAAGGCGGCGACAAACTCCGCGTTACTCATAGGCTGTGAGAGTGAAGAAACTACTTGATGCTCCACCTGTCTGATAGGCATTGCCTTGTTCTTCTTCCCTTTCTGCACGGTAGTTGGCTCTGCCCTCTGTTCCGCCGATGGCTGTCCTCCGTTCTGACCGCCCATGTACTTTGCCGCCAGCTCGTAGGACTTCTCCATAAGAGCCACCTGCTCGTCCATAGAGGAAGCCTTGCCCCTCTCGCTTTCCAGTTCCGACTCCAGCGATGCGATGCGCTCCAACAATTCGTCCATCTCCGCATTGTCGTTTTTCGGCTGGTCGTAGAAGTTTCCGAGCGTGGCGTTCAGGTCACGGTAGGCGGCTGCGGAGGACTGGATGGTCTGCGGCGTGGCTGGCTTTGCCCTTTCTTCCTTGCCGCCCGGATTGGCGAGGTCGAAGTCCACTCCGTTCTCCGTTCCCGCTATCTCGCGGTCGAACATGTCGCCCAGCTGCCCG
This sequence comes from uncultured Prevotella sp., assembly GCA_905196835.1. Classification (GTDB taxonomy): domain Bacteria; phylum Bacteroidota; class Bacteroidia; order Bacteroidales; family Bacteroidaceae; genus Prevotella; species Prevotella stercoripullorum. Next base: position 19,787 of record CAJJWN010000001.1, on the reverse strand, counting down.
ATGGCACGGTTGCGGCTCTCCTGACGCTCTTCCATCTCCCCATGCTCGTAGGCTTTCAGCTTGTCGCCGATAATCTGCCGGTTCGCCTTGTCAGCGTCGGGCATCTCGGTGTTGTATCCGTCCGTTCCCGGCGGTTGCTCCTTGCCGGAGGACGGGGCGAATATCAGCCACATCGCCCCGATGAACACCAACACCATAGCGGGCAGCACGATCATCTTCTGCCGTTTCAGCCGTTGCGCCTCTGTCAGCGGTTCGCGCTCCTTTTTCGGTTTCCCCGTTTCGGGAGCAGCTTTGTTCTCTTTCGTCGGTTCATTCTTTGTCTGTTCCATATAAATAAGGTGTTAAGTGATTGCCTGTTTCCGCCGGGGTCGGCAGTTCCACCCGTCCGGCGTGTCCCGTTTCCATATGTGAGCCGTCGTTCCTGCCGATGTCATAGACGGCTCTGCCGAAGGTGTAAAGGGCAAGCACCGCGAAGGCGGCGAACATCCCCAGCACGATGCGGCGGCGTGTTTCCGGCGGCAAGCCGTCCAGATACCCTTTGAGACTTGCCGCCAAGCGTTTCCGTTTGTCGTGGAGTTTCCAATACATGCCCCACATTGATTTTCTGATACTTTTCATGTCCTGTTACCGTTTGATAGTCTGTAAATCCTTGTTCTCAATGATGGTGAAACCCTCGATGGTAAAACCGTTCGGGTTGTCATCCGACCGCGATGCGTTCAGCAGGCGGGCGGGGGGGGCGGCCGCGGGGGGGTGAGCAGGCGGCAGGTGGTCACGAGGCTGCGCTCGGTGACGTTGCTCTGCCGGATGATTTTCTGTGTGGCGTAGGTCACGGCACGGTAGGGATAGGCGTTGAAGTCGCACACCACGCTGTCCACCTTCAGCACTTGGTTGATGTTCCCGGCGATGATGCGGTTGTAGTACCCCTTCTCCGCGAAGTCCGAATAATAGTGGTACACGCTCTTGTCCGCCAGCAGCAAGGCACGTTTCACGTTGTGTTCAATCGCGCTTTTTTCAGGTGATAGCGTGAAGAACATCTCGTGGAAACGGCGCACATGTTCCCGTGCCTCCGCCGGGCGGTTCTGCGACAAATCCTGAGACAAGGCGAGCATCAGGCTCTTGCCGTTGTCCAGCACATAGATTTTCTCCCGTTGCTTCTCTGCGAAACGGTAGGAGTTCCACACGCTCCACACCGTCACCACGGCGCACAGCGAGAGGAAGACGATACCGAACAGGCGTATCTGCCTGAACGACGATTCGATGTTTCTAAGTGATTTGAATTCCATTTATATTTTCCAATTTATGATTGCACATTGATTATTTCAGCAATTTGCCGACACGTCCGACTGCGTTTCCTGCGGCTGCACCCGCCACGCTGCCCGCCATGCTTCCGGCTCGTCCCGCCATCTGGTTCACGTTGCGACCGTAACCGCCCATGCCTCCGGCTTGGATAATCCAGCCCGCAACGGTGGGAATGGTAAAGTAGCCGATGATGCCGATGCAGAGGAATACGATATACACCCCGTCGCTCGAATCCAGCGAGAAGTTCGGGTCTGCCTGCATCCGCTCGATGTCGTTTTGCAGCATCAGAACCTGTATCTTCGCCAGTATGGTGCTGAACATGTCCGATACCGGTAGCCACAGATAGACCTGTATATAGCGGCATATCCACTGCGTGAGCGTGTTTTGGAAACCGTCCCATACCGACAGGGCGAAGGCTATCGGACCGAGAATCGCCAGCACCACGAGAAAGAAGGTGCGGACGGTGTCTATCACGAGGGCGGCGGCTTGGAACAGCAGTTCGAGTATCTCGCGGAAGAAGTCGCGGATGCTCTTCTTCATGTTGTACATTCCCCGGTCGATATACATTCCCGCCATCGTCACCATGTCGGAGGGCGACCAGCCGAGTTCCTCCAGTTGCTTGTCAAATTCCTCGTTGGACACGAGGTAGGCGGTTTCGGGGTTGCGTACCATCGCCTCGTATTCCAGTTTGTCCTTCTGCTCCCGGTATCGGTTCATGTCCAGCGTTTCCGCCTCCAGCATCTTTGCCGTGCCCTGTACGACGGGTGAGAGGATGCTGTTTATCGTGCCCAGCACCACAGTCGGGAAGAACATGATGCACAGACCGATGGCAAAAGGACGGAGCATCGGGAATACGTCTATCGGTTCAGCTCTCGCCAGCGACTGCCATACCCGGTAGGCGACGTAGAACAGCGCACCCAGCCCGGCGATGCCTTTCGCCACACCAGCCATGTCCCCACACAGCGGCATCATCTGCTCATAAAGTGAACGTAAAATCTGATGAAGGTTGTCGAACTTCATAGGCTACCAGTATCTTTCGTTCATGTTCCCGTACAGCCCCATGATGCGGTCGAGGTCGTTCTTCTTTTTCGCACGCAGGTAACTCACGGAGATGTTCTTGTTCGTGTAGTAGCTCACGAGGTTGCGGTAACGCTTCATCTTCGAGTGGCAGCGTTCCACCACGTCCATGCGCTCCTTGTCGGTCATGGAGAGCGTGGTGATGTTCACCACGTTCCTGAGTTCCGTCAACACTTCGTTGCTTTCCTCCAGCAGTTTCGTGTAGCCGAAAGCGATTGCGGAAAGCTCTTCGGGTCTGAAATTCCCGTCACGGAGCATCCGTTGGAAACTGTTCACATAGATGTCTGTGATGTCGCCCACCATCAGGATGGTCTGCTGCACCTTGCGGGCGTCCTTGACCAGATTGTTCACCGATTTGAGGGCATCGTAATACTTCTTGCCCTGCTGATAGATTTTCACCGTCTCCTGAAAGTTGCTCACCATGTTCGTGGCGGTCTTGGAGGTATGGATGATGTTTTTGGAGGCATTGATGATGCCCTGCGCTAGATTGCCCGGATCGCTTACGACCCACTGTGCGCTTGCCCTGCCCGCGAAAAGCAGGCACAGGCAGATAATCATTGTTATTCTTGTTCTCATGTTACTTTGGATTTTAGTGGTTGTTATTCTTCGGTCGGATGTCCCGGCTGCGGCTTCACCCGCACATAGTCCCCGTTTGGCGAGAAAGTCAGCACATCCGTGGCCTCGTTGTAGGACACGTCGATGCGGAAGCCGGTGTTCATGAACAGGTTGCCGTTCTCCTCCTGCAAGAGATAGGTTTCCGGCTTGAGCTTGCGGCGCAGACCGCTACGACGGAACACCGTCACTTTGTAGGCTTCGCCCTCCTTGTAGATAAGCACGTCAGGTTTTCCCTCCACGCTCTCCCAGTTCCCGCACAGCATGTCGCGGCGGTTGTCGGCCACGTCGCAGGATTGCAGCATCATGACCGCCAATCCGATAAGGCACTTGCTGACTTGCAGCATTTTCACTTTTGGTAAATTCATACGCGTTTTTCTTTTTTGGTTGATACATTCTGTTTTTTAGTTATTCCTTGTTTCTCCGCCTTTCGGCAAGCTGCCGGATGGCGGCTTCGATGTCGTCGCCCAGCTTCTCCGCCAGACGGTAAACCTCCACTTTTTCCGTTTCCTCGGTGGTGTACGCCAGATACTCTTCCGCGCTGACCTCCGTGGCATAGACCGCCGACTGCGTGCCGCCCAAGCCTATCCACACCTCCTTGTAGAGCCGTGAAGGGTTGTTCGCCATGTTGATGGAGAGTATCTGCGACTTCTCCTTTTCCGTCAGTCCGAGCAACGCCTGTATCTGGTCGAACTTGTTCATATATTTCCTTTGGTCAAGCAGGATTTTACAATCCGAGTTGTTGATAATGCTCTCTTTGACCACCGGAGAACTGATAATGTCGTCCACCTCCTGCGTCACCACGATTGCCTCGCCGTAATATTTTCTGACCGTCTTATACATATAGCGCAGATATTCAGCCATGTTCGCCGATGAGAGGGCCTTCCAAGCCTCTTCCACGATAAGCTGTTTCCGCACGCCTTTCAGCCGCCGCATCTTGTTGATGAAGGCTTCCATGATGATGATGGTCACGACGGGGAACAGTTCGCGGTTTTCTTTAATCGAATCTATCTCGAAGACGATGAACCGCTTGCCGAGCAGGTCGATGTTCTCCGTGGAGTTGAGCAGGAAATCGTAACGCCCGCCCCGGTAATACTGCCGCATGGTGGTGAGCATGTTGTCGATGTTGAAGTCGGACTTCTCCACCTTGATGTCACGCTGTGCCAGTTCCTTGCGGTAGTCGTCACGCATATACTCGTAGAAGGTGTTGAACGACGGCACGATGCTACGGTCGGATTGGATGCGCTCAATATAGGCACTCACGGCACTGCCCAGCTCGCCGCTCTCCGTCTTTGTCACCTTGTCGTCCTCCGACTTCCAGAGCGTCAGCAACAGGGTCTTGATGCTGTCCTTCTTCTCCACGTCGAAGATGTAATCGTCGGTGTAGAACGGGTTGAAGCTGATGGGCTTATCTTCCGTGTAGGTGAAATACACACCGTCCGCTCCGCCTGTCTTGCGTCGGATCATGCCGCACAAGCCCTGATAGGAGTTTCCCGTGTCCACCAATACCACATGTGCGCCTTGCTCATAATATTGGCGCACGAGGTGGTTCATGAAGAAAGACTTGCCGCTGCCCGAAGGACCCAGCACGAACTTGTTGCGGTTGGTCGTGATACCTCGCTTCATGGGCAGGTCGGAGATGTCAAGGTGCAGCGGTTTTCCCGTGAGCCTGTCCACCATCTTGATGCCGAAGGGCGAGAGCGAAGAGCGGTAGTTGGTTTCCTCCGTGAACAGGCACACTGCCTGTTCGATGAAGGTGTGGAAACTCTCTTCCGCCGGGAAGTCCGCCGCATTGCCGGGTATCGCCGCCCAGTAGAGTGTCGGGCAGTCGATGGTGTTGTGGCGCGGCACGCATTCCATGCTTGCCAACTGGCTGCCCACGTCGTTCTTGATATGCTTCAGTTCCTCCGCATCGTCGCTCCACGCCATGACGTTGAAGTGTGCCCGTACCGAGGTCAGTCCGTAGGAATGGGCTTCGTTCAGGTATTGGTCTATCCACTCGCGGTTGATGCTGTTGCTCCTTGAATAGCGAGATAGCGACTGCATGTTACGGGCGGACTTCTCGAACTTCTGCAAGGTTTCCTCACTGTTGTCTATCAGCACATACTGGTTGTAGATATGGTTGCAGGAGAGCAGAAGCCCCACCGGGGAGGCGAATGACAGTCGGCAGTCACTCCGGTCGGTGGAGAGCTTCTCGTAACGGGTGTCGGTAGCCACCTTGCCCGGCAGGTCTTCCGCGTCGGAGAGGGTGTGCAGACACAGGCGGTTGTCGCCGATGCGCATCTCCCTTGCCGAAAGCTCGATGTCCTGCAAGGTGGTGTCACCTTCCGGCATGAGCGAGAAGTAGCGTTCAATAAGTCCCGTCTTTCCCTCAGTACCCACAATCTCATCGGTGGAGAGGCGGCGCAGCCTGACAAGCCCGCTGTCGTTCATGATGCGCTCGAACTGTTCGCAGGCTTCCAAGAACTTGGTCGTGGTTTCCCTGTCCAGCTCCTTCGGGATGATATGTCCCCGGCACAGCGTGCTGAAATTGCTCTGCATCCGGTTACGCTCCTTTGTTGTCTTGGTCAGGTAGAGGTAGCAGGTGTGTTTCAGGTACGGACGCTCGTTGAAGTGACGCTCGAAAGAGCGGCTTAAAAAGCTCATGTCGTCCTTCTGAAGCTCCGGTTTGTAGCGTTCCTTGATGAACCAGTCCTGTTTGTGGACGACGGAGTAGTCCGGCAGCACCTTGATAGCCTTGCACCAGCAACTGTGTATCGCCTCGTACTCCGCACCCGTCACGGTGTAAAGTTCCGGTAGTTCCACCTCGAAAGCCACCGTGATGTCGGCGTCCTTTGAGATGATGCAGCCATGCTCCACCGCTAAAAGTGGGAACCTGTTTTCCAGTGTTGTCATTTTCGATGTATTCCTCATTGTCTTTCTTCCTTTCGTTGTCGTTTGAACAGACGGGTTATCCGCCGCCGGTTGATAAGGTATCGGGGATGGCTCCGTGCCGCTCCTAATTTCATCAGCCCGTGTTCACCGTACCGGGCGTTCAGCGCGAAGGTCTGCCATACAAGGAGGGAGGACGATGCCGCGCCGAAGCCGATACATATCCACTGGTCGATACCGACCATGTAGAGGATGACGAACAGGACGAAGAGAGCCAGCAGACCTCCGCAGAAGATGAAGAGGTACTGTGCCTTCAAGCCCTTGAACTCTACCGGACGGCCGATACCCTTGTTGATTGGGTATTCAGCCATACATTATTTATTAAAGGAAGAATGAGCGCAGGATGGTGGCGGCAACAATCAGGAAGATGCACGCGCCGAACCACGAGGCGGCTGTCTTGCTGGTGTCGGGGTCGCCCGATGAAAACTTGCCGTACACTTTTACGCCCCCGATAAGCCCGACGACTGCACCGATGGCGTATATCAGTTTAGTTCCGGGGTCGAAATAAGAACTCACCATAGAGGTGGCTTCGTTGATGCCCGCGATGCCGTTTCCCTGCGCGAAAGCGGAGGCGGTTGCGGCGATGACAAGTGCCGCGGAGAGGATTGCTTTTCTGTTTTTCAAGATGTTCTTGTTCATAAACTGTTCTTGTTTTTTGCCGTCAAAAGGGTGGATGGTCCTTTGTCGGGCGGTTGATACTTTGTTTCTTTACTTTGGTTTTAGTGGATGCCCGTTTGTTTCCACGGACGTGGGCGTGTCCGTTGCGGATGGGGATGCGCCTTGCGTTTCCTCGCCGCGTGGGTTGATGTCATTCTTTCATGTTCATTTCTTTTATTGTTGTCATACATAGTTGCGAATGTCGAACTCCTCGATGTTGTCCGGCACGACGAACTCCTTTTCAGATTTCTTCAGCCGAATCTCGATAAGCCCCTTGATGCGGATGCCTATCTCCGAAGAGCCTTCCATCATTTTCTCGTACAACTCCGTGCCCTCCATGTCGGTGAACACCTTAGCCGCCTTTTCACGTTCCGCCTGTGTCGCGTCCGGGTTTTTGGCGGTCTTGCAGGCGTCGTCAATCTCGTCAAAGCTGCTGCCCGAAGCCCGTGGCGTGTCCGAGGCGTCCTCTTCCGGTTCGTCGTCCCCGTATCCCAGTTCCTCCGGCGGTATGCTCGTGAAGGTCTCATCGAGTTTTTCCTCCGGGACTTGTGCCGGGCGGGATGCGTTTCCCGTTTTTCCGTCGTCAAAAGTAGCCTCTTCCTCCGACAGCTCAATGCCTTTTTCAATAGTGGCGGCTTCTTGCGTCGGTATGGCAGCGGTTGTCCGGGTGGATGCCATCCTGAAACGGCTCTTGCCGATGATGTCCGCCTTTTCCGCAGGGACTTCCTCGTGTGCCGCTATGCGTTTAGCCTCATTCCCGTCCAGTGACCGCCATAATCCGACAATGCCCTTGAAGAAGCGGACAATCCGCGTGTCCATGATGCGCTCGTAAAGGAGCAGGAACAGGAACCAGAGGTTGCAGCCGACCGATACCGCCAGCAGAATGTCTGTCATGCTGATTGTGTAATTCATATCCTTCCGTTTTTGGTTAGAATACTGAATTGTAATTTCGGGCATAAAGGCTCTTTATCGCATCTTCGCACTGGTTGAAGTGGTGCGTCAGCACATGGTCGATGTAAGCGGACAGCGTAAGCCGGTCATGCCCGATTACACGGGTGATACGCATGATACGCTCGTGGTACTCCGGGCGCACATACGCCATCTTCCCCTCACGTGCCTTTACTTCCGGGTCGCGGATGAACAGGCGTTCATAGTCCTTCTCACTGCATTTGCCGCTTACCGGGACAGGCGACAGTATTTCCACACTCGCCTGCACTTGGGTAAACATACCTCCGCAGTCTTGCTGTGGTCTTTTTTCATTCGGTGTCATTTCTTTTTCCATTTTCAAATCAGATCTTCACGTTGTTTCTTGTACAGTTCGTTGATTCTCTCCTTGTGCTGTTCCAGATGCTGGCGCAGCACGGTATCCACATATCCGCCTACTGAGATTTCCCCTCCGGCGATGTCGTTCACGATTCTGAGGATCTTGCCGTGGACGTCACGGCTGATATAGACACATTGGCGGGTCTTTATCTCGTTGCGGCGCAGGAATAGCTCGTTGTAGTCCTCGTCCTGCCTTTTCCGGCGTCCACTTTCCCTCTGCGCTTTTTCCCGTGTTACGGGTTGCACAGGAGATGGTTCCGGTGCGGCGGTGTCCTCTTCGGTCGGTGCAGCTGCGGGTACTTCCTGTGCGGGGCGCAGTGTCCCGTCCTGTGTGCGCCGCCCGATGGAGGCTAACAGCAGTTCCTCGTCGATGCCTTCCGTGTTCACTTTCCTGCTGCCCATGCTCACTGCGGTCTGATGATGTCGCTTATCTCTTCGGAAAACTCCCGGATGCCACTCCCTTTCAGCAGTGCCGTGTCCATCGGGAAGATGGTGGAGCGGAAAACGCTCTTGCGCTCTTCCGAAAGGTCACGGCGGAACTTCTTGCTGTCGGGCAAGCGGGTGGAAAGTACCGGAAAGCCCATTTCGGCTATCACTTCCTCGTAGATGCCGTACAAGTCGTTCCTCTCCCTGCCGTCCACCATCGTCCAGAACAGATGCAGCCCCTTTGTTTTCGCCTGTCCGGTAGTCATCAGCCTGTCGCGGAACATCGTGACGAATTTCAGGGTACTCTCCACGACAAAGCGGTCGGCACTCAGCGGAGTGAAAATGTAGTCCATCTGCGAGAGCGTCTTTATCACGCCGTTGCTTCGGAGTGTGCCGGGCATGTCGAAGAACACCACGTCGGGTTTCACGTCCTCAGTGGCAATCATCCTCTCGGCATCGTCGAGGGCGTTCACCGCATTGCTTTTGACGATGGTGTAGGCGTTCTTTTTGATCCGGCGGAAATGGTCGCAAGCGAGAGCCTTGAAGTAGGTGCTGCTGTCGATAAGCCCCATTTCGTGTTCGCGCAGCCCGTGGATGCTGTGCTGCGGGTCGTCGCAGTCCACGACGGCGACATTGTAGCCTTTCACGTTGTGCAGGTAGCTGGCGGCAAGTGCCGTGACAGTGGATTTGCCGATGCCACCTTTCTGTGTTGCGAATGCAACGAAGATTTCCTTACTCATAGTTCCATTTATTTTAATTGTTGATGATTTGTTTTTCTGTTTCCATACGGATTTGGCTGTCGCACCATCCGCTTCCGTGACTACACACGCAGGCGGGTCGTCGCGTATCCGGTTCTGTGGTGAAGCGGTGCGTCGGACAAATGGTGATTGACGACATTGCGTCATGAAGTCATTGAATCCATACGTCACCGAATTGTCGGAGAACCGGGTTTCCGACGGTTCGGGTATCCGTTTCGGCAAGTATCCGAAGAAGCGGATTTCCGGGTATTTGAATGTTCCGTTTATCATATCTTCAAATCGTTCGTTTCTTGAATCATGCTGCAAATAAACAAGTATATTTTGGAACCTGTATCACTTCTCCGGCAAGTGGCGGCACGTTGCGCCGGTTGGCAGTCATTGACCGGGTCAAGCATCTGTCCGATACCGCTTTAAGGGCGTAACTTTGCACCCGGACAGCAGGGTTCGCCGATGACGCGCGGCCCGGAGTCCTGAAAGGTATTTTCCCAATCCGTCCCCTGACGGATTTTTATGTTCACCTGAACATAGCAAGATGTCTTTTCAGCCGCTCAAAATATTTTGAGCAGCCACGAAAAGCACTTGCCCTTGCAGGGGGCGGGCTTTCCCTCCGAAGTCGGGAAGCCTTTCAGAACTGCGGTGCTGTAATCCGAAGCGGCGGCTTATGCCGTCAATCCGCTAAATCCAAAGTAATATGAAAGAGAAAAGGAAAAGCAAATCAGGGAGAAATCCCAAACTTGATCCGGCGGTGTACCGGTACACCGTCCGTTTCAACGAGGAGGAACACAACCGTTTCCTCGCCATGTTCGGAAAATCGGGTGTCTATGCACGGTCTGTTTTCCTCAAAGCGCACTTCTTCGGGCAACCGTTCAAGGTGCTGAAGGTGGACAAGACGTTGGTGGACTATTACACCAAACTGTCGGATTTTCATGCACAATTCCGTGCCGTGGGTACGAATTACAACCAAGTCGTGAAGGAACTGAGGCTGCATTTTTCAGAGAAAAAGGCGATGGCGTTGCTCTACAAATTAGAGCAACACACCGTCGAACTCGTGAAACTGAGCCGCCGGATTGTGGAACTTTCAAGGGAAATGGAGGCAAAATGGTCGCAAAAATCAGTGTAGGAAGTTCGTTGTACGGCGCGATTGCCTACAACGGGGAGAAGATTAACGAGGCGCAGGGGCGGCTTCTCACCACCAACCGCATCTACAATGACGGTTCGGGAACGGTGGACATAGGCAAGGCGATGGAGGGTTTTCTCACCTTCCTGCCACCGCAGATGAAGATCGAGAAGCCGGTGGTGCATATCTCTCTCAACCCGCACCCGGAGGATGTGCTGACCGATATTGAGTTGCAGAATATCGCCCGCGAGTATCTGGAAAAACTCGGTTTCGGAAACCAGCCTTATCTTGTATTCAAGCACGAGGACATCGACCGCCACCACCTGCACATCGTGACGGTCAACGTGGACGAGAACGGGAAAAGGCTCAACCGGGATTTTCTCTACCGCCGCAGCGACCGTATCCGCAGGGAACTGGAACAGAAGTACGGATTGCATCCGGCAGAACGTAAAAATCAGAGATTGGATAATCCGTTGCGCAAGGTGGCCGCATCGGCAGGTGATGTGAAGAAGCAGGTAGGCAACACCGTGAAGGCTCTGAATGGGCAGTACCGTTTCCAGACGATGGGCGAATACCGTGCGCTCCTTTCCTTATATAATATGACGGTGGAGGAAGCGAGGGGCAACGTGCGCGGACGGGAGTATCACGGGCTGGTCTATTCCGTCACGGACGACAAGGGTAACAAGGTGGGCAACCCGTTCAAATCCTCGCTTTTCGGGAAGTCCGCAGGCTATGAAGCCGTACAGAAGAAGTTTGTCCGTTCCAAATCGGAAATCAAGGATAGGAAACTGGCAGACATGACGAAACGCACCGTCCTTTCCGTGCTGCAAGGCACTTATGACAAGGACAAATTTGTATCCCAACTCAAAGAGAAGGGCATCGACACCGTACTGCGCTACACAGAGGAAGGGCGCATCTATGGGGCTACCTTCATCGACCACCGCACGGGATGCGTGCTGAACGGTTCGCGCATGGGTAAGGAGCTTTCGGCGAATGCCTTGCAGGAACACTTCACCCTGCCATACGCCGGACAACCGCCGATACCGCTATCCATCCCTGTGGATGCTGCGGACAAGGCACACGGGCAGACCGCCTACGACAGTGAAGATATATCGGGCGGTATGGGCTTGCTCACTCCCGAAGGTCCGGCGGTAGATGCCGAGGAAGAGGCTTTCATCCGGGCGATGAAGCGCAAAAAGAAGAAAAAACGCAAGGGCTTGGGTATGTAATCAGAGTATCAACAATTAAAAAATCAATGTATGTCACAACAAGAAGACGATTTGAGGGCATTGGCGAAAATCATGGATTTTCTGCGTGCCGTGAGTATCATTTTAGTGGTCATGAACGTGTACTGGTTCTGCTACGAAGCCATCCGGCTGTGGGGCGTGAACATCGGCGTGGTGGACAAAATCCTTCTGAACTTCGACCGCACGGCGGGGCTGTTCCATTCCATTCTCTACACGAAGCTGTTTTCCGTCCTTTTGCTTGCCTTGTCCTGTCTGGGTACGAAGGGTGTCAAGGGTGAGAAAATCACTTGGGGGAGAATCTGGACAGCATTTGCCGTCGGGTTCGTGCTGTTTTTCCTGAACTGGTGGTTGCTGCCCCTGCCGCTGCCGCTTGAAGCGGTGACGGGACTGTATGTCCTTACCATTGGAACGGGCTATGTCTGCCTGTTGATGGGTGGTCTGTGGATGAGCCGCCTGTTGAAACACAATTTGATGGAGGATGTTTTCAACAACGAGAACGAGAGTTTCATGCAGGAAACGAGGCTTATCGAAAGCGAGTATTCGGTCAATCTGCCGACACGTTTCTATTACAGGAAACGCTGGAACAACGGTTGGATCAATGTAGTTAATCCCTTCCGTGCGTCCATCGTGTTGGGTACGCCGGGCAGCGGCAAGTCCTATGCCGTGGTAAACAATTTTATCAAGCAACAGATTGAAAAGGGCTTTAGTCAATACATCTACGATTTCAAGTATCCCGACCTATCTACTATTGCCTACAACCATTTGCTGAACCACCCGGACGGCTACAAGGTAAAGCCGAAGTTCTATGTGATCAACTTCGACGACCCGCGACGCTCTCATCGGTGCAATCCCATTCACCCGGATTTTATGGAAGATATTACGGATGCCTATGAGAGTGCCTACACAATAATGCTCAACCTCAATAAAACGTGGGTGCAAAAGCAGGGCGACTTCTTCGTGGAGTCACCTATCATTCTGTTTGCCAGTATTATCTGGTATCTCAAAATCTATCAGAACGGGAAGTTTTGCACGTTTCCCCATGCTATCGAGTTTCTGAACCGCCGTTACGAGGATATATTTCCGATACTGACCTCTTATCCGGAGCTGGAGAACTACCTTTCGCCGTTCATGGATGCGTGGCTTGGAGGGGCTGCGGAGCAGCTCATGGGTCAGATAGCGTCGGCAAAAATCCCGCTTTCGAGGATGATTTCACCGCAGCTCTACTGGGTGATGTCAGACAGCGAGTTTACGCTGGACATCAACAATCCCGAAGAGCCGAAAATCCTCTGCGTGGGTAACAATCCCGACCGTCAGAATATCTACGGTGCGGCACTCGGTCTGTATAATTCCCGTATCGTGAAGCTCATCAACAAGAAGGGGATGCTGAAGTCATCGGTCATCATCGACGAGTTGCCCACAATATACTTCAAAGGGTTGGACAATCTTATAGCTACCGCCCGAAGCAACAAGGTTGCCGTGTGTCTGGGCTTTCAGGATTTCAGCCAGTTAGTGCGTGACTACGGGGACAAAGAGGCGAAAGTGGTGATGAACACTGTCGGCAATATTTTCTCCGGTCAGGTGGTGGGGGAAACAGCCAAGACGCTCTCCGAGCGGTTCGGTAAGGTGTTGCAGAAACGGCAGTCCATCTCCATCAACCGGCAGGATGTTTCCACCTCCATCAACACGCAGATGGACGCGCTCATTCCACCGAGTAAGATTTCCGGGCTTACGCAGGGAATGTTTGTCGGTTCTGTATCCGACAACTTCAACGAGCGTATCGAGCAGAAGATTTTTCATTGCGAGATTGTGGTGGATGCCGAAAAGGTGAAACGGGAAGAAAGTGCCTACAAGAAAATTCCCGTCATTACAAACTTCACGGACGAGGACGGCAACGACCGCATGAAGGAAACGGTGCAGGCGAACTACCGGCGCATCAAGGAAGAGGTGAAGCAGATTGTGCAGGAGGAACTGGAGCGTATCAAAAACGATCCGGTGCTGTGTAAACTGCTACCAGATAATGAGACTGTCTAACAAGTCCCCAAAATTGAAAATTATCCCTATCGAAGTTTGAAGTGACCCCCAAAAGTTGGATACAATTTTTTTGGGGGGCACTTCAGTTCTGACGGGTAAAATCGTAAAATTCGGACTTGTTAGACAAATACTTACGCGGTTTCAACCTCAGGTACTGAATCTATCGAATTGACAAATTTAACCAATTGCGGATCTGAATCTTTTTGTATGAGGTTTCGGAGACTCTTTTTCAATTCATAAGCATCATCCCCTGCTGTATTTATTAAATCCATATAAAAATCTTTGTTTTGCAGAATCAATGAACGGCATGCCCCATCGGAAATTACAGGTTTCACTATTTTATCAATAACGTCTCCAGCTTGACTTTTCAAATTACCATGCGATCTAAGCCATGTTTCGAAAAATTGAAACTTTATTGCATTGATAGTCTTTTTACCGATGCAGAAATCATTTCTTATATCGGTAACTGTCGATTTAATTTTTCGTTTATCCAATCTTTCAACTATATTCTTGAAACAATTAGGGAAAGGATTCAAACTTTGAGTTCCAGAAGCAATATCCATCAGAATCTTTTTGCCAAATTCAGTCAAGTTATCTGGCAAGGATTTGATTTTAGCCAGTAAATGTTTTATTGCGACAAACCAATAATATGATGTATGTGCTGTTCTTTGGGCGTATAATGTATCAACACTTATTTCAGACAACGCTTCGAACGCTATTTTATTGATATGATCGGTCAGGACATTGCTTATTTTAGTGGTCAAATCGTAAAAAGATGCGTCAGGAATTACATCTTTAATATTGTTCTTAGTGATATACTTATCCAAATCGGTATTCCACTCTGCTAAATGCTCGATAAATACCTCATCCGTTACACCTATTCTGTTCTTAATATCTTCAAATTGGGGCAATATGTCTGAGAGCAATAATTTATAGCCAAGTTTATGATTTACCATGTATTGTAGTGTTTCATTTAATAGCGGTATATTCCATCCCACACTATTTACTAATAAGTCTCCATGATCCACATAATAGTCCATGAGTTCTGCAACATATTTTATATCTCCACCCTCTATTAAGGAAACGGAATGACCATGTGCCAATTGCATGGCGACTAAATCGTAATATCCAGACTCTTTAATGTTTCGGCCATCAGTTTCTAATTCAGAATGCAACTGATTTATGTAGGTTGAATCTAACGTTACAGGTAAAGGTCTTTCTTCGTCAGATGCCAATAAACGATAGGTTGTAAATATAGCCCCTATATTATCTTTATTTACATTCTGTTCATCAATGCAATTCGTGATCGCTTGCAAAAGCGTTGGAAACGTATAGGTAGAATTATCTTTTAACGTTTTTACAATATCTGCATGGTCGAAATTATCGGGTAGTAAGTTTGCCAAATAATTATCGAGCGCCTCCGAATTTGTTGCTACTTGATAATATTTATATGCTTTAGTTGTCGCGTTATCCCGATAGGCAGCATCTGTTGCATTTGCAGCTTGAATATAATCGATAAATGTATTTGGCTTGACTGTTTTTGCTTCAATCAATGACGTAAAATCGCACGCCAACTTATTTTGCGCAATAAACCTGTCTATTGCATCTAACGTTTTGAAATAGTCGCCGCCATTGAAGTCATTGAACCGAACTATCTTCTTATATAATTGAGCAATCACATGGTTTTGGCTTTCCGTGTCTAAATGCAACAGCAGTTCTTGGTATTCGACAGGGAACACCTGCTTCTCTATGGATTCTTTTAATTTCAATTGTGCTATTCTTTGCCATACACGCAGAATAACATCGCTCTTTCGAGTTAATTTATGCAAACAATGTATAATCTTATCGATAAGCGCATTGTCCATACATTGTATAACTTCTTCTAATACAGTGTCAAATTGTTTATTAGTCTCTGCATATTGATTTATGTCGTGGTCTTCTTCTCCGTTGATGCAGCCTTCAATATATTTTTTCAATGGAATTTGTCGAGCATCTTCAACATCGACACCATATACCAAAGCTGCAATTTCGCGTTGTGTTTGCAGATCATTGTTAATTATTGTTTGAATGCCATTCAGATAGTCGCCGGACAATATTTGTTCTACTGGATTTGCCAGAATATCCGTCTTCTTCAAACAGAACAATGCTATGTTTATCATCAAAATTTCGTTACACCACTCTTGTTTAAGAGCGACCATCTCATTGATATATGATATAATTTCCCTAACATTGGCATTAGGATTTACCAATCTGAATATCCGATTTATAGTTTCTTTCGCTTCATTTTCTGTTTCTCCAAATGCTTCAACAAACAGTTTGTTGAATATACTTCGATAGTCGGTAATAACAGGAGGAGCAACACGATAAACAATAGGGAAAGTTTTATTGATAAAATACTTGGTCAGTTGTTTCGTTTGTTCGTCGGTCTCATCTCCGAATGCACAAGCTAAATGTGTTTCATCGAAAGGAATAACAGCCCAAACATTTTCAAAACCGCTATCGGCGAAGAACGTATGGATAGAAGACCATAATTCTTTTACTTTTTCAGCGGGGAGACGATCCATGTTGTCAAAAACAAGGACTAATTTACGTTGTCCTTTTTCCTTGATAAAATCAGAAATGTCTTGCATCCATGTTTTGAACTCGTAAACCGTTGGTTCGTCTTCGCTCAAAGTCTCATAGCAAACGTCCTTTTCGACTTTATCTTGATAAATAGCTAACATATAACTCCATCCATATTTATGATCTTTGCTATATGCCCATTTCCAAACGCACAATGCAATAAGAACTGGCAGTGCAGCTATGATAATAGACAATAAAGAAAACCACCATGTTGTGGGTGTAGGTTTTACTGCATACGCAATAAATGTAAATATCGGAGTTAAAACTGCAACCAAAAATGCCGCAACCATACCATTACTGATAAGGGGATATTTTTCGGTTACGGTCTCCGTTTTACGGGCTAATAAATATTTCAGCTTTTCAGACCATGATACGGTTTTCGTACCTCCACCTTTGACTTTTATTGTTGCATTTCCAGATAGGATACCATCATCAATAAGTTTGCTTGTAAGCAATTCCAATATAGAGCGGCGTTGCAAGTCCTCTTGATGTCCCCATGCGTCATACTCAAAAAAGTAATAGTCGTCTGATAATTCACGTTCCAACATTTTAACCACGTTGGATTTTCCAGATCCCCAAATACCTTCGATGCCGATAATTCGAGGTAAAGTACATTCCTCATCCAATGAATCATTCTGACAAAAATGGCGAGCAATAGTTTTTGCCAACCTTTCTTGCGAACCTCCATCGAATTTGTCAATACCACACGGTTTATTTTGGATAAACCGCGGATATTGCTGTTTGGATTGTAGTTTTGTTTCCATATACGTAATTTATTGATTATACGAACTCCAAATAATTCTCCCGATTTACCACATGAAACTCGGCATAGGGATAGGCTTCTTGGAAGGCTTTCGGTGCGGCCGGCATTTTATTTCCCCACTTGAACTCCAAGGCGGTAAGACTGTCGGCACTCTCCTCAATCAGGTCGATTTCCTGTTTGTCGTAGGTGCGCCAGAAATAGAACTCCCTGTGCAGTCCCTCATTGAAGTTCGCTTTGCGCCGCTCTCCGATGATGTAGTTCTCCCACAGCGCACCGACATCCTGCCGAATGGCCAGCGGTGAGAAAGCCCCGATAATGGCATTGCGAATGCCGTTGTCGTAGAAGTACCACTTGCCAGCTTTTGTAACCTCCTTGCGTAGGTTACGCGAATAAGCCCCCAGACGATAGATAACGAAGACCTTTTCCAATAGGTCGAGGTATTTTTCAACGGTCGTCTTGCTCATGCCGAGTTGTTTACCTAACTCTTCGTAAGAAACTTCGCTGCCCAACTGAAAAGCTATCAATCGCAGTAGATCGCGCATCTTGCTCGAATTTTTTAAGCCGTCAATTGCTAAGATATCTTTAAGCAGGTATGCACCGACAATATCACGTAGGTAGTCTGTTTTACGTTCATAGTTCTCCATCATTACTACTTCGGGATAGGAACCGTAAATCAAGCGCGCTTCGAGGTTCTGGCGGGTTTCAAGTGCCGTTTCCGTCTGTGCGATTTCCCGTTGCGAGAATGGTGTAAGGAGAAATTGCGTACTGCGGCCGACCAACGGTTCACCAGTCTTATTCAGCAAATCGAATGACGAAGAACCACTTGCCAAGACACTTATTCCCGGTATTTCATCAACTATCAACTTCAGAATACTACCGATTTGTGGTATGTTCTGTGCCTCATCAATAGCCAGCAAATCAATACCATCCAATAAATGCCGATAATTGGCTATTGAGCGATTCTCCAATAGTGCTAATGTGTCGTAGTCTTCGCCGTTGAGCATCATCGTCCTACCTGAATAGTTGTCCACAATTTTACGCATCATTACCGTTTTACCAACACGGCGAGCACCAAAAATCAGTACTGCTTTATTGGGCGCGATTCGTGCTGTAATCTTCTCTTGAAGTATTCTATTTACTGTTTCCATACCTTATAAAATATAATGCAAAGATAATCATATTTTTTTAATTGGCGAATTTTACAAAAAAAACGGGCTATTAAATGGCGATTTTTACAACCACAATCTTATGGAAGTTGTTTCATTGTTTTTAGTAATGATATATGTTCATACTATGATGACTCAATAATTTACCAGACATACGTTTCTGAAATTTGTCCTTATAGGAATGAAAAACTCACATATATTGTGCTAATTAATATATAATTAAATGAAAATAAAAAGACAGGATACGAGTATTCCTGTCTTCTCATATGTAATGGATATTTTTTTATTTTCTCATCCGCTCCAACTCCTCATCACGCAACATTCTCTCGTTCAGTTTTTCCTGCATCCTGTCAATGAAATAGGTGCGGCTTTCGTTCTTCCGGCGTTTGATATCAGTGTAGAAGCGGTAGCAGTCTTTAGAATCAACCCCGAATATCTTATAGAGAAGTGGGGCGAGCTGTTTGAGCGGCATATTGCCGTTGTTGATGCAGCCCATCACGTCTATGCCGTAGATAAGTTCCACGAGGTCGATGGCATTGCCCGTCCATTGAAGAAGGCTGGCGGTGGTTTCTGTTGCGTTGTTGGCGGATATTAGTGGTGGCACTTGGGGCGTGGCAAGGAATTTCTGCATCTTTCTTACGAAAGACAGAGCCTTGCTGACGTAGGCGGCAATCTCTCTTTTTTCTTCTGACAGATTACGTACGGGATGGTGCTGCAACTCGATTTCGATGTAGGCAAGCGCGATGACGGTAAGGTTCATGTCCATGCCGCCGTTGCACAGTTCGATCACTTGGGTGGCGAAAGCCGTGTATGCCGTTTCCATATTGCAGTCGCCGGCTTCGTTTATCAGGCGGAAAAAGTCGGTTTCCGCCAGCAAGAAATAATTCATGGTTCTGTCAATTTTGAAAATTACACTTTGTTTTCTGCGTGCGCACATGAATATAATTGGCAAAAAACGCGGCAGAAAATAAAAAATCCAACACTCAATTTTACAAAGTGCTGGATTTCAGAGGTATAAAATTCAGTATTTTTTCACAAGGACAAATTATCTCCGACTTAAATTGTTTGTAATCGGAACATTTATTCTATTCCTGAAAATAGAAATGTATGCTTGCCGCACATTTTGGCTATCTTGCTTTTTTATCAAGGATATAGATAATGCGACATACACCGTTGGGATAGCTTTTCAAAGAGGAAAGCGTCCAGTGTTGCTCTGGCAGAGCCGACTTAAAAAAATGTCGTCCGCTTCCGGATATGAAAGGAACGGTGTATAGTATGATTTCATCCACAGCGTGCATCCGCAGCAGTCCGTTTATATAGTCTGCCGTGTCCGGTGTGGCTTCCGCGAGGTAACGGATGTTTGTGCAGTCTTTTCTCCATTCGTGCAGCATTGAAATGGAATAGTCCGGTGTCACACGGTAAAAGGCTTTCTTCCTGATTTCATCAAGACCGCAACGGTCAAGGCACAAATCCTGATGTGCTTTATCATATAACTCTGAAGAAAGACATCCGTCCATCGTCAGTACGGCGAGAATCTGAACTTTACCCATAATCGTTTCCTTTCGTTAGGCAAGGGTAAAAAAGTAGCGTGCAATTCACACTACCTTCAAGCGATGGCTCTGGTAAAGCCTTTACGGAGAGTACGTGAATGCACGCTATGCGTAAGCATAGCATAAGCATCACGCAATCGTCTCCGTAGTTCCAATTTACCAGATTTTCGCTTGAAACGCCTTGCGGTCTTATCCTATATGTTGGCGG